>JACRIJ010000106.1 GCA_016220095.1 Planctomycetota bacterium | reverse complement strand
AGAGCATAATATACTTGACATTTGAAGGTAGCCGCAGGCTTTAGCCTGCGCTTAGAATCCAGTATTACAGCGCAACCTAAAGGTTGCGGCTACCTTAGCGCTGGCTATGAATGCCAAGTATATTATGCTCCGAGTGATAACAGGGCGAATACTATAGATCCGCCCCTACGCCATACCTTTAACCCCGTAACTCATAAACTCTTCAACAGGGTGAACACACAGGTTCACCCCTACACGTAACCCCCAAACCCCGTAACCCCTCAACTCCGTAACCCCCTCAACTCTTAAGCATTTCAATATATATATGGTACGAATATTGCATACATATAATCAATAAACAAAGTATATAAAATTTAGATACACGTTGCGAAAACCGTGACTGATGGATTTATATGAAGATGTCGTTTTATAACTCTTGTTACTCTATAGAGTTGCAACAAAATAACTGCGAAAATAATAACTTAATATAACAGATAGAGATACTCTAATTCGGATAAACCCTACTATATTGATAGGAAAATTGAGTGTAATGCCCCAGTAAAATGGGGCATATAACCCAATTTAATGTTTTTATCGTAGCTTTATTCAAGCTAAAACTCATTTTTTGGAGGTTTTTTTGCTATGAAGTGGTTCAACAGACTACTGATGATAGCAATATTTGGGGGGTTGGTCGTAGGTTCTCTTATGGGCTGTGCCCAGAATAGCGATGACGAGAACGATTTGCTGACGACCACGACGACTACGACGGGTACCGGAGGTACTTTGGGGGACACGACGAACAACTATAATTATTATTATTATAATTATGGTGATAGCGAGGACGAAGGAGACGAGGAAGATGATATCGCTTCTGAAGAAAGCGATGAGGACGAAGATCAGGATACAGAGGTTGCCGGTTTTTCAGGCGTAGTCCTGAATGGACTTGGCGCCGGCATTGAGAATGCCGCCGTGTACCTGATACCTGCAAGCATGGTTAACACTTCAACGATTGTTAATGCCCAGGTAAACAGCAATGAAGCCGGCAAGTATGACGAACCTTTGGAAGATGCGGTTGATAACAACACCACTTCCATTGACAGCGTCACGACGGATGCCAATGGTGCGTTTACTTTTTCAACTATTATGATGAAAAAGTATTTTGTTTATGTAGCTGGTCCTGTGGGCGACAGCTATCTCCCTGGCGGAGACCAGTGCAGGGACGCGAAGAAATGGTCGGATTTGTCCGGTAAGACCTTGGCAATAGGTTTGTCGGATTCACCGTCAAATTCAGCCGCGTATATCGGTACGACAGCATGCCTCGCGTGCCATGATGATTATACGAATTTCAAGATGACAGCTCATCCGAACGGAATACACGTTCCGGCTACGGACAGCGCTCTGCAGGATGTGTCAAAATATCCTCAGTTTAACGAAAGTCTTGATAAATTTACCTCAGCCGCCGCGTACAGCGATACGGGCGTCACGGTACTTTTCTTTGAAGACTATGATTCCACCCGTGGCAATGACAAATTCAAGATTTATGAAGGCGAAACAGGCGGCGGTACGGTTTATTACAAGACGTACCTCTGGCAGGATTCAGCGGATTCAAAATACAAGATTACGTTTGAAAACGCGTTAAATGCCGCGGATGCGAATAATTTCGCAACGTTTGAAGTCGCTTTGACTTACGGCGGTGCCGTGTATAAACAGAGATACCTGCTTAAAGTCCCGTCAACGCTTGCAACGAGAAACGGCCACTACTTCTTCCTGCAGTATCAGACACAAGGCAGTGATGATAACTACGACAGGACTCGCAGGGTCTGGATAGATTATAAGGGCGATCAGTTTTGGTCATCCGGCGTAGATACTACGTACGGTACTGTGGATGACGTAATCGCGGCGCCTGCCGTTACAAAGACATTTGAAGCGCAGTGCGCGGGATGCCATTTCAACGGTTATGCGCTGTCCGCGGATGCCGATACCGGCGAATGGATTGCCGATGCGGTTGATGATGATGATTCAAATTATGATATTGACGGCGACGGCAATAACGATGAAATCAACATCGGCTGTGAAACATGCCACGGACCCGGCTCGGAACATTCCGCTCAAAACGGAGCGAAAGATATAGTTAACCCGGGCAAGATTACGCCTGAAAGAGCGAATATGATCTGCGGTTTCTGCCATGACAGGCCCAAAGGAAACGGCTTAGGCACGGATCTGGCAGGCAATGAACAGCCTCTGAATCAGTCCAACCTGATGCCGAAACCCGGCGTTCGCAGAAAAGATTACTTGACAAACAATACCACCAGGAAAGGCCCTGATGGCTCCAATATATGGTACGAACTTGATGGCATGCATTCTTCAAGCCACCATCAGCAGTATGCGGATTTCCTGAAATCACAGCATTCTAAGAATGGCAGATATCTTGTGACATGTTATGACTGTCATGAACTGCATTCAAATGACCGTTTGCACCAGATGAAATATTCCGTAGAACCGGACAGCGAACTTTGCGGCCGTTGCCATTCCCATAACGGAGGAGTTACCGGACACATGATAGAAAAAGTCGGTACGTCAATGAGCGGTTCCGTAACGCCTTGCATTAAATGTCACATGACAAAGACAGCTAAATCCGGCGCAGGAACTGAAGGTTTTCTCCTTGCCAAGGCAACTGGCGAATCAACTGACGAAGACAATATTTACTGGGAAGGCGATATTACTTCCCACACATTTATGGTTCCGTCAAGGTTCAGCACCATGGGTGTAAAACCAAGCAGTGCGATGCCTACGCCTTATATAAACTCCTGCGGCACCTGCCATTCTCCCGCGTCGCTTAGCAGTCTCTCGCGGTTTGACGCCGCTGAGACATGCGGTGACTGCCATCTCGGCACTTATTATGAATGGCAGACATCAGGTCACGGAGTTTTCGGAGGAGGAACAATTGAATTTGCGGATTATGGCGAAGGTAGCGCTGGTTGTTTACAATGCCACGTAGGGCAGAGATTTATTGCGGAAAAAATAGCGGGCAAATCAGCCCTTTCAGCCAGTGAAGCGGATACTTTTACCGGTCGTCAACCACAGACATGCGTCGCATGCCACTATCCGCATTTTGGCGAGCAGATGGCCGCAAAACAACTGCGTGTGTCAGGCACGGCAATGATACCTGAGGGCTCTTCTTACGTAAACGTAGGTAAGGCTCGTATATGCGTCATGTGCCATAACTCACGCCGTAGCAACCCTGAAACAGGCGCCGTTGCAAAATGGAATACGACGTCACTTGAATGGAGATTGACAGATACGCCGCATGTCGGCAACCAGTCTGAAACAGTACTTGGTTTCGGCGCGGTTACATCTTTCTCCACAGGTTCGTTGACGGAATCTACAATTAGCGACTCCTATCACGCGACAGAATCGTTTATTCTGCCGGGTGAAGATGAATTTAACAGCTGTGTTACCTGCCACATGTATAAAGGTAATACTGGCGAACCTCATACGTGGGAACCTAAAATTGAAGTATGCGCGAAGTGCCATTCCGGAGACAGTAATTGGGATGAATGGGGCGGAGCGGCTACACCAACTTTTGAAAGGCCGGCTCGGGGCGACTATGATGGTAACGGCACTATCGGCACAATTGAAGAGGAGTATGAAGGTTTAATGGAACGTGTTCTGGATGGTCTTACAGACGGCGATTACGATGACGATGGAATAACTTCCGGCATCGGCGCTGACCTGGGATTCAATTTCACCTGGAAGGGCGGGAACCCTTACTGGGGAATGGGCACAGTAGAAGCTACGGTACCTGATGCGGACGCCGCAAAAGCTGCCAGAAACTTCGTGCTTTTCGAACACGACGCGGCAGCAGGTTTCCATAACACTGCCTACGCGATCCAGGTTTTGAGACTCAGTTGGCAGGCGCTCGGAAGGAAACTTACTGCCGACAATACATGGACTGCCCCCGGCGACGAATGGTCAGATTAACATCACCTCCATTTTATGAAATGGCAGAACGTTAAATATTAAACTGCCATACGCAACCTACGGGAGGCGCTTTCAAAAGCGCCTCCCTTTTTTTTTCTTGCTTTGAACAGCTTGTTTTAATATAATACGTTAGAGTCTAAGTCCTCAACTTCTGCGCATTTTACGCAGAAGATTTTAGCAGCGAGGGCGCCTTTCGCTATACGCTCAGGGCAGGATGTACAGGATACGACGTCGACTGTGGGGCGCTTTTTTGTAAATTTTCGTGACTTCGCGTCTTCGTGGCAAAAAACGTAAAACATTAAACGGATGAATTTATGAAAAAACTCAAAAATATACTTTTAACCGGTTTTGAACCTTTTGGGAAATATTCCTATAACGTTTCCCATGATGCCATTCAGGGCCTTCATAATACGGAAATATCCGGTCATAAAATATACTGCGCCCAATTGCCTGTCCTCTGGGATAAGGCCTTTCCCGCGCTTAAGGCGTTGATTGTCAAACTTAAGCCCGCAATTATCATCTGCTTCGGCATGTCGGAAAGCAATAAGATACGATTGGAAAAATTTGCGAGCAACTGGCAGGATGTTTCTCTTAGAGATAACAACGGTTCCCTTGCCGACAATGAAATTATTCAGAAAAAAGGCGATGACGTCTATTGGTCGCGCCTGCCTCTGGACAAGATCCGAAAAGCGCTCCAAAAAAAACTGATACCCGTTGAAATATCAAACGACGCCGGCGGTTATCTCTGCAATAACATATATTACCAGATGATGTATTACAGGAGCCTGAGTAAAAAGAATTTTATTGCCGGCTTTGTCCATCTTCCGGCACTTGAGGCCGACAAAGGCCTGCCGATAGAAATTTCAAAAAAGGCAGTGGAAATCATTGTGAGTGCCGTAACGCAGTAGCGGGCTGTCTATGCGAAGCATGAAGAATGAAAAATGGAGAACGAAGGACATTCTCCGGTTCCCGTTGCCGATTTCCCGGTTCTTGTTCTTCACGAAAGGGATTTATAATTTGAAATTTACAGTTTTCAATTTGCAATAGTAAATCTGCGTAATCTGTTGTTTAGAAAGCGTTCTCAGTCTCCTAAGGTCTCATGTAGTCCCTGTTAAAAATCGTCGTCGTTCCGTTGTATAAATAGTTTGGTTGTTTAGCCGTTATGAATATTTATAATGTTAATCCGCAAAAAGAACAGCTTCTCTTTGAAAAGATGCACAAACTCGGCATTTTTGAAAGGGATATAGAGGAGAAATTCGTCCGTTCCGGCGGCAAAGGCGGCCAGCACGTCAATAAAACTTCCACCTGCGTGTATCTCAAGCATATTCCTACGGGTATTGAGGTGAAGTGCCAGCAGGAACGTTCGCAGTCCTTAAACAGGTTCATTGCCCGAAGGTTGCTTGTTGAAAAAATAGAACAGATGGTCCTCGGCAGGCAGAGCGCCAGACAGCAGGAGATTGAAAAAATCCGCAGGCAGAAACGAAAAAGATCAAAGCGCTCAAAATTAAAAATGCTGGAAGATAAGCGCATGCATTCGGAAAAGAAAAAATCGCGTTCGTTTCGCATGGATAATTCCGATAATTAATCATTGAAATTTTGTACGGGCGGGGTTACCCCGCCCCCACGGATGGGCGAGGTTACCCCGTCCCCACGGATGGGCGGGGTCACCCCGCCCCTACGGACGGCAATTAAACAAATGCTTAAAACCATCACTTCCGAACAGATGTCCATGATTGATGCCAATACCGAAAAACTCGGCATTCCGCGCCTTGTCCTTATGGAAAACGCCGGCGCGGCCGTGGCGCGGTATGTTATACAGAATACAACCGCTAAAAGCGTCTGCGTCATTGCCGGCCCGGGCAATAACGGCGGCGATGCGTTCGTTGCCGCGCGTCATCTGTCTTTGCATGGAATATTTGTATGCCTCGTCTTTGCGGGAGCCCCTGAAAAAATACGTACTCCTGAAGCCTCGGCTAACTGGCAAATTATAAAAAACTTGAGGAATAATCTTGAGATTTCGGTAATTACGGATGTTCAATCTGTAAATGACCTTGACGATATAATCCGGAAATCAGACGTTATCGTTGACGGCATGTTCGGCACAGGTTTGAAAGGTGATTTAAGAGAACCTTACTTGTCAATAGTTAAAAGGATTAACGATTCGGGCAGGCAGGTAATCGCCGTTGACGCGCCTACGGGGGTAAATCCGACAACAGGCGAAGTTCATGGCACTGCCGTCAAGGCGCATGTGACTGTAACTTTTCATAAGATGAAAACCGGCCTGTCAAAGGCCGGAAAATTCTGCGGCAAAATAACGGTGGAAAATATTGGGATACCGTATGAAGCTGAAATTGGTATTTAATGACTGCGTTTCTTACAAAACTATTGCTTTTTCGTTTGTAATTGTTACAATGTTGCCTGGCAGAAAGTAACAGGTTATGAAAAAATTATTAGTATTATGTTTGTACGCGATTTCTTTTCTGGTTTCAGTGGATGCGGCATATGCCCAGGAATCAGATGATGTCGGCATTGAGGAAAAGCTCGGCCAATTTGTGCCTGACAGCCTGATTTTTAAGGATGAGCAGGGTACATCCGTAAATCTCAAATCTCTTATAACCAAACCCACAATCCTTTCCTTCGTGTACTATCGCTGTCCCGGCATATGCAATCCTTTGTTAAGCGGCCTTGTTGATGTGCTTGATAAGGTGCGGTTAGAGCCCGGTAAGGATTTTAACGTGCTTACGATAAGTTTTGACGAAACAGACACCAGTGTCACGGGCAGTGAGAAGAAAAAGAACTATATGGCGGGTTTCAGCAGGAATTTCCCTGAAAACTCGTGGAGATTCCTTACGGGTGATAAGGCAAATATCGCCGCATTGACCTCGGCAACGGGTTTTAAGTTCAAAAAACAGGGAAATGATTTTCTTCATACGGGCGTAATTATGTTTTTGTCTCCGGATGGAAAAATCGTTCGCTATATCTATGGAATAACCTTTCTGCCTTTTGACGTAAAAATGGCGCTTACTGAGGCGGCTGAAGGCCGCATAGGTTCTACGGTCAGCAGGGTTCTGCTGTACTGCTTCAGTTACGACCCGGACGGCAGGAAATACGTGTTTAATATCACTCGCGTCGCAGGAATAGGCATCCTGTTTCTGCTCGGTATGTTTTTACTGTATCTTACGGTATTGCATAAGCTGTTGAAAAAAAGAAAGGCGCCGGAAAACACACCAAATGAATCCAAACTATCTTAATGCTGAACGCGGTATCAAATCATGGCTGTTTACGACCGACCATAAACGAATCGGTGTTTTGTACCTGGCGGCAATGCTGATTTTTTTCGGCTCCGGCGTCGTGCTCGGTTTATTGATGCGTCTGGAGCTGATTGCGCCGGGTAAAACCATAATGGAAGCGCAGACTTACAACGCGCTTTTTACCCTTCACGGCGTTATAATGATTTTCCTTTTCATAATTCCGGGCATACCCGCAGTGTTTGGAAATTTCTTTCTGCCTATCCTGCTTGGCGCTAAAGATGTGGCTTTTCCGCGCCTGAATCTTTTGTCATGGTGGTGCTACATCGCGGGCGGGGTGCTTGCACTGGTGTCGCTGTTTGCCGGAAGCGGAGCAATTGACACCGGTTGGACTTTCTATGTGCCTTACAGCATAAGGACAGGCACAAATGTTACGCTCGGGCTGTCAGCCGCTTTTATAATAGGCTGGTCGTCAATATTGACCGGGTTGAATTTTATTACCACAATTCACAGGATGAAGGCCCCTGGCATGACATGGTTTCGCCTGCCGCTTTTTACCTGGGCACTTTACGCTACTTCATGGATACAGCTTCTCGCAACGCCCGTGCTCGGCATAACACTGCTTCTTGTAATTGCCGAACGGTATTTCGGCATAGGGCTTTTTGACCCCGCTAAGGGCGGAGATCCGCTATTGTTCCAGCATATGTTCTGGATATATTCGCACCCTGCAGTATATATAATGATAATACCCGGTATGGGCGTAATATCGGAAATCATCCCGGTTTTTGCGCACAAGAAAATATTCGGATACAAGGCAATAGCATTCTCCAGCCTGGCTATTGCTTTTGTAGGTTACCTTGTATGGGGCCACCACATGTTCACGAGCGGCATGAGCAATACCGCGCGCATAATTTTTTCATTCCTGACTTTTCTCGTCGCAGTGCCGAGCGGAATAAAAGTATTCAATTGGGTGGCGACGCTTTATAAAGGGTCAATAGACCTAAGCGTGCCGCTTTTGTACGCGCTTTCCTTTATATTTCTGTTTTCCATAGGAGGCCTTACGGGCCTGCTGAATGCCGCGCTTGCCGTGGACGTGCATATACACGACACCTATTTTATTGTGGGGCATTTTCATTATACTATGTTCGGCGGCGCGGGTTTTATTTTTTTCGGGGCTTTGCACTACTGGTTTCCCAAGATGTTCGGGAAAATGTACAACCAGGGCGCTGCGAAACTCGCCTGGCTTTTTTTGATTGCAGGCTTCAACGTGCTTTATTTTCCCATGTATGTGCTCGGATGGCAGGGCCTGCCGAGGAGATATTACGACTATCTGCCGGAATTCCATAATTTGCAGTTAATTTCCACTATAGGTTCGTGGATACTTGCGGTTGGATTGATTTTGATGTTCGCTAATCTTCTTAAAGCGCTCCTGAAAGGGCCTTCCGCCGGAAGCAATCCCTGGGGCGGTCTTACGCTTGAATGGCAGATTCCTTCGCCGCCGCCCGTAGAAAATTTTGAACAGATCCCCGTCATAAGCCGCGGGCCATACGATTATAATTCATGAATATGACTGACACGCCCAAAGATAATACAGGCGCAAAACTCGGAATGTGGCTGTTCCTGTTTACGGAACTCCTGCTTTTCGGAGGCTTGTTTTTGCTCTATGCCGTTTACCGTTCGGAGTATTCCGAAGACTTTCATTTTGCGGCAGGCGGACTTGATATTGCGCTGGGTACGCTGAATACCGTCATACTCCTTACAAGCAGTCTGTTTATGGCGGTGTCGGTCGCGGGCGTGCAAAAGGGCGACAGAAAGATCGCGCTGATGTCGTTATCACTGACCATAGCCCTGGGAATCTTTTTCATAGCCAATAAATATTTTGAATGGTCGGCTAAGATCCGCCACGGCATTTATCCCGGCTCAGAACATCTTTCGGGACTGCCCGCGGGTGAAAATATTTTTTACGGGCTTTATTATGTGATGACCGGGCTTCACGTTTTTCACGTATTTGCCGGCGTTATTCTGCTCGTTGTGATGATGATTATGCTTAAAAAGAACGTTATCCATGCCGGCGATTCGGCAAGATTTGAAAATGCCGGACTTTACTGGCATCTCGTTGATATAATATGGCTGTTCCTGTTTCCCCTGTTGTATCTTATAACATGAACGAACAAAATAAAATCATAGGTTATGATGTTTATATTTTTGTATGGCTCTGCCTGTTCCTGCTGACTGCCGTTACCGTGGCTGTCGCGGCAATGGATTTCGGCGGGATAAGGATCGTAGCCGCGCTCTTTATAGCATCGTTGAAGTCTTCGCTCGTGTTGTACTATTTCATGCATCTTAAGCATGAAAACAGCATGTTTAAGTATATGTTTCTCATTGTTGTCGCCATTATCGCGATAATCGTCGGTTTTACTTTCTTTGACGTGTCTTACAGGTAAGGAAAATGGTTATATTTGCAAATATTACACAGAATAAAGTGGACAACGTTTTCCTGTTTGTGCATGGGATATGCGTTGCCTTGCTCGCGGTCGTTACGGTTGCCATGATTTATTTTGTCATAAAATACAGCCGGAAAAAAAATCCAAAACCGGTTGATATCCCCGGAAATTTATGGCTTGAAATCACATGGACAGTCGTTCCCGTTATCCTCGTGACGCTTATGTTTTTGTACGGTTTGTCCGGCTTTAACGTCCTCAGGAAAGTCCCCGCGGACGCAATGCTTGTAAAGGCCTCCGCGCGCATGTGGCAATGGAATTTCCAATACGAAAACGGCAGGCGGAGTGAAATTCTTTACGTGCCTTCAGGCAAGCCCGTGAAATTGGCTATAACCTCGGCTGATGTTGTACACAGTTTGTTTATCCCCGCATTCAGGGTTAAAGAAGACGCCGTGCCGGGCAGGGAGACCTATCTCTGGTTCCAGGGGGATGACGAGGGCAGTTATGATTTATTTTGCGCGGAATATTGCGGGGTTCAGCACTCTGCAATGCTGACTAAAGTCGTCGTAATGTCTGCCGATAAATTTGACGGATGGTACTCGTCGGACGGCGCGGTCCCGTCCCCGCCTCAGGATTTACCAGGACATGATTTGTTTATTGCAAAAGGCTGTTCAACCTGCCACTCTGAGTCCGGACAGGGCGATGTAACCAGCCCGGTGTTAAAAAAACTGTTCGGCAGTAAAATCACGACAGTCAGGAACGGCGCGGAGGTTGAATTGATTGTTGATGAGGATTACCTTCGCAGGTCAATAATTGACCCGGATGCCGATGTCAGAAAAGGGTTTTTGGCAGTTATGCCTTCATATAAGGATGCCTTGACAGAAGATGAATTGCGGTCTATTGTTAATTACCTGGAGAAATATTGAGTTGCAGGAAGTTGAATAAGGCGGACAATCCGTAACTAAATCTCCCTCCTTTGCGACCCGCAGGAAGTCCCGACCAAAATGCCGGGAATGGGAGGGGGGTAAGGTGGTGTGTGCGCAATCTCCCCGTTTGACTGAGCTCTTATGAAAAAATTAAAAACGCTTGCAGAACTTATTAAATTTAGAATCGTGCTTCTTGCGGCGCTTACAACCGCTGCAGGGTACGCGGCCGGTTCCGGGCCCGATTTGGGGATTATCTGGCCGGTGCTCGGAGTTTTTCTCCTTGCAGGCGGTGCCGCCGCGTTCAACCAATACCAGGACAGGAATATTGACGGTCTGATGGAAAGGACGAGATTAAGGCCGATTCCTTCAGGCAGGTTCGGCGCTTCTGAGGCATTGGCAGTGGCCTTTGTGTTCATAACAGCGGGATTGGCTGTTCTGTTTCTTCGTACAACAATAGTCGCTTTTGTGCTCGGTATGGTTGCTTTAATCTGGTATAACGGCGTTTACGCATACCTTAAAAGAAAGACCGCTTTTGCAGTAGTCCCGGGCGCCTTGACCGGCGCAATAGCGCCTTTGATAGGATGGACCGGCGCCGGTTATTCCCTGTCAGAACCTCAGGCCGCAGGATTGGCGTTCTTCTTTTTCCTGTGGCAGATTCCGCATTTTTGGCTTCTATCGCTGATATACGGCAAAGATTATCAAAAAGCCGGTCTGCCTTCAATAACGGTGATTTTCAATGCGCGCCAGCTCAAGAGAATTGCGTCAGTGTGGATGCTTGCGTCCGCGGTCTCCTGCATGCTTCTGCCTTTATATGCCCCGGAAATATTGCTGGCCTGCAGGATTTTGTTTTTTGCAATGACTCTTGTGCTTTCAGCGGGCGCCGTAAGGATGCTTTTGTCTGAAAACGCCGAATCTTACGCGAAAACCGCGTTTGCTTTTCTTAACGTGTGCGTGCTGTTGACGGTTCTAATACTCGCTTTTACAGGATTTAACGCGCGATGAGTATTTTCGCCATACAATTTCTGGCTCTGCCTTCACGGCAGTATCTTGACGTTTTGGCCTGGCTGTTGGCTTTGGCAGTCATACTGCACATTGTGTTTATGTGGGTTTTCCTGAGTTCGGGATTTATGCATATATTGTTCAGGCTCAGCAAAAGATATCAACCCGGTAATGAATTGAGCCGTTTCGCAGAAGGCGCGGGTAACGGCATGCGCGCAAGGGGTGTTTTATCATTGTTGCCGGCGCTCTTGTCCGCACTGGCAATCGTTTTTATTACAAAAATACTCCTGCAGGATAACTATGGCAGATTAACGGATTTCCTGTTCTTTTTGCTGATTCCGTTTGCGATAGGGTCATTAATCTTATTTGCTTCCGGTATTATTTATGCGGACACAGGCCGCAGGTTTCGGGCAGGTATAGTTGCAGGCATCGCGGGAATGGCAGTCATTACAGCTGTATATTTTTCTTTATACGCCATTATAAGGCTTATGGTTGACCGTGAAAAAATCCTGTTTGTCCAACAGGGGTTTCCCGTATATTTTATCGTTGCGCTTATGCCGGGCTGTCTGCATTTCTTCAGTGTTTTAATGGCTGGCACGGGCATTGTCTCGGCATTCTATATTTCAAACAGAGACGCTTTGCACGGAGATTATCCCGAATTGGCGCGGAAGGCATGCATTATTCTAACGTTATTTTTTCTCCTGATTCAACCGGTTTTTATTGTTTCTAATCTCGTTACACTGCCGGTTAATGCCGTTTCAATGGATGTTTTCATTTTTGCGGCCAGTTGCCTGATATGCCTGTTTGCGGCGGCAATATTCTCTTTTATGCTTATTTCCGCAAGAGGCGCCGGTTTGTACGCGGCGGCTTCAATTTTCATTGCGCTTAGCGCTTCGGGAATGGTAATGTTAAACCTGACGGCCGCAAAAAACGCGTTTAAGGAACAGGAAACCGCGCGGTCTGCGGGCATAGAAAAGGCGCGGGCTGAACTTGTTTCTGCAAGGGAAGAAAAGATGGCGCGTGATTCCGTTGCGGACGGCAATGAGGTTTTTAAGAGAGTATGTTCAAACTGCCATGATTTTTCAATAAAGCGCGTGGGGCCGCCGTTAGAGGCAGTCCTGCCGAAATACAAAGATAATCCCGGGGCTTTAAGTTCTTTTATCAAACAACCCGTCAAGGTAAATCCCGATTATCCGCAAATGCCCGCGCCTGCCTTGAAACCCGCTGAACGTGAAGCAGTCGTAAAATACCTGCTTGAACGGATGGATAAAAAATGAAGATGGCATATAAGAAGGTTATTTTTTTTGCAGTAATCGTATGCTATTTCGGCATTTCAGGACTGGTTCTTGCCGGATTGGCAGTGCATTGGAAAACGTCTAAGGCATCGCCTGAACAGCCGGTGAAATACAGCCATAATCTGCATGTTAACACTGTCGGCTTGGGTTGCACGGATTGCCATATTTATACGGATAAGTCCGTGCATGCGGGCCTGCCCGCGCTTGAGATATGCATGGATTGCCATAGTTCGGTCGCAATAGAAAAGCCGGAAATACGGAAATTGCTGAAATATTCGGAACTAAAAGAACAAGTGCCGTGGCGCCGGGTTTATCAATTGCCCGATTTTGTTTATTTTTCGCATAAGAGGCACGTTAAAAAAGGAGTTGATTGCTCCGAATGCCACGGTGAAATCAAGGCGATGGATACGGCGCGCAAGATAGGCTCTCTTGAAATGGGCTGGTGCGTTAATTGCCATCGCAAGATGGGGGCGCCGACTGACTGCGTGACATGTCATAAATAAACGAAGGATGAAAAATGAATAGACGTGAATTCATAAAAACAACTGGTATCTTAACCGGCGCGGCGTTCATCAGTTCCTGCAAAGGCAAGGAAGATGGCCAGGGCATATTGCCTGGTATCGCAGGCGTGTCGGATGGAATTCCCGGCCAGCCGGTTCTCTATAACACAACCTGCACCGAATGCCCTGCTAATTGCGGCGTTTCCGTGAAGGTAATAAACGGTTGCGCGGTAAAATTAGAAGGCATCCCAGGCCACCCGATAAATGACGGCGCCCTGTGCGCCCGCGGCCAGGCATCATTGACGCGGCTATATCAGCCCGGAAATAATCGCATTGAAGGCCCTTTGGCAAAAGATGCGAAAGGGAATTCAGCGCATGTAACATGGGATGAGGCATTCGGCAGGATAAATCAGAAACTGAAGGAATTTTCCGCGAAAGGCCTGAAAAACGTCTTCCTGTCCGGTCGCACTACGGGTTCTTTCTCGGAAATGATAAAACTCTTCTGCGAAAAAACCGGTGTTGAACGCCTGCCGGAATTTGAAGTATATTCACATTCAACGATTCGCCATGCCAATAAAATGCTTTTCGGCAGATACGAAATTCCGGCTTATAAGATTGAACAATCGGATTTCTTGCTTACCTTCGGCTCTGATATCCTTGAGACCTTCATCAGCCCCGTGCACTATTCCCAACAGCTTGTTAATGCCAAAAAGCAGGATAATTTTAAGTGGTGTCATGCGGAACCGCATGTGTCTTTAACCGGAGCAAGGGCCGACAGGCGGGTAGTCATAAATCCCGGCAGTGAGCCGTATCTCCTGACATTCCTGCTGAAAACCGTTAAACCAAAAACTGCAGGCCTGCCTGCCGAATTCCTGAATGCTCTTCCGGATTTATCGGTTGAACAGGTCTGCGGAAAGACCGGTATCACTCCGGGTGCCTTGGAATACTTGAGCAATTGCTTTGAAACTGCCGAGAGGCCGTTGGTTATAACAGGCGGAGTTTCCGTTTCTCAGCCGTCAGGCCTGCAGGCGGCAGTTTTAACAGGATTGCTTCAGTGGCATATAGGGGCGATTGATTACACTGTATCATTTGCTGAAGCAGAAAATTACGCCAATACGGGAACCATCTTGAATGTAAAAAAACTGTCACAACGCCTTGCAGATGGCGGGATAGGCGTGATGTTCGTTTGCGGAGTAGAGATGCCTCCTTATGCGCTGTCAGCCGATTTCTATTTTAATATAAGCAAAGCCGGGCTTAGTGTCGGGCTTACGGAACTTAAGGATGATTTTTCATCGGGATACGATTATAACCTGTCTGTAGCGCATGCCTTTGAAACGTGGGGCGATGCGGTTCCCAGCAACGGGCTTGTTACGGTCATTCAACCGGCAGTGCAACGTATTCATGATTCAATGTCTGAGGGCGATATTCTTAGCGCTTTGATGAGGAAATCAGGGGTAACTGATGTGCCGGTTGATTTCCACGACTTTCTTTTGAAACAATGGAAAGAAAAATACGGCGATGCGGCTGTTGAAGAAATTACAAGTAAAGGATACTTGAAAACAGCCGTTGAAACAGTTAAAACTGAAATCAATGCGGATTCCGTTAAGAAATTCCTGACGGAACTTAAATTATCCGAGCCGATGCAGAAGCCGTCTATTATAATCACGCCGTCTGTCAGGACGTACGTCGGCAGAAGCAGTATACTTTCTTTACTAAGCGAAATACCGGACCCGTTGACCGCGGTTTCGTATGGAGAGTGGATTTCGATTTCCGAAAAGGATGCGAAAACAAATGGCATGATTGATGGTATGGAAGCGTTGATTCCAGGCATATTTGAAAAATCCGGCTCGGAGCCGGTGAAAATCCAGCCCGGCTTGGCTGATGGGATTTATATGATTGAAAAAGACGCCTTTTTCAGGATGCGTTTGCGTAATAGAATTCCTGCAATGCTTAAGTACGATGAAATAACAGGAGAAATCTTATGGAATCTTAATCTTGTTAAATCGAAAATCATTGCATCGGGAAAACAAATGAGCTTGCCCGTTCTTTCGGGTTCGTTTTCCGAGCATGGGCGCGGGATTGCATCCGGACATGGGCCGAAACCGCATAAAACCCGCGATGCGTCAATGTATCCTCCGCATGAGCATAAGGACTACCGCTGGGCTATGGCAATAGACCTGAAGCTGTGTTCCGGCTGTTCCGCCTGCGTGGCGGCCTGCTATATTGAAAATAATATTCCTGTTGCAGGCAAAGAGGAACATTTGAAAGGCAGGGAGATGTCCTGGCTGAGGATAGAGCCTTTTTATGATGAAAAAGGCAATGTGAAATTTATTCCCATGATGTGCCAGCAATGCGACAGCGCGCCATGCGAACCGGTTTGCCCCGTGTATGCGACTTATCATACGCCGGAAGGCCTTAACGCGCAAATTTATAACAGGTGCGTAGGCACGAGATACTGTTCCAATAATTGTCCTTATAAGGTCCGCAGGTTTAATTGGTTTAAGCATGATTCTGAAAAACCGCTTGACAAGATGCGGAACCCCGGTGTTTCAGTCAGGACGTCCGGCATGATGGAAAAATGCACCTTCTGCATCCAGCGTATAAGGACTGCGCATGATGTCGCTAAAGACGAAAACAGGAAAATCAGGGACAATGAAGTGTTGCCCGCCTGCGCCCAGACTTGTCCGATGAAAGCGATAGCGTTCGGGAATATTCTGGATAAAAATTCGCAGGTCTATAAGCGGGCTTCGTCTTCGCGGGCTTACCGTGTTTTTGAAGAACTCGGCACGGGGCCGGCAGTGTACTATCTGAGTTAAGGAGTTAAAGGGTTTAGGAGTTACGGAGTTTAGGAGTTAAAGTGTTACGGAGTTGCGGGGTTACGAGGTTACTGAGTTTAAGGGTTAGGAGTTACGATGTAGGGGCGAATCTATGTATTCGCCCTGTTAATGATTTGACGATTTGGGATATGGGATATGTGATATGCGAATAACGATTAAATCGTCTTCGTGCCTTCGTGTCTTCGTGGCAAAAAGGCCGTATGTAATGAAAGAAGTGAGTTTTAATGAACGAATTGAATTATAACAAAGATTTAGAAACCGACATCCTTGCCGCGATGAGGAAACCCGGCAAGGCCTACTGGTTTGCGCTCGGTTTTACCTCGTCGCTTTTTCTGATGGGGTTGATTCTCTGGGCATACCAGATTAAGACCGGCATGGGCGCCGCGGGTAAAAACAATCCTGTAGGCTGGGCCGCGTACATAACAAGCTTTGTCTTCTGGGTGGGCATCGCGCATTCGGGCACGCTTATTTCCGCGGTACTGTTTCTTTTCCGGGCAAAGTTCAGGAGCAGTTTTAACCGTTCCGCCGAGGCAATGACCATTTTCGCCATTATGACAGCGGGCCTTTTTCCGCTGATACATCTCGGCAGGGTATGGTTTTTTTATTGGCTTATGCCTTATCCGAATCAGCGCATGCTATGGGTCAATTTCAAGTCGCCGCTTATATGGGACGTGTTCGCGGTAACTACATATTTCATAGTAAGCCTGATATTTTTTTATGTCGGTATGATTCCGGATTTTGCGATTGTGAGGCGCAATGTTTCCGGGATGCGGAAATGGGTTTACGGGGCCTTTTCGCTCGGCTGGACCGGTACGGCCGTACAATGGCGGCATTACGCGGCGTTGTATATGTTTCTGGCGGCTTTCGCCACGCCTCTCGTGGTGTCCGTGCATTCGGTGGTTTCATGGGATTTTGCCATGAGCATAGTGCCCGGCTGGCATACGACTATATTCGCGCCGTATTTCGTTGCGGGCGCCATATTTTCAGGCACGGCCATGGTTATAACTCTCGTAGTGCCTATGAGAAAAATTATACGCCTTGAAAAATATATCACACCTGGCCATTTCGAGAGTATTGCGAAGATACTGCTTTTTACATCCCTTATAGTTACTTATTCGTACGTAGTGGAGCTTTTTTCGGCATGGTACAGCGGTAATGAAATTGAATTGGAGGTCTTCAGGTACAGGATGACGGGCGATTATTGCGTCATATACTGGTTCATGATATTCTGCAACGTGCTGATTCCGCTGACGCTTTTTGTCCCCGCACTCAGGAGAAACATCAAGTACCTGTTCGCAATCTCACTTCTTGTAAACGCCGGCATGTGGTGCGAGAGGTTTATTATAATAGTTACCTCGCTTGCGCGCGACCACGACCCTTATACCTGGGGGATATACAAGCCTACGATTGTTGATGCAGGAATTGTCATAGGGAGTTTCGGGTTGTTTTTTACGCTGTTCCTGCTTTTTGTAAAACTGCTTCCGGTTTTGTCAATGACCGAGAAAAAGGAGGCCGTGGAATGAGCGGTATATTCATATACGAAGATAAGAATGAATTTCTCAGCAAGCTTCAGGAGCTGATGAATAAAGGCGTCAGGCCGGAAGATATTTCCGTGACGATGCCGTATCATGTTGAGGAAGCCGGCAGGATTTTGAAAAGCAGGCCGTCCTTATTGAAATATTTCCCGCTGACAGGCGCAGTTCTCGGTTTTTTGGCTGGTTTCGGCTTGACGATATTTACGGCGCTTGACTGGCCTATTATGACCGGGGGCAAGCCGGTGGTTTCAATGCCGGCATATTTGATAATAGCATTTGAAATGACCATACTTTTCGGCGCGCTCGCGGCTTTTTTGGGATTTCTACTGCTTGCGGGATTGCCGGACGTGCGGATGATAATATCGCTTGAAGAAAATGGCGGTAAATTTACTGTACTTTTAAAAAATGAAAAATGAGGAAGAAAGAACGTACGAGCCACGAAACTTAACCACAGAGCGCACAGAGACGCGCAGAAAACGCATATTATAGAAAAGGGAGAAGGCATGAAGTCACGAAGAACGAAACGACGATAATTTTACCACGGAACACACAGAATACACGGAAAACGACGACTTTTACCGGTTTTTGCAACGAAGGCATATACGTTTCAGTGTGTTCAGTGTATTCAGTGGTTTATTCCGTTCGTCGTACGGTTAACGACGACGACGGTTTAACCGCAAAGATCGCTAAGCACGCCAAGACGGCTATAAGCTGATATTATTGTATGGAATCCTGTCCTTGTGCAGGATCCTGTAAGGATAAAGGAGTGGCAGAAAAAGTAAAGGAATTATCTGATGAAAAACAGGTTAGGCTTGGCTATGATGTTTATTGTGACAACAGCGGTTTTTTCCATTTTCAGCGGCGTTTCCGATGGGGCGTTCAACATCGCGTTGTCACTGCTGATAGCGGTGTCCCAGGGGGCCGTCGCCCTTGTGGCGGCCGTGGATATAGCAGGCGGCAAATGGGTATCTCCGCTCAAGAAAAGGCTGTTTGCCTTTTGCCCGATGATATTAATGTCATGCGTATTGTTCCCCTTAATGTGGCGGCAGTTCAATCCGGATTACGTTGCTCCAAACGCATGGCTGGATAAGGAATTCCTTATCGCGCGCAATACCCTGTCATTGTTTTTGACTTTTATAGTGGCGCGAAAATTTGCGGTTGAATCGTTAAAGGAAAGCCCTGTAAAAAATATTTATGCGGTTTTGTATTTGATGTTTTTTATGATGTCGCAGACGATGTCGGCGATTGACCTGGTAATGCGCCTGGAATACCCGTGGGCAAGCACGCTTTTTGGCGGATACTTTGCGGTTGAAGCGGTGTATGCAGGGCTTGCTGTTGCAGGCATAAACTGTTTTTTCGCATCTAAGAAGGAGCCTGACAGCATTGAAGTAAAATCGGCCATGCGGGACACTGCGCTGATGATATTCGGTTTTTCACTTCTGTGGGCGGGCCTGATGTACAGCCAGTATCTTGTGATATGGTACGGCAATCTTCCGGAGGAAACGCGCTTTTTGACAGATAGGATGTCAGTAACGCCTGTGAAAGAGCTGGCTTGCGCGGTATTGTTTGCGTTGTTTGTAATTCCGTTCATTGCGCTTATATCTCGCCGCATGAAGACAAATCGTTTTGCAGTGGCCGGCGCGTCAATATTGATATTGGCAGGGATTTTAGCAGAGAGGATATTTTTCGTAGCGCCGGTTTTACGGGTAAATTGGGCAGTTTTGGCTGTGGAATTGGCAGTTTTGGCTGTCTTGTTTTCAATGATAGTATTGAAAAAGGATTGAATATGAAACAGTGCGCATTCAGTTCCGTTCTGCTTTTGGCAATGATTTTTTTGCAGGGATGCTGTTATTGCATACTTGAGCCGGAACTATGGACGGTCAGGGAGTTTGAGTTTAAAGATGAGGATATACCTGATGCTTTTGACGGCACAAAAATTGTTTTTATAGCAGACATTCATTTGGGTTCAAATATCACGGAAGAGAAAATTGCCTATATGGTTGAAACGGTCAATCAGCTTGCGCCTGATATCATAATACTTGGCGGCGATTATGCGTACAAGAGCGCGGCGTATTTCAGGCCTTGTTTCAAGGAGCTGGGTGAACTAAGGCCGGTGGTGGGCAAATACGGGGTGCTTGGCAATCACGACCATTGGTATGACGCGGAATTGGCATCTGAATGCATGATTGACGCGGGAATTGAACAGCTGGATAATAAGGCCGTATGGATAGAAAAAGACGGCGCAAAAATAAAGATCGGGGGAGTCGGCGATTTGTGGACTGATACGCAGAATATTGCGCCGACGATTGAAGACGCAGAACCGGATGATTTTGTAATATTGGTTTCGCACAATCCGGATTTCGCGGAAACCCTGGACACGGACAAGATTGATTTAATGTTCAGCGGTCATACGCATGGCGGGCAGGTTAGTTTGTTTGGAATCTGGACGCCGTGGGTGCCGTCGCGTTACGGAGGGAAGTATAGGAGCGGCATGATAGATGCCGCGAAAACAAAGGTTTTGGTTTCAAATGGATTCGGAACAACCGCGGTTCCGTTCAGGTTTACGGTAAGGCCGGATATTCTTTTGGTCCGGCTGAAGACATCGCACTAAATGCTGAGCCTTTATTCGTAAGAAATAAAAAGAGTTGATTTGTCAATGCCAATTGCTATAATAATAATCGTGCAACATATACAGGATTACGCACAAAATGCCGTTCGTATTCGTGATCATTCGTGCGTATTCGTGGCAAAAAAACGTTCATAAAGCGCTTCCGGCACTGGATGCATCACTTTAAAGTTGCGTTATAAAACTAATATGACTGCAAATAACAAAGTCCTTACAATCATGTTCACCGATATCAAGGGATTTACGGAAAAGACGTCCGTGCAGTCCCGCGATGGCCTTACGCTCATGCTGAAAAGGCATCACGAGCTGGTCAGTCCTGTCATTGCTAAATTCGGCGGTACTGTTATTAAAACAATCGGCGATGCCTTTATGGCGGTGTTTGAAAGCCCGACAAACGCGGTCCTCTGCGCAATCCTTATCCAGCATAAGATGAGGGAATATAACCTCTCCATAAAGGATGACGAGAAGATTGAAATCCGCATTGCCGTTAATGCCGGCGAGGTACAGATGCAGGATAACGACGTATTCGGCGAGGCAGTCAATATCGCGGCTCGTATAGAGGGTATTACCGACGCGAATGAAATCTTCTTTACCGAGGCGGTTTACCTCGCTATGAATAAAAGCGAAGTACCTTCAAGCGAGATCGGTTGGCGAAAACTCAAAGGCCTCGCAGAGGCAATTAAGGTTTATAAGGTAATCCAGGATGAAAAATCCGAGAAATATATATCCCTTATAAGTAAGTGGCAGTCGGGTAAATATGGCGCAAATGGCAATATTCATTCGGAAAGGCCGTATTTTTTCGCGTTTAATAAAAAGGCCGTTCTGGTGTTGATTGCGATTGCAACTGCTGTAACGTTTGCGTGGTATATATCCACGTTAAGCGAAAGAAGGGCGTTCCGGGATGCGGAGGCGTTTATCGCGCAAGGCAGGCCTCTGGACGCGCTCCAGGCGATAGACGTATTGAAAGGTAAAAATGTTGACTATGAGAGGGTAATCAATATTGTTGGAAAAGCCGCGGAGATGCAGGCCAAATACCTTGCGGAAAACCGCAGATACGATGATATTGACGCGTTCCTCTCAAAATTGTCCGAACAATATGCCGGGGCAGGGCGTGCGTTATATGGTTTGAGAATTAAATATAAATTGGAGCAGATAGAGGATGCGTTCAATTCCAATCCCGTTATGGCGCATAGAATTCTTGAGGAATTGTATCTCAAATACCCCGAAGACTTCGCGGTGTTGAAGGCAACGGTGGATTACAATATTACAAAGCAATTCGGTTCGGAATTTCTCGCGCTTGAAGCGCTTTCTAAGTTGCACGATAAGCATGTAAAGCAAGGCGATAAAACATATTCTGATTTTCTAAAAAAACTCCTCTCAAGGATTACACCTTCGGATGGCAGGGCGGCGCTCGTGAGAAAACTCGTGTCCGAATATTATTTCGGACAAAAAATGAAAGATGACCTTCGGGCGATGATGGCCGAGACGCGCGAATCCGAACGTTGTAACGCATACCTTATACTAAAGGCCAAGAATAGCATAAGTGGCGCGGAAGAATTCGCATATCACCTGATGAACGTGATTTACCCCGTGATGGACAGCAGTCTGGTTGATGCCGCAAAGTTGTATTTTAATGAGGCGGAAGGGCAGGGCAAATTGCAGGAGTTGAAGAAAGACATTGATTATTCCCGTTACGGCATATTTCTTAATCTCAGGCAGAATGAAAGCGAGATTATTAAGGAAGTGCGAATGATATTGGCGCGGTATTTCATGCCTGAAATAAGGCCTTTGCTGGAGGAATGGGCGTACAGCGAAGACGGCAAGGCGCGGGTGAATTCCTATCGCACTCTTGAAGAGGCTATTGGGCTGGAGAATATTGATTTGTTCAAGTACCATAGCATGAATCTTATGGACATCAATCCGCAGTATTTTGAACCGTCCGTAACAGAGGCATTGGAATTCTTTTCAGGCTTGCTGAAAGATGCCGGCGAAGAACGGCAAAAGGCCCTGGACATGCTGAAGGCCGCGAGGGGCAAGCTGGCCGATGATATTGCGGAAATGAGAGTCGGCGGCACTCCCGCGGGATTTTATTCCCAGGGCGAGGAAATCATTGCGGCAATGAGCAAGTTGCTAAAAGAAGAATAGGAGTTTAAGAGTTTAGGGTTTTTGGGGTTTAGAGTCTAATTCCGCAACTTCCGCGTATTTTACCTGCCTGCGCGGCTTGTCCTCCGAAGCCATAGCAAAGGAGGAAGCCGCTTCGGTCGCCTACGCTCTCCATCCTCCGTCCCGATTTATCGGGACTGCGGAGGACGGGCAAAGCTTCAGCGACGGAGCGCAAAGGCAGGCGCACAGGTGCGGCTATGTTGCTTTATGAGTTTAAGGGTTATGGGTTAGGGGCGAAACTATGTATTCGCCCTGTGCAGAAAGGTTATCCATATCGAAAAATCTCAAGTCTTAAATCTTAATTCTTAAATTCGTTTTTAGTCCATTGCCAGTATCGTCTCAGGCCTCAGCATAAACGGCGGCACTATGGCGGGCATATTAGATAACGGCAGTACTTCTTCGGGCAGGTTTATTCCAAGGACACCAGACATGAATTCCCTGCGTTTTCGGCACCTCTGGTAAGTGTCCGGAAATTGCTTCCGAATCCTCTGCCGCAGGGCTTCGTCCGCTATGACGTAGCCGTCCTCCATTCTTGTGGAAAAATATTGGTCCGAAGATGGGATTACGTCCGCCTGCATAACCATGCCGGAATGTATCTTTACCTTTGAACCCGGGTATATCGGCGAGCTTACCCATTCGTCCAGATGAATTAAGTGCCCCGCGTTTAGGAATATTTCGAATTTGCCATAAGGCAGTTTTTCCGAAATGTAATTTGAAATAATGCCGCCGGGCGTGCCAATTTTTAGAAGTCTGAACCAGCCGTTCATTGCCTCAAAATACGGCCCGGCAAATTCCGTAATGTAGCCGCGGGTATTTGCCGGCAGGTCTTTCGCGGATTTTGCGAGCCAGCCCGCGCGGCAGGTATTGCTTCCCCAATAGCATATATTGGATGCGAAAGGGCCGCCGCGCCTGATTTTTGCGCCTATGGGCCCTGAGAGCCCGCAATTGCGGTTCGCGCCCGTTACCAACGTCATGTGGCATCCCAACGGTTCGCCGTTATAGCCGGCAAGCTTAATTAGCTCGTGGTCTTCCATGCCTTCGCGCATGCCGGTTATTATGCGTTTCATCCCTTCTGAGGCGAGGATATTCGTGTATTCAAAATATGCTATTTCAGCCGGAGAGCAGAAGGTGCGCAGTCCGTAATCCGGATGCATGAATATGTCCGTAATGTTTATTGCTTTACTGCGGCCTGTAAGGCCGCGCAGTGTATCCGCAATGTATGCGGGGATGTCCAACGCGAGTGCGCCGGAGGGGTGTTCTTGACTTGAAAAGTATTTCGAGCCAATGCATCCGACTGCGGATTTTCTGTTGATGCCTTCTTTTGAAAAAATTTCAGACAGGAAACGGCTGTTGTTCCGCGGTTGGTTTAACAGGGAAAACGGCTGGAAGCGCTCATGCCTGAGCATGCCGGCATTGTAGAGAGGCGAAATTGCAAGGTAACCTTCGCATTCATTGCCGACGACGAGAAGTGGGGTCTTCTCCGGGGATATAATCAGCAGGGCTTCTTCAAAACGCGGGTCAAAACCCGTAAGATAGGCCATGTTGGCAAAATGCTCCCGGTCGGCGTATACGACGATATGCGTCAATTTACGTTCTTTCATAATGTTAAGGACCGCGTCTATCCTGCCCTGGAATTCATCCGCGGAAGGGCGGGGCGGACGTTTGCAGGCGCCGAATTCCGGCCAGCAGGTTTCAATCAGTTTGTGTTTTTTGTCCATACTCGTAATCATAACATTTTCAGGCGCTACTGTCTATGTTTTGCGGATTCTAAGACAAAAGATTCTAAGATTGGAAGATTATGATTACGACGACGCTTGTGAGGCGTAAGTCAACGGTGGCTTGAAAAGTTCCCCTCTATTCCTTCGTTGCACTCAGGACTCCTCGCGAGTCGCAAGAGGGGTTAGGTGTGTCGTGGATACGATAACACACCCCCTGCCCCTCTTAATAGAGGGGAGACGGCATAGACCACCGTTGACTGACGCCTTACCGACGCTTGTATAAAATGGTTGCAATCTTTTCCCGAATTGTTAATATAGACACTGTGGTTTTCAGAAAGGAAAATGTATGGCAAAGCAACGCGTAAAAAACAGCGTCGGTATCTGGGCTTTGAGCCCGTTGGCAACAAGGTTTATGCCGGCCGGTTATCATCAATCCGCTGTTGGCGAGACTATGGAAGACAGGACTGCCCGCGCGGTTGACCGCTTGGGGATCCTTGTGGACGGCTATGAATTCCATTATCCGAACGAAATAAACGAAGACAATATTAAAAAACTTAAGAAAATTCTCGGCCCTCATGACATCTATGCTATCGCAATGGGGCTCCACTGCATGCCGGAATTCGCCCTCGGCGGCTTTACGAATCCGCAAAAGGAATTGAGGGAAAAGGCGGTTTCCATTGTGAAAAAGGCCGTTGATATGTGCCGTGAAACCGGTTCGAAACTCATCATCTGGCCCGGCGGCGAAGGGTATAATTATCCGTTTCAGGCGTCATATTCGGACATGTGGGATTACTTTATCGGGGCGATCCAGGAGGTCGTTGAATACGCAAATTCCAAAAAAGTAACGGTACTGCTTGAACATAAAAACAGCGAACCGGCAATGAAAATACTCATGCGCAACATAGGAATGACGGTTTTTGTGATCAATAAAATAAAGGAACTCGGTACGGACACGGCAAACGTCAAGGTGAACATGGATTGGCAGCACCTTATAATGAACGGCGAAAATCTTGCGGAATACGCCGCGCTCTTGACGAAGGAAAATCTCCTTGGACACCACCACGGTAATAGCGGGTGGGGATTGTTTGACGACGATAATATGGCCGGCGCGATGAATTTCATGGAGACCCTGGCGTTGTGCGTGGAACTCAGGATGACTGGTTACGGAAAACACGGCGAGCGCGTGGGGTTTGACCTGTTCCCTTATACGGAAAACCAGACTGAAGCTATAAAAAGAAGCATCCTGCACTGGGAATTCATGGAGAGCACGGTTGACAAGATGGATTTGGCCGCATTGGCGCGGGCAAGAAAAAACAAGGATGCCATAAAGTGTTACGAAATTGTTTATGAAGCCCTCGGCCTTGATAAAAAATTCATTGAAAAAGTGTACGGGAAATATGCCGCGAGGTGAGTAAGACATAACTGCGAAATGACGATATTTATTACCACGGAACACACGGAATACACGGAAAAAGACGGCTTATACTGATTTCTGCCACGAAGGCACGAAGAACGACTAATCGTTAATTGGCTACGAATTAACACCAATGCCACGAATCAAGGACTTCAGCTATATGTTTATTGATTATTATCCACTGGTCTCTGACCACTATTCGGTGTTCATTCGTGTTTATTTGTGGCAAATTGCAGAAGACGACGACACGGCGACGAAATTAACATCGGATAAGCCCTTCGTTTCACTTCCTTCGCTCCGCTTCCTTCGCTCCGCTCGGTCGCAGGACTGCGGCAGGATTGACAGGATACGCCGAACATTATTTAACCACGAATGCACACGAATACCAGCGATATGTCGTACGTAATCCTAATCATCCTGCCTATCAATGTGAATAATCGTCCGTAGGCGCCTTCATTTACAAAGAATAACCACTACTGCGGCAGGATACGTACGACGACGAATTTTAACAACAGATTTAATCGTCACTGCCTGCGAATTCCCTGCAGCGAGTTTATCCTGAGCCGTAGCGAAGGACTGCAGGGTAAGCAGGCACAATACAATATTCGTTTTCCTTAGACGAGAAGATTCCCTGTAGCTTGCTACAGGGAGCTTCAACTGATTAAACAGATTGCGCTGATTGTCGCCTTAGAATCTTTGAATCTTGGAATTTACTAATCCGCAGTCGTTAAGCCGTAATCTTAGAATCTTTGAATTTTGGGATTTACTAATCCGCAGTCGTTTAGTCGTAATCTTAGAATCTTTAAATCTTGGAATCTTAGAATCCGATGAAATACCACCTTGGCATAGACATAGGCACGACCGGTGTAAAGACACTACTCTTAAACCGCCGCGGCAGTGTCGTTGGCGCATCCATAAAGGAATATCCCATGGCCATGCCGGAACCCGGCTGGGCAGAGCAGTCTCCTGAGGACTGGTGGCAGGCGGTAATTGATTCGGTAAGGGAGGTGTTGAATTTAAGCGGAATTCCGGCAGGGGACATAGCGGGCATAGGCCTGTCAGGGCAGATGCACGGTTCTGTTTTTCTGGACAAAGATAATAAGGTATTGCGGCCGTGCATATTATGGTGCGACCAGCGCACTGCGAAGGAATGCGCGTACATTGAGTGGAAGATAGGCCGGAAGAAGCTGATTCGCCTCGCGGGCAATCCAGCGCTCACGGGTTTTACAGCCGGTAAAGTGCTATGGGTAAGAAATAACGAGCCCGGGGTATATAAAAAAATAAACAAAATACTTTTGCCGAAAGACTATATACGTTTTCGCCTGACGGGCGCGTTTGCCACGGAGGTATCGGATGCGTCCGGAACGCTGTTCCTGGACGTAAAGAACAGGAAATGGTCAAAGCAGATACTGGAAGAATTGGATGTGCCGTTGTCGTTCATGCCTGAGTGCCGCGAATCATGGGAAATCAGCGGGATGATTACGGAGAAGGCCGGCAGGTTGACCGGATTGAAGACAGGTACTCCGGTAATCGGCGGAGGCGGCGACCAGGCGGCGCAGGCAATCGGGACGGGAATTGTAAAGCCGGGGATAATTTCAATAAATATCGGGACATCAGGCGTAGTTTTCGCGTGCAGTGAAAAACCGCAATTTGACCCGGCCGGAAGGGTGCATACGTTCTGCCACGCGGTGCCGCGCAAATGGCATGTGATGGGAGTGATGCTGGCCGCGGGAGGTTCGCTGAGATGGTTCCGCGACAATCTCGGCCGGGAGGAAGCGCGGGCGGCAAAGCAGAAAGGCATTGACCCGTACGAGGCATTGATAGAAGAGGCGCGGAATATCCCGGCAGGTTCAGAGGGCCTAATGTTTTTACCATATTTGAGCGGCGAGAGGACGCCTTACGCGGATCCTTGCGCGCGCGGGGTATTTTTCGGGTTAGGTTTAAGGCATACAAAAGGGCACATGATAAAAGCAGTTCTGGAAGGAGTTTGTTTTGGCTTGCGCGATTCGCTTGGAATCATAGAAGAACTCGGGATACCCGTGAAGGAAATTCGGGTTACAGGCGGGGGGGCGCGGTCAAAGGCGTGGATACAGATACTTTCTGATGTCCTGGGCAGGGAAATAATCACGGTAGAGCCGGCAGAAGGCTCGGCTTACGGAGCGGCATTGCTGGCGGGCATAGGCGCCGGAGTATATGCGGATGCGGCGCAAGCCTGCGGCCGTACGATAAGGACAAAGGCCGTGTTCAGGCCTTCGCCGGCAAACGCGTCCGTTTACAACAGGCGCTATAGATTATTCAGGTCATTATATAAATCATTAAAAGAAGATTTTAAAATAAACCAAGATTCAAAGATTTCAAGGCGGTAATCAGCGTAATCCGTTTAATCCGCTAAATCTATTGTTAAAATTCGTCGTCGTACGTATCCTGTCAATCCTGCCTATCCGATGTTAATTTCGTCGCCGTGTCGTCGTCTTCTGCAATTTGCCACAAATAAACACGAATGAACACTGAATAGTGGCCAGTGACCAGTGGATAGTAATCAATAAACATATAGCTGAAGTCCTTGATTCGTGGCATTGGTGTTAATTCGTGGCCAATTAACGATTAGTCGTTCTTCGTGCCTTCGTGTCTTCGTGGCAGAAATCAGTATAAGCCGTCGTTTTCCGTGTATTCCGTGGTAATAATTCTCGTCATGTCGTCGTCCCCTGTGTTTTCTACCTGCCTGCACTTCGCCGTTTCGGCGGAGGCAGGCGCGGAAGTCTATCGGGCAGTTTGACATTAAAGAGACAGATGTCGCATTTCGGCAACAAGTCGTTTTGAAACTCCACCGTCAATCCCTACTGGATTTTATAACGCTTTGTAAATACAGAAGTTATGCTGGCCATTAGGCGGCGGTAATGCTTTTTTCGGGTATGATATTTGCATAACATACTGATATAGGAGAAATTTACAATCAGGAGGTTGTGCATGAAGAAGGTTTTTTCATTAGTAGTGGTTTTTTTGTTTGTTATTTCCGGGATACTATACGCGCAGTCAACGGCGATTTACACGCCTTCAAGCGCGAACAGCGCTTCGTCCGACAGGGCAGGCAGTACGGCCAATCCGCCATTAGGACCGGCTGATGCCGCTTGGCAGGCATTAGGCGCTCCTGCGGTTACGGCTATGTCCACACTGGATACGAACCGCTATGAGACCAAGCGGACTACTGCGCGCAATCAGTTTGATTCACAACTTTTCCGCTTTAAGGTAACCCAGGCAATCGGCGACATCACAAAGATAGACGGCACCTGGCAGGGGTATGGCGAGGCGCAGGCTTCGTACCCGTCTTATCTGTACATCTGGAATTTCAATTCTTCTTCCTGGGAACTCCTCCAGTCCGCGGACATCGGCGCTCCGGACGGCACCCTTACCGGAAACAAGACGTCGAATCTTTCCTATTACATTGACGGGAGCGGATACTTGTATATGACGGCCCAGGCAAAGCATTATAACTATACGCCGGCTGTAACGCTCTCAAGCCCCGGCACAGGCTCTACTATATGGGATACTGTAAACGTGACTATGGCTTGGACTATGAGCGACCTTGACGGGGATTCCATGCAAGCTTACGCGAATGTCAGGCGCTCCGACGACGGTTGGGCAGGCAATTCGGGCTGGCTTTCGGCAGGCACTTTATCGTGGAATACCAATGTAAGCAATTTCTACTATACGTATTACTGGAAAGTTCAGGTTAAGGATGATCTTGCCACAAGCGCTTTTACAAGCGAGTGGTCGTTTTATACCGACGTAACGCCTAAATCCTCATGCCCGTTTATTTTTGTATGGGACGGGAGTAAATTTGCGTACAAAACTGATATGGCTCAGGGATTTGCTTTCGGCATAGTACAAAAAAGAAACATGGAAAAGGACGGTCTTAACAGGGAAAAGCCGAATTCTTATTACAGGCCTGAAAACAATGTCATAGGCGAAAATATTCCTGTCAAAAATAATTGTTACGAAATAAAAGTAAGGGAGATGCTGGATGAAGTTTCGTATTTTGATATGGCTGAGTTATGTGTCATTGACCATCCGGCGCAATACGAGATTGTTTCATCCACGGCCGAACAGGCCAGTGATTATTCCAACAGCAGTTATGCCATACCCGGCAACAAATATTACGCGATAAGCAAGAAAACAATTTCTCCGGTTTCGGCATTTGATGAAAACGGGAACGATATTCTGCTGCAGGTGCTTGATGCGGATGACGATATAGCTCCGATACGGGGAAGTGAACACAAATACGTACTTGATTTCGGCAGGATAGATGCCGAGAATCCAAAGCTCGTTTTACAGGGATGGCGCTATATTAACAACAAAAACATGACCGTTAAAGAAAGGATGTCCAATTACGTTGAAGTAGTTAATAATGACGGTAAATGGGAAAAGATAAGAGAATTCGGCACATTTGACGGCGATTTTAAGACGTTTGCCGTGCATCTCGGCGATATTTTTAAGGATAGGAATGATCACAGGATAAGATTGACAGTGTACGGCCTGCAGGCAACCAGAAAGGTTGCGATTTTAGACCGCATCAGTCTTGATATTACGCCGGAGATTTTGTTGGAGCCGAGGCTTGTGCCGATGAAGAGCGCCGTATTATCGTTTGCGGGCAGGGCCGAAATGAAGAACTTCAACGCTATAGACGGCAGGATTGCCGTATCCGACGAGTCCTTGCCGGTTAATCCCAGAAGCATGCATTACGGTAATTTTACAAGATATGGTGAAGTAAGGGAATTGCTTTCAAGGATTGACGATCACCATGTTATTATGTGTTCAGGCGACCAGGTGTTGCTGTCGTTTTCCGCGCTTGAGGATGAGGTTCAAGACGGATACAGCAGGTCGTTTGTTTTAAGGGACCTGCTCTATTACAAGGGAGGCAAGGTTGAGGATGAAATACGCACGGTTGAACCTTTGCCGTACGTTGGCATGAATACCTTTCCTTATATTCAGGAAGAAGGCTGTTATCCCATGACTCCTGAAAATACAGCGTACTTGAATACCTATAATACGCGAAAGATTACAAAAGATGATATAAGAAATTATAAAAAGTATTACGTTATAAATGGCAGGGAAATAGCAAAGAATGTAAAAAGAATTCCGCATTCGCTCAATACCAATTATTGTGAAGCAAAGATTACATATAATACCGCGCCGGTTGCGCCGTCGGTGCCCGTGCTTTCCACGCCTGCCGATGCTTCCACGGGTGTAAATCCCAGTATTACCTTGACGTGGCAGGCATCTTCGGGCACTGCTCCTATAACCTATCGGGTGCAGGTTTCCACCAATAGCGGATTTACCGCCGTAGTTGTTGACCAGAGCGGCATAAGCGCTACGAGTTACGCAGTCTCTCTGAGTTCAAATACCCAGTATTGGTGGCATGTGATGGCGTCAAATGCCGCGGGCGACACCGCGTATTCTTCGGGCTGGACTTTTACTGCAGGCAGTGCGCCGTCGGCACTCGTGCTTTCAAGCCCGGCAAATGCCGCGACAAACACAGTTTTTTCGCCGACTTATTCGTGGAACGCGTCCACCGGTACCGCTCCTATTACATACACACTGCAGGTTGATGATGAGAATACCTTTGCGGACCCGAAAACAGTCAACATCAGCGCCCTTGCGGTAACGTCATTTGACCCGGGGGCGGTTCTTTCAGCAAATACGGTTTATTACTGGCGCGTACAGGCAGCGAATGCCATAGGCACGAGTTCATGGTCGTCAACCTTCTCGTTTACTACCGGTTCAATACCTTCAGTGCCGGCGCTTTCAGCTCCTTCAGACGGCGCTACGGAACAGTTGCCGGTCTCTCTGGAGTGGGGCGCGTCAACCGGAAGCCCGTCTATTACTTACAGCGTCATTGTTGATAATGACAGCGGATTTAATTCGCCAGAATATAACCAGGGCGGCATTGCCGCTACGTCAGCGGAACTTGCTTCGCTTTCAATAGGCACTTATTACTGGAAGGTAAAAGCGACTAACGGCCTTGGCGAAAGCAATTGGTCCTCAGTATGGGACTTCGCGATAGTGCAGAATTTCCTGCCAAGCATTCCCGCGCTTACAAGTCCTGACGATCTCTCGGAAAACGTCAGTACGGCCCCTTTGATTTTATGGGAAGAGTCAAGCGGCACCGCGCCCATTACATATAGGGCGCAGATTGATGTTGATTCCGGTTTCGGCACCGCGGTTGAGTATACGACAGACAGTTCCTGGTACCAGTTGAGTAATCTTGATAATACTACGGTGTACTATTGGCGTGTCAGGGGCGAGAATATCGCGGGCAATAGCGATTGGTCCGCGGCGTATTCTTTTACCACGACCATACCCGGCGGGGGCGTTCCTGAAGCGCCTAATATGCCTGTTTTGAATATGCCGTCTGACGGCGCGAGCGACCTTGCCGTTGATGTCGTGTTCGGATGGACTCCGTCAACAACCGGCACCCCTACGATAAAATATACATTGCAGATATGCATGGATTCCGGCATGACGGACATCCTGTATCAACAGGCTAACATCACAGCTTCGTATATGGAAGTAAACGGTTTTGTAAACGGCATGACGTTGTATTGGAGGATTAAGGCGGTAAACGATTACGGCGAAAGCGCGTGGACAGCCCCATGGAGTTTTACTACTGTTGCGGCTCCTACAGCTCCGTCTGTGCCGATGTTATCCAAACCGGATGACGGCGCGACATATCAGCCGCTTGATATCTTCCTGATATGGGATCCTTCAACCGGTTCAGGCGCTATCACATATACGATAAACGCGGATACCGATTCCGGTTTTCCGGCGCCCGTGCAATATACGACGACAAACACATGGTACCAGATGGGCGGCCTGCAATATGATACCACATATTACTGGCGCGTGAAGGCCTCCAATAGCGTTGGAGAAACAGCCTGGTCCGCAACTGAAAATTTCAAAACAACACCCAATGATACAGCGCCTGCGATGCCGCTTATTACGGGGCCTGAATCCGCTTCAACGGACATAACGCTTACGCCTACATTATATTGGCAGCCGTCCACGGGCACCGAACCTATTACCTATACGGTGCAATTGGATGCGGATTCCGTCATGTCCGCGCCGACTTCCTACACGACAACGAACACCTGGTATCAGCTGGACACTCTGCAATATTCCACGACTTATTACTGGCGTTTGAAGGCGTCCAATTATGTAGGGCAGAGCGGTTGGACATCAACGTACAGCTTTACGACGATTGTCCATAAAACAGCGCCGTCAACGCCGGCGCTTATAAGCCCTGCGGATGCCGAAACGCTGTTGCCTTCGGATCCTGCCCTGTTCTGGGGAGCTTCAACCGGTACGACGCCGATAGCTTATAAAATCCAGGTAGACGTGTCAGGGGAGTTTGCCTCGCCGGTGGAATATTCGGTTTCATCAACATGGCAACAACTTGAAAACCTTTCTTATGGCATGACATATTACTGGAGAGTCAGGGCGGAGAACAGCGTAGGAGCCAGCAGTTGGTCCGCGCCGTTTTCGTTTACGACATTGCCGTCCGCGAACCAGAGCCTGACGCCTGCAATGCCGACGCCTCCGGAATTGGTCAATCCTTACAATAATGAGGCAAATGTAAAGACAAACGTCGTATTCGGATGGAAATCATCCGTCGGCACAAATCCTATAACTTATTCACTTGAGTTGTACGAAGATTCCAATATGACTACGCTGGCTTATTCCGCTGAAAATATGGAATCAACGTATCTGGAGGTCAACGGATTAGGCGCAACGAAGACGTATTACTGGCGGCTAAAGGCTGTAAACGGCTTTGGCGAAAGCGACTGGACGGATTTGTTCCTGTTCACAACGCTCGTTGTAACAGAAGTTGTTTCAACGCCCACATTGCCGGTGCTTTCTTTGCCGGCTGATGATTCGTCAATTGCCGTTTCTCCGGTCGTATTCAGCTGGGAACCTTCAACCGGCGGTACGGGGATAACGTACCAATTGCAGGTTTCTACTTCTTCCAGCTTTACTGCGGTCATAAGCAATTTGCAGAACATTTCCGATGAGCAGATTGCAGTGGCGGTGAATCTTGTCGCCGGCGTGAAGTACTACTGGAAACTGCGGTCCCATAACGAATACGGGTATTCAAGCTGGTCCGAGACGTGGTCGTTTGCGAAATCCGTTTCGTCATCGTCATCAGTAACAGCGGTCGCGGATACCGGTACGGCAACGAATTCAACATCCGCGCCTGAAGCCAAGCCGGGGACATGCTTTATAAAAATGCTAAAAAGAAAATAGCAGACGCAATAACGAATTAAGAATAATGGACGTTATCCGGTATCCGGGATCCGAGACCCGGACGCGCGGCAGAACCTTGCAAAAAACGTCGTTTTCCGTGTATTCCATGTGTTCCGTGGTAATAAATATCGTAGTTTCGCAGTCAATCCGCTCAATCCGTTAAATCTGTTGTAAAAGCGTATAATAGCCCAGCCATTTATGGCTGGGTTTGTATGCCCAAAGCCTAATACTTACGCCATTCATGGCGTTATGTTAAGGGCATGAATGCCTTCCATATTTCTCAGTTTTTCATACCCCAGCCATAAATGGCTGGGCTACTAACATCCTTTAATGCCACCTCTACTGAGGCGATACGTTTGAAAATTCAAATTTTCTTGACAATCATATACCTTATTTATATAATCCCTGTTGTAAGAATGGCGTGTGTGGTTTTAGTAGATGCGTCTAAATCGGTTTTGCTGATTTAGCATGAAAAAGGAGTTAACAGCGCGTATATGTGTGCCGTGCTGTAATATCCGGGCCATAGGGATATATAGTCCGTATATTCCTGATGTATGTATTGCCTGCCTTGTATAGAACCCATATCTAATTAGATGTATTGTATAACATAGTGCATAAAAACTATTAAAACCATAGGAATAGTATGGGGTTTTTGAGGATTTTTTTGTGAATCAAGATGATTGTGCCGGCAAGCATGAACAGTTAAATGAGAGCGAAGTAGGTTTCAAGAGCATATTTGAACACGCTCCGTCGGGAATATATCTTGCGGATTCCAAGAGCAGGATTGTCCAGGTTAACCACGAATTTTGCGAGATGATAGGCTATAGCGCGCAGGAAATTCTGAACAGGACTTTCAGGGATTTTATACATCACGCTGATATCAAGGTAAGCGATGAATTCATACGCAGGCTTGTTTCCGGTGAAATTGATTTTTGCACTCAAGAGAAACGCTATATCCATAAAGACGGGCATGTAGTGTGGGTTTCAAAGCGCGTATCGCTTTTGCGCGGGACCGGAGGCGAAATACAATATTTTATAACTCACGTGAGGGATATTTCCGAGCGCATAACAAATGAAAATAAACTCCGCGAAACGGGCGAATACCTTGAAAACCTTTTGAATTACGCAAACGCGCCGATAATAGTCTGGGACCCTGATTTCAAGATTACCCGGTTTAACCACGCGTTTGAACGCCTCACAGGCCGCGGTTTGAGCGAAGTTGTCGGGCGGAAACTGGATATACTTTTCCCCGAGGACCGGAAAGAGGAATCCCTCGCGCATATCCGCCGCACTTTTACCGGAGAGCGCTGGGAGACCGTGGAAATACCTATTCTCAGGGTTGACGGTACGGTGCGAACGGTCTTGTGGAATTCGGCTACATTATATGCCTCGGACGGCAAGACAGTCGTTGCCACCATAGCACAGGGGCAGGATATAACGGAACGCAAACAGGCGGAAATTAAACTCAGGGAGACGGGCGAATACCTTGAGAACCTTTTGAATTACGCGAACGCGCCTGTAATAGTCTGGGACCCGGATTTCAGGATTACGCGTTTCAATCATGCGTTTGAACGACTTACAGGCCGCGGTTTGAGTGAAGTTGTCGGGCGGAAACTGGATATCCTTTTCCCCGAGGACCGGAAAGAGGAATCCCTCGCGCATATACGCCGCACTTTTACCGGAGAGCGCTGGGAGACCGTGGAAATACCTATTCTCAGGGTTGACGGTACGGTGCGAACGGT
>JACRIJ010000009.1 GCA_016220095.1 Planctomycetota bacterium | reverse complement strand
GCCCTTAACATAACGCCATGAATGGCGTAAGTATTAGGCTTTTGGCATACAACCCCAGCCATAAATGGCTGGGCTACTATACGCTTTTATTTTTTCTATTATAACTACTATGTTAAAATGCCACCTCTACTGAGGCCTTACGGTATCGTGTAAGGCCTCGTTCAAGGTGGGTTTACGTGAAAAGTAAAAAACTATGCCTTGAATTTTAAAAAATCAAGATTCAAACAGTCAAGGTTACGATTGTCCTTAGCGTATAGACCCACTTCGACTGAGGCGGTACGGCGGCACGTCTTCATTTTCTTGACTATGCTCAAGTTTTATACTAAACTGTAATCTATAAATTGCTTAATAGCATCAAAAGTAACGACGATTTTTTGCCACAAAGACACGAAAGCGCGAAGTTTACGAAAGAAACGCCTAATACCACTGCGACCGCATTTCGTTACACTTGTTTTATTTGTAAAGGAGACTGTAATGGCCAAGAATTTATCAAGGATCAGACTGCTCAGGAAAAAGATGTCTGAAAACAACATCCGCGCGTTCCTGTCGGCAAGCCCTGTCAACGTAAACTATATATCCAACTTCTCCGGCGGCGACTCTTTCCTGCTCGTTACGCCCGACAAGGCCTTTCTGCTTACGGATTCGCGCTACACCGAACAGGCCCGCGAAGAACTTATCAGCGGAGTCCGCATAGTGCTTACAAAACCCAATATAACCGAAGTCCTTGCAAACCTCGCGAAAAAACTGCACATAAAGGAATTCGCATTTGAATCTGAATCCTTTACGCACGGCCAATTCCTGCGCCTCCAGAAAGGCGTCAAAAAAGCAAGATTTGCCCCGAAGGCAAACTTCGTAGAAACGCTCAGGCAGATAAAGGACGCCGATGAAATCAAAAGCCTGCGTCTCGCGATAAACAGCGCCCGGGACGGATACTTCGCTCTGCTCAAAAAACTCCGCGCCGGCGCCACTGAAGAACAGATGGCAACGGACCTGGAATACCTTACCTACAAGCACGGCTCAAGGCCGGGCAGTTTCTGGAGCATAATCGGCATTAACGAACGCGCCGCGCTTCCGCACGCGCCGCTTACCAAAAAGAAACTGCCGTCAAAATGCCTGCTCCTGTTTGACTGGGGCGGCGCCGTCAATTTCTATTGTTCGGATACCACGCGCACAATTTTTCTGGGCAAACCCGACCCGCTTATGAAAAAGATATACACCATAGTTTACGACGCGCAGATGAGAGCCATTGAAAAAACAAGGCCCGGGATAAAGGCGAGCGAATTGGATTTCGCCGCGAGAAGCCTCATTACAAAGGCCGGTTACGGAAAAAATTTCGGCCACAGCCTCGGCCACGGCATCGGCATGCAGGTGCACGAAATGCCGGCAATGAACGCCAAATCAACCGCCGTGCTTGAACCCGGCATGGTTTTTACGGTAGAACCGGGCATATACATCCCGGGCAAAGGCGGCGTGCGCATTGAAGACATGGTACTCGTTACCAAAAACGGCTACGAAGTGCTCTCTCAAAGCATCCCGAAAAAATTAGAAGACGTCTGCATTGAAATATAATCATCAATGCGCAATTAAGAATAACGACAACGAAAAAATGAAAAAGGAAGGCCCAAAATCCGAAGCGGACTCCTGATTTATTATGGAACGTTCAGACCGCAACAAATTGCTGTTATTATGCCTGTTCACGTTTGTCATCAGGCTGTACGTAATCACGCAAACGCCGCTGATAAGCACGGACAGCTTTGCGTTCATCCAGAACGCAAAACACTTTTCGCACGGTGAATTCACCGAAGGGCTGAAACACCCCTTCCATCCGTTGTATTCAATGCTCACGGCCCTGTTCAAACCCGCCTTCAATAATTTTGAAACGTCCGGCGAATTCGTATCGCTGATTTTCGGCACACTAACCATATTCCCGCTGTTTTTCCTGACAAAAAGGATTTTTTCCCGCAGGGTAGCTTTCGCAGCGGCTTTCATTCTTGCCATACACCCCTTTCATATACGGCTGTCAGCGGACGTGATGTCGGATGTGACATATTATTTTCTTTACGTTACGGCCATCTGGACATTGTGGATTGCCATCGAAAAAAACAAATGGTTTCATTACATCCTTACAGGGGCATTGGCCGGGCTTGCGTACCTCACGAGACCGGAAGGGATTGAATTGATAGTCATCGCGATTATCGTTATTTTCCTGATGAAAATCAGGGAACTGCCGAAGGACGGCCTGCGCAGGATTGGAAGGACATGCTTAATCCTGGCAAGTTTTCTGTTCGTTTCATTCTGGTATATTTTCCTGATACACGAACAGACCGGCATATGGCAGTTTACCATGAAAATAAGCGGCAAAGCTGTAACGGAAATGGATGAAACCTCAACCCCCGAAGAAACCATGCGCGAAGAAAACAATCCCGCTGTAAAAGACTGGTCTGATGACAGAGTCAGGCTGGAAGAATACAGGAACAAACCGGACTATATAGGTTTTATCGCGTATTCCCTTAACGAATTCCTCAAGGCGTCTTATTATCCGATTTTCCTGCTCGTTCTTCTTGGAATATTCTGGCGCAAGGAACAGAAATACCCAAGGATTGCCGATTTGTATTTGCTGGCATTCATTGCCCTGCATTTTTTCATATTAGAACGGCTTCTTATAACACGCCTGTATATGAGCGTCAGGCATCTGACTACGATCGTAATTCTGACACTGCCCTGGGCCGGGATCGGCATTATCAGCATGGAAGGATTCCTGCTCAGAAAATTCTGGAATAAAACCGATACCGACATAATCAGGTCCGCCGACAGCACGCACATGAACATATCCAAACCAATCCTGCTGTTACTGCTTGCCTTGACCATCCTGACCATACCTAAAGCAGTAAAACCAAAAAGGTTTGATGAATTGGCGCTGAAATCATCGGGCAAATGGCTGAAAGAATGGCACAAGGCAAACGATAACTCCCCTGACTTTCAGGTAATCGGCTCGGAAAAAATAGCTTACTACGCCGGCGCCGACGCATGGTACCCTTTGCAAGGCAGTGATTACCGGACAACCCTGAATTATATCAGAAGCCTGAAAGTCAAATATCTCGCGTTCTATCTTAAAAAAACCGAAAGAATTAACTCCGAACTTGTCAAAAACGCGCCGCTTGACGCAAATACGCCCAATCCGGACCTCATATTCCTCAACCAGTGGACGGAATACCTTGACAAAAACAATGTGGATACCCTGTGTCTTTTCAAGGTGAAATATTGAGGATTTAACACTAAATTTATGTCCAGCATATTTGATTCACCGCAATATATCCCCGGCGTCGGGCCTAAAAGGGTCCTGACGCTGAAGAAATTAAATATCCATACGATTTACGACCTTCTCAACCATTTTCCTTCGCGTTATATTGACAGAAGCACGATAAAAAAAATTGCCGATTTGAACGACAACGAGCCGGCTACCATCCAGGCAGACGTCGTAAGAACGGAACTAAAAGTAACCAAAGGCGGGTACAGGATTTTTGAAGCCGTGCTTGAAGACGATTCCGGCAGGATCAGCGCAATATGGTTTAATCAGCAATACCTCCAGGACATAATCAAACCTGAAATAAAACTGCTTGTTTCAGGCGCGGTAAAACGTTTCAGAAGGCCGAGTTTCAACGTAACTGAATTTGAAATAATAAACTCCGAAGACCAGGAACTTCTGCACACGGGCCGGGTCATCCCTGTTTATCCTTCCACCACGGGCTTGTCCCAGAAAATCTTCAGGAAGATAATCAAAAATGCCTGCGAAAAGTTCTGCTCTGAAATGGAAGACCCGCTCCCAAAACCACTCCTGCTGAAAAAAAACCTTTTACCGCTGAGCGATGCCATCAGAAACGCCCATTATCCGGAATCAATTGACATCTTGTCAAACGCCAGGCGAAGGCTGAAATTCCAGGAATTTTTCCTTTTTGAAACGGCAATGGCCCTGCGAAAGAACGCGGTGAAAAAGAATCCGGTTGCCTTCAAGCTCGGCATTACGGACAAGATAGACCGGCACATACGCGCGCGTTTCCCATTCAAACTGACACGCGCCCAGGAACGCGTCATACTGGAAATCAAGGCCGACCTGCAAAGCGAATACCCCATGAACCGGCTTTTGCAGGGCGATGTAGGTTCAGGCAAGACCGCGGTCGCGATATACGCGATGCTCTCTGCCGTGGCAAACGGCACGCAGGCGGCTATTATGGCCCCCACGGAAATCCTTGCAGAACAGCATTTTCACAATATAAGCTCATATCTTGCCGGTTCAAACGTCTCCATTGCACTGCTTACAGGCCAATTGACAAAAAGTGAAAGAGCCGGCGCTTTTGAAAAAATCGCATCCGGAAGCACAAACCTTATTATAGGCACGCATGCCCTGCTGGAAGAGGCGGTTAAATTCAATAAACTCGCCGTAGTCGTGATTGATGAACAGCATAAATTCGGGGTCATGCAGAGGACCGTACTGATGGAAAAAGGCATAAATCCACACGTGCTTGTGATGACCGCGACGCCTATTCCGAGGACCCTCGCGTTAACGGTTTTCGGCAATCTTGACGTCTCTGTCATTGACGAACTGCCCCCGGGGCGGAAACCCGTGAAAACATTTTTCAGGCATACGTCAAAACTCGCGAATGCCTTTGAATTTATCCGCGGCAAAATCAAGGAAGGCCGGCAGGTCTATTTCGTATATCCCCTGATAGACGAATCCGACAAACTCACGTTGAAATCCGCTACGCAGATGTCCAAATATCTTTCCAAAGAGGCATTTCCGGAATTCAAGGTACAGCTCCTCCACGGCGCCATGAAACCTGCGGAAAAAGACGCTATCATGAACGGATTCAGGGAAGGAAAAATAAATATCCTTGTTTCTACTGTTGTAATTGAAGTTGGAATAGACGTGCCCAATGCGTCCATTATGGTAATAGACCACGCCGAGCGCTACGGACTGTCGCAACTGCACCAGTTGAGAGGCCGGATAGGACGCGGCGCGCACACTTCTTTCTGCGTTCTGTTCGGAAACCCGAAAACAGATGAGGCCAAACAGCGCCTGGCCATAATGGAAGAGACCACGGACGGATTCAGAATTGCCGAAGAAGACCTGCGCATAAGAGGCCCGGGCGAATTTTTCGGCACAAAACAAAGCGGCCTGCCGGAATTCAGGATTGCGAATATTGTTTATGATTACAGCATACTTGAAGAGGCCAGGAAAGAAGCTTTTGAATTAACCGCCAATGACCCGGAACTGAAAAATCCCGACAACGCCCGCATTACAGGCGCTATAGAATTGTTCTTCAGACAGATTTCACATGATTAAACCACATAAACTCAATACCCCTCGTAACCTCTAAACTCCATAACTCTACTTCTTATCCGCGTCAAAATCGCGCCATTCTTCGGCTATAAAATCGGTATGCTTTTTAGTCGGTTCGGGGGCGATTACCGGAATATTTGCCGTCTGATTCTGAGGCACGGGTTTAATCGGTTCAGGCGGATTTTCCTGCACAGGCGTTTGCTTTACCGGCTCCGGAACTGCAGGCGTCACTGCGACCGGTTCCGGCGGTTTTGCATTCATCTGGCCGATTGTATCGGAAAGGGACTTATTATCTGTCCGCAGTTTATCCAATTCAGACTGCGTCTGCATGACATATTTCTTAAATCCGGCGAGGTGTTCGCTAAAGGCCTTTTTCTGTTCTTCAAGCTGGGCCTGGAGGCCGGAACTGCCTTCGTTCAGGGATTCAAGCTGTCTTGCGATGGTTTCCTTTTCCTGTTCCAGTTTTTTGCAGGTTGCTTCAAGCACGAGCGAATCAATAGTCTTCTGGTTATGCGCGTCCTGGAGTTCCTTTATCTTATCAAGGTAATTCTGTATCTCATTCAAGGACTGGTCTTCGATGTTTTGCGAACCTTGCGGCTGTTCTTTAGCCGGTTCTGTTTTTTCCGGAGCTTGTTCCTCCACGGGGTTTTCCACGGGTTCTTCAGGGGCGTTCAAACGCGCATCCGCTGTTTGACAGATAATGTTCAATTCAGCGTCATCGCCCAGGCATTCTGACGCCTTATCGCAATAATCAATAGCCTCTTCGTATTTCCCCAAAGACAGGCAAATGCCGGCGAGTTCCTTGTATATAGCGCCTGCGGCGTAATCAGGCAATTTTTCATTAAATGCCGCTGCGAATTCGGACGCGGCGAGTTCGTATTTTTCTTCCGCTTTATAATCGTAACCGAGTATCATATGCCTCAGGCTGTCATCGTTAAATCTCCTCTTTCCGGATTTTTTCACAGACATCACTTCTATCCACGGCACATCATTGAACGCATTGCGCACGATGCCGCAAATTTCCATGTTCGTGTATTTTTTCGCCTGAATGATTGAGGAAAGAGAATCGCTGTCCTTGCGCACGAAGATGAACGGGAAATTAGCCGCGTACTCTTCCTTAACCCACAGTTTCGTACCTGCGTTCCAGATGGAAAAGGAGATGTATTCATCCTTTGAAAACGGCGTATAGAAAGGGACGTCCACTATTTCCATGCTCTTGAAGATGCACGTAAATTTGATATTCACATACTTATAAGCGGTGGGATTGCTTATAACATCCGCGAGGTTGACTTCGGTGTATTCATCGCCTGCCGACGCAAGAGGCAGGATAATGCCCGCGAGCAGAAGAAACGCGCATACGGCTGTGACGATTTTTTTCTTATTGATTATAAACATGGCATAATTCCTCCAAAGAAGCATTTGCCGGAAAACAGGGTCATTAAGAAATTTTTTACGCCCTTTTTCCCGGAACGAAATACTCTTTTACATGACAGTTATATTAACTATTTTATGGCCTTTGGTCAAGAAAAAAATGACAGGCAAGGTAAGGCGCAATGCCTTTTTTACATCAATGTTTCATCCGGCATAATAGGCACGAACTCTTCTGCTTTTGACAGATTTTCAAACCTCATATAATCCTTGATAAAGGCCGCTTCCACTGTGCCCACGGGGCCGTTTCTCTGTTTAGCTATGATTATTTCAGTAATATTTTTCTTCGGTGTTTCAGGCTTGTAGTAATCTTCCCTGTATAGCAGCATGACGATATCGGCATCCTGTTCAATAGCCCCGGATTCGCGCAGATCCGACATTCTCGGGCGGTTTGTATCGCGCGTTTCAACGGCGCGGTTCAGCTGTGAAAGCACGATGACCGGCACGTTCAATTCCCTTGCAAGGCTCTTAAAGCCCCTTGAGAGGGTGGCGATTTCCTGTTGCCTGTTATCGACGCCCCTTGCGCGGTATTCCATAAGCTGAAGGTAATCCACCACTATCAGCTGGATATCCTTTTCCGCCTTCAATCTCCTTGCGCGCGCGCGCAATTCAAAAATAGAAAGCCCCGGGGTATCGTCTATATAAATCGGCGCTTCCGACATCTTTGCCGCCGCGTTAAGGAGCCTGCTATGGCCTTCATTTTTATCATAAGTGCCCTTACGGACGTTAAACGAGCTTATTTTGGCTTCAGAGCAGACCATATTAAGGGCGATCATCTCGCAATCCATTTCAAAGCTGAAGAAGAGCACTGGTTTCTGCATATGCACTGCGGCATGATGTATTATTTTCAGGGCAAAAGAAGTCTTGCCCATGCTGGGCCTGCCTGCGATAATTACAAGCTGAGAGGGATGCAATCCGCCGGTCTGGTTATCAAGGTCCGTAAGGCCGGTTTCAATGCCGGAAACGAACCTGTCTTCGGAAGTAAGTTTATCAAACGCGCTTCTTAAGATGTCTTTTATGCTGATAGATGCCGTAACCGTCCTGCGTTTGGTCACTTCAAATATAAGCTTTTCCGCGGTATCAAGAAGCTGTTCGGAATCCGCGGTTGATTCATTGGCTTCTCTGATGATATTTGAACATGTTGACAGGAGGCTCCGTAATACGGACTTTTCCTTGATAATCTTCGCGTAGTACTGGGCGTTTGAAGCGGATGGCACGGAAGAAACGAGGGTTGTAAGATATTCGGTGCCGCCTGCTTCATCCAGGATGCCTTTTTTATCAAGTTCTTCGTGCAATATTACAAGGTCTATCGGCTTGCGGTTATCATAGAGGTCCACCATCAATTTAAAAATCAGTTGATGCGCCGGCTTGTAAAAAGATTCCGCGGCAACAAGTTCCAGCACTTCCCCTATCTGCTGGTTATCAAGAATAAGCGACCCCAGAAGGCTTGTTTCGGCTTCCAGGTTTTGCGGCGGTATTTTATCAATAAAACTTTCCGCCTTCAGTGATGATTGTGGGGACGGTGTTACAGCCATAAGACTTCTCTACCTAAACGCAGGCTAAAGCCTGCGGCTACCTTCGTTGTAATTAAAGTCTTTCTGATTACAGCGCTTTATAGACTTAACGCGGCAGTGCTTATTCCGCGGCTTTCTCTGCGGTTTCTTTGCCTTCAACAACCCAGATGCGGAAATCCACCATTACTTCAGGATGGAGTTTCGCGGTAACCGTGTAAACGCCGAGTTCTTTAATATGTTCTTTTATCTCAATCTTTTTCGGGTCAAGTTCCACTTTTTCCGACTTTAACGCGTCCGAAATCAACTGCGGCGTTATTGAACCGTACAGGATGCCTTCTTTCGTGGCTGAGGCTTCTATTGTACAGGAAACTTTTTCAATGACTTTCGCGAGTACGGCCGCGTCTTCTTTCAGCTTGCCTTCGAGTTTTGAGAGGCGTTTCTTTTCATGTTCAAGTTCACGCACAAACGAAGGGTCCGTAGGCGTTGCGGTTCTCGTGGGAAAAAGGAAATTCCTTGCGTATCCCGGCGCGACGTTTATTACATCGCCTCTTTTGCCGAGATTATCGATATTCTGCCATAAAAGCACTTTCATATTCTTACTCCTACAACTATAGTGTTCAGTTATTGAAATCCTGATTTATAAACATTACGTGGTATAAGACAGCAATGCCATATACCGGGCGTACTTGATAGCGATTTTTACCTGGCGCTGGTGCCGTGCGCAATTGCCGGACCTGCGGGAGGAATACAGCTTCGCCTGAGGCGTGCAGAGTTTCTGGAGCATGACGATATCCTTATAATCAATATCCTCCACTCCGCCCCTGCAGAACCTGCAACGGTTGTCTTTCCTGAATTTCCTGTACTTTTTCATTGTCATTATAAAAAACTCCTAAAATTAAAAAGGTATCTCTTCATCCGGCCCTGCGGATTGGTTGTCAGGCGCTGGCCCTGGTTCATCCGATGCCGGCGGTTCCGCTGAAGGAGCGGCATGTCCTCCGCCGCCGGTGCCTTTGGCATCAAGGAACTGGACTGTCTGCGCGTTAACGCTGTATCCGGTCCGTTTCTGGCCTTCTTTTGAAGTCCATGTATTCATCTTAAGCCGGCCTTCCACGAATATTGACCTGCCCTTTTTCAGGTATTCAGCGCAATACTCCGCCTGCCTGGCCCAGACAGTTACGTTAAGAAAACAGGGGTCTTCTTTCCATTCGCCGGTCTGCGTCTTATATTTGTTGTTCACAGCTATCCTCAGGTCGCAAACTGCCTGCCCCGACGGGGTATAACGCAATTCAGGATCCGCTGTTAAATTTCCGATTAACATTACCTTGTTTAGATTAGCCATACTGAAAATTCCTCAAAGTTATGCCGTAACCGCGGTATCGGCATTGGCTGAAGGCACCGCCTTATTCAGCGCGTCCGCTTCCACGCTCAACAGTATCATCCTGATGATATTCGGGATAAGCCTGCAGTCCTTTTTTATCTTATCAATGCTTTCAGGCGGCGCGCTCAGGTACCCAAACAGATAGGTAGCCCTCTTATGCGTCCTGATCTTATACGCTAATTTACGGTCTCCCCACTTATCAAGCTTGATCGCTTCCGCGTTATATTTCGCGTAGACGGTCTTGATAGCTGCAAGGCTTTTTTCAAGGTCTTTTGCCGAAACTACCGGTGTCAGCATTATAAGGGTTTCGTAATACTTGTTAGCCAACTTAATACCTCCTAAAATCAAACATTATATTTATTCATGCACGCCTCTATGCCGTCTGTTATCCAGAACAGAGCGGCGTCCGCGGCATTATCAACGGCTTCCTGCACCGTTTTTGCGTCTCCTTTGCCGAATCTTGACAGCACGTAATCGGCCGGATCCATCTGATGCGCCGGCCTGTCTATGCCGAACCTTAACCTCGGAAAGTCCTTCGCGCCAAGCCTTTCAATCACGGAATTTAATCCGTTATGGCCGCCGCTTGAACCGGATTTCCTGAGCCGCAATCTTCCCAGCGGCAGGTTCATATCGTCGCAAACCACGAGGATGTCCCCGACAGGTACATTAAAAAAAGCAACCGCCTCTGCGACAGCCGCGCCGGTCAGGTTCACGTAAGTAGCGGGTTTCATCAGCACCACGCCGTTATCATTAACCTTGGTTTCAGATATCAACGAACTGAATTTTGATTTCGTAAAAGCAACGTTCAGTCTTTCCGCAAGGCAGTCCAGAATCCGGTGCCCGACATTGTGGCGGGTATCCTGGTATTTCTTTCCGGGATTGCCTATGCCGATAACAATCTTCATTTAGCTTAGCTTTTGGCTTCCTTAGCCTTTTTCTTGTCTTCGGCGCCCGCGGCTCCTTCTTCTTCGTCCTCAGGTTTTTCCTTCTTCGCGGTTATGACTTCGGGTTCAACCGGTCCGGGTTCCGCGCCTACTGCGGGCGTAATGATTTCTTCAACCTTCTCGTGCACCGTAATAACGATGTTTTCCGGTTTCACGTGCAGTGTAGCGCCTTCAGGAAGCTTAATATCCTTTGCGTGCAGTATATCGCCGATCTTCATCTGGGAAATATCAACTTCAATGAAATGCGGTATGGATTCCGGAAGGCATTTGATTGTAAGTTCGGTTAAGTGTTCTTCCACTACGCCGTCCTGCAAAGCGCCTATTGCATGGTGCTTGAACTTCAACGGCACCTTGACTTCAATCTTTTCCGTCAGAGAAATCCTGTGGAAATCCACGTGCGTAATCCTGTCAATAACCTCGTCGTAATTGACGTCTTTTATGATGACTTTTTCCTTGAACTTATCCGAATTTAAAACAATAAGCCTCTCGCCTGTTTTCAGCACGACGAGAAAATCATCGTATTTGATTGACAGGCTTGAAGGAGCAAAATCCTTGCCGTATATTACGGCCGGAATGAAGCCCTTCTGCCTGAGCCTGATGGTTTCCGTTGAACCCAGCGCCGTTCTCGGCTGGACATTGAGTGTGGGCATTGTCGGCATAAAATTCTACCTCCGTTAATTTAAAAAAAGTGATGAGACTGATTCGCTCATGTGTATCCTGCGCATAGCCTCTCCGAGCAGTTTTGCCACGGAAAGCTGTGTAAAAAACGGCCGTTTTTTCTCGCCAAGGGGTATCGTATTGGTAATAATAACCTCCTTGGGCTTTACGGCCTCTAATTTTTCTATTGCCTTGCCGCAGAGCACCGGATGCGTGGCGCACAGGTAAACTTCCCTGGCGCCGTTCGCCTTCAGGACTTTGCAGGTTTCTGTTATTGATGTTGCTGTTGTTATCATATCGTCTACAATAACCGCATTCTTGCCTTCAATTTCACCGATTATATTGAGCGCCTCGGTCTCCTGCGGCCCAATGCGGCGCTTATCCACTATGGCAAGGCCGACATTCAGGCGTTTTGCGTACGCGCGCACCATGGCGGCGCCGCCTACGTCAACGCTGACCGCTATGAGGTCTTTCAAGTCAAGTTTCTTGAGGTAATTCACAAGCACCGGCGAACCGTACAAATGGTCCACGGGTATATCAAAAAAGCCCTGTATCTGCGCGGCGTGCAGGTCCACTGTAAGCACCCTGTCAGCGCCGGCCTTGGCTATAAGATTCGCCACGAGTTTGGCCGATATAGGCACGCGGCCTTCAAATTTTCTGTCCTGCCTGGCATAGCCGAAATAGGGAATAACAGCCGTTATCCTCTCGGTTGACGCTCTTTTCAGGCAGTCTATCATGACAAGCAATTCCATCAGGTTTTCGTTTACCGGCGCGCACGTGGATTGGACGACAAAAACATCACTGCCGCGCACGTCCTCGTTGACCTTTACGAAGGTCTCGGTATCCGGGAATTTGCTGATTTCAATGCTTCCAAGCCGCATCCCGAGATAATCGGCGACTTCCTGCCCGAGCGCAGGATTGGAATTCCCGGTAAATATATGCATCTTGTCTTTTAATGCCATAAAATCTCCAAGATTCTAAAGATTCCAAGATCAAAAGATTCTAAGATTTAAAGATTACGAGTTACGTAAATCTTCAAATCTTAGAATCTTTTAATCTTCTAATCCTTTAACCGCCTTGCCGGCACTCCCGCGACTGTTACTCCGGGCGGGATGTTCTTATTCCGAGTAACCACGCTCGTAGCCCCGGTTCGGGCGTTTTTGCCTATTTTTACAGGCGCCACAAGCACTGAATTACTGCCTATAAAAGCGCCGTCATCTATAATGGTCTTGAATTTACCGACGCCGTCGTAATTAGCGGTTATCGTACCGGCGCCGATATTAACATCCCTGCCTATTACCGCGTCTCCAAGGTAAGACAGGTGTTTCGCCTTGGTATGACTGCCTATTACGGACGACTTTACCTCGGTAAAATTGCCTATCTCAGCGCGGTCTTTCAACACCGTATTGCCGCGGAGCTGTGTAAACGGCCCCACACTGCAATTTCTGCCTATCTTAACGCCGTTGTGTATAACTACAAACGGGTAGATAACCGTTCCCCTGCCGATCTCCACGCCGGGCTCTATGTACGCAGTATTCGGATCAATAATCCGCACGCCGCTCCTGTAAAGCTCATCCAGTTTGCGGTTCAGCAAAAGGCGCACCGCGCCGGCCAATTCCGCCTGCGTGTTGATACCCATGAATTCGTGGGTATAATCCGCAAAATGCCTTTTAACAGGCAGGCCTCTTTGCAGTAAAAGTTTTACGAGATCGGTAAGATAATATTCTTTTTTAAGCTTGTCCTTCCTGATTTCTTTTATCAGAGGCAGACAGGCCTTGAAATTCATTACGTATATGCCCGTGTTGATTTCGTTTATTCTTTTTTGTTCCGCAGAGGCATTCTTATCTTCCACGATGTCAAGAAGACTTCCATCCTTGCCGCTGATGATTCTTCCGTACCCTGAAGGGCTGAAAACACACGCTGTAAGCACGGTCAAAACAGCCTTACTGGCCGAATGAGCGCGTATCAAGGCATCTATGGATTCCGGCCTTATAAGCGGAACGTCGCCGTACAATACGAGCAATTTTTCGGGCAGTTTCTTCAGATACGGCGCGACCATCAGCATCGCATGGGCCGTACCAAGCTGTTCTTTCTGCCAGACCCAGCGGGCGTCATAACCAGCAAAAGCCTTTTTAACCTCGTTTCCGCCACAGCCTATGACTACGTAAGGCGCGGGAAACCTCAGTATTTTGACGGTATCCAGCAGGATTCCGAGCATGGGTTTGCCGCAGATTTCGTGAAGAACCTTGGGAATATCAGAGAGCATACGTTCGCCCTTACCTGCGGCAAGGACAACAGTAGTTATGTTCTTATCTAATTTCATAAGACCCAATATAATAACAATTTTTACAAATATGTCAAGGAAAAATTCCGGTTTGTATTCGAATCAAACGGGTGCCGACTTTCAACAATAGATTAAATGGATTGACGACGAAACAACTAAACGATTATCCGTGACCCGTTTCCCGTGGCCCGTGGCCCGTTTAAACGGGAACCGGGAACCGGACAACGTCCTTCATTCTCCATTTTTCATACTTCCTCCTTCGTTTGTGACTCCAGACTTTTGACTCTTAGACTCTGCCGAGTCCCTCGCTACTCGCTGCCCGCTACTTCGTAAAATCTATTGTAATATGCAAAAGTTTTTGTTAAAATGCCGTAATGACCATACTACGATTCGGCACTGCCGGTATTCCTCTATCGGCAAAAGAAGACGGCTACGAAGGCGCTATACGCGTTCTAACGCAACTCGGACTGAACGCCATGGAAATTGAATTCGTGCGCGGGGTGAATATGCCCGATGCTACCGCCGATTTCCTGAAAAAAGAAACCGCGAAAAACGACATCGCCCTGACCGTGCACGCGCCTTACTTCATCAACCTGAATTCCGCTGAAAAAGCCAAGATCGCCGCAAGCAAGGAACGCATTATCGGGGCCGCCATTAAGGGCGCCTCGTGCGGCGCCGTCTCGGTCGTGTTCCACGCGGCTTTTTATATGGGCGCGCCTGCGGAAAAAACATTCCAAAACGTCAAGGCCGAACTTGAGGATATCACCGGCCAGCTTGAGAAAAGAAATATCTCTATCCAACTGAGGCCTGAATTGACCGGCAAACCCACGCAATTCGGCGACCTTGATGAAATAATACGGCTGTCCGCGGAGGTCCCAGGCATTTTCCCGTGCGTTGATTTCGCCCATTACCACGCGAGATATAACGGCAAATACAATTCCTATAAGGATTTTCGCGATGCCATAAAGAAAATACGCGCAGGCCTCGGCGACAGCGCCGTACAGGATATGCATATCCATATGTCAGGCATAAAATATACTCCTAAAGGCGAGGTAAAGCACCTTGAACTCGCGGAATCAGATATTGATTATAAAGGCCTGCTGAAAGCCCTGAAGGACGAAGACGCAGGCGGCATAATAATAAGCGAAAGCCCGAATATTGAACAAGATGCGGTGTTGATGCAAGAATATTTCAAAAAACTATAGAACAACCCTACCGCACGTTAGCCACAGAGCGCACAGAGAACGACGACGAATATAACAGGGACTTGACGAGACTCTTATGAGACACGACGAATTTTTAACAGCTGATTAAACGGATTTAGTGGATTGACGGCGAAACCGCTGAATAACGAAACGCCGCCTGACCACTAATCCCAGACCATCAACCACTGTCGTTAAGGAATAACAAGGACTTGACGAGACAACGACGATTTTTACAGGGACTTTAAGAGACTTTTAAAAGATACGCGTGAACGACGGCGCGGTTTTTTACATGAACGGACAGGACATACTGTATGAAAATTTTCAGTCAAAAACTTACCTTTTGCTTATTAGGCATTTTCTTGCTTTTGTCAGCATGCAATAGTCAACAATACATAGAACCACTATCTCCAAAAACGCAGACCAATAGCGAAGCTGAATCATATTTCAATAAAGGCAATGCCAAACGCGATATTGGCGACTATAAGGGCGCGATTATTGACTATGACAAGGCAATAGAGTTGAACCCAAATTATGTTGAGGCATATACCAATAGAGGTGTTGCTAAAGACGATATTGGTGATTTTAAAGGCGCTATAACCGACTATGACAAAGCAATAGAACTGGATCCGAATTGTATGTTCGCATATAACAATAGAGGCTCTGCTGAATATGAGCTTGGCGACCATAATAGCGCGATAGCTGACTATAATAAGGCCATAGGATTAAATCCTAATTATGCAGAAGCCTATAGTAATAGAGGTGCGGTTAAATACGCGCTTGGCGGTTAAATAGTCGCAGTCGTTAAGACATACGCCGAACGGAATAAACCGCAAAGAGCGCAAAGTACGCAAAGACTGCGTATATTTATAACCGTCTTATCGTGCTTAGCGGCCTTGGCGGTTAAATAGTCGTAGTCGTTAAGAACGCCAAGCGACGCGATGAAAGTATACTATGGTTCGTAAACTTCTGCGCAAAATACACAGAAATTGAGACGTAAAATACTAAACAAGACATAATACGCTCATCGTGTCTCGTACAGGTATCGTCAAGTTCCGTCGTCGGTCTCTTATAAGTCTCTTAGAGTCCCTGTAAAAATCGTCGTTGTCTCGTAAAGCGCCCTGCCTGCCCGTCCGTCCTTCGCGCCTTCGTGTCTTCGTGGCTAAATAAGGAGAAATACAATATGTGTGAATCAAATGTTTACATGCGAAAAGGTAAAAAAGAGGAACTGGTTTTCGAAAACCTCGCCAACCTGCGTTTCGACGGCGATAAAATGATAATGGAAAACCTTTTCGGCGAACAGAAAACCGTCAAGGCGGCAATCAAAGAACTGCGCCTTATGGAACATAAGATAATTATACAATAGCGAGTAGCGAGTAGCGAGCAGTGAGTACCGAGGGACGACGGACGAGACGTCACTCTGCCTTCTCCATTTATGACGAGGAAAAATGAAGAATGAAGGACGAGACGAAGTCCAGAGTCTTATCACTCGGAGCATAATATACTTGGCATTCATAGCCAGCGCTAAGGTAGCCGCAACCTTTAGGTTGCGCTGTAATACTGGATTCTAAGCGCAGGCTAAAGCCTGCGGCTACCTTCAAATGTCAAGTATATTATGCTC
>JACRIJ010000102.1 GCA_016220095.1 Planctomycetota bacterium | reverse complement strand
TTACAAGGCGAATGGAGGCACAGCGCTGTACGTGTACGGCAAGGTATTGACGAGCAATAACAATGATTTCTGGATGCCCAATGGAGGCACGTACGGGAACTGGTATGACCCCGCGACGTCAACGACCAAGAGCGGGACGAGCCTTGCATTGTGGAGAACCAATAGCGGTAAAGACGCAAATAGCATATCCGTAGATCCGTCATTCAAGAATCTCGCCGCCGGCGATTTCCATATAAATAACGGTTCCGGTTGTATGGATAGCGGAGTTGTCATTGCAGGATATACCATTGATTTTGATAATCAACCGAGAACGTTCACCACGCCCGACATCGGTGCGGATGAAAACATTGCTATTGCCAAAATCGTATTTAAGACAAATCCCCAAACTCTTTTTACTGGCCAGACATCTGCTCTTGTAACCATAGAAACGCAGGATTCAGGCACCAATGCCGTTGCGGTTCCTTATGATACTACAATATTGCTTACCTCAACAAGCCTTACAACCAGTTTTGCGCCTGGTTCTAATCCTTCTAACTGGGGCATTACTTCAGTTGTCATTTCTGCGGGTACCTCAAGCACGACCTTCTATTTCAAAGATACCAAGCCCGGTACGCCGCAATTGACATGTACCGAATTCCCGGATTCCGGATGGACCGACGCTCAACAATCCGAAACTATTATTGTCAGTCCTCCTTCTGTAATTGTATTCCTGACCTCGCCCCAGACAATCATTGATGGCGCGCCTTCTCAGGTCATGTCAATACAGACACAAGATGCTTATCAGAATATTTCTGCCGTATCTTCTAATACGACAATTAATCTGACATCCGCTTCCGGAGGCGGTTCATTCAGTGCGTCAGGTTCCTGGCCGTGGAATGACATTACCTCTATTACTATCCCTAACGGCCAGAATACCGTCAGCTTCTATTATCGCGATACCACCGCCCCGGGTACTCCGACCATTACCTGCTCGGAAAATCCCAGCCAGAGTTGGACCGATGCAACTCAGGCGCAGACTATCCTTGCCGTTAAACTCGTCTTTACTACCTCGGCTAAAACCCTTGCCGATGGTGTTGTCTCCAGTGTTATGTCTGTACAGATTCAGGATTCTAATAGTTCGCCTGTTTCTTACCCGTATGACAATATCATAAACCTGTCTTCGGATTCCTCCGGCGGCGTCTTCAGCAGTATAAATACCTGGCCGCTAAACCCGATTACGTCTATAACTATTTTCGCATCACAAAACAGCGGCAGTTTCTATTATCGTGATACTACCGCCCCGGGTACTCCGACCATCACCTGCGCGGAATCGCCCGACGAAGGCTGGACCGACGCCCTGCAAATTCAAACTATCCTCGCCGTTAAACTCGTATTCACTACCCCGGCCCAAACCCTGCCCGCCGGCAAGGCGTCCAACATAATGTCCGTCCAGATTCAGGATTCTAATAGTATCCCCGTGTCGTATCTCTATGATACAAACCTGCGTCTTGTCTCTGCCGCGCCTACAGGTCTCTTTGACGACGCAACATCTTTTATATCGCCTGTTACTTATGCTGTCGTATACGCCGGCAACAATGGCGCCTCGTTCTACTACGCGGATACCAAAGCGACCTACCCCGGCAGTACGTCTCTTTCAGTTTACGAAGACCCTTCCGAAGACTGGTCGGACGCTCAGCAAAACGTAACTATACTTCCTGACGTTATTTCCAGGATGGTATTTACCTCTTCAGCCCAAACGCTCACAGCAGGTACGCCTTCGGCAGTCTATTCCGTACAGACCCAGGACAAATTTAGTAATCCTTCCAATGTCCAGGCAGTCCTCTCTATAAATATCGCTTCAACTTCCACAGCCGGCAAATTTGCTTCTACTTCTGCCGGACCGTGGTCTTTGACTTCTATTCTTATGCAGGCAAATACGAATACGTTTACGTTCTATTATCAGGATACCCTTGCCGGTGCGCCGCAAATCACCTGCTCTGAATTCCCAAACCTTAACTGGTCGGACGCAGTCCAGGCGCAAACCGTGCTCGCAGGCCCTGTCGCTAAGGTCTCTTTCACCTCTGTCGCGCAAACAATTATAGCCGGCGAATCTTCATCAGCTATGATTGCCCAGACTACCGATGCCTATGGCAATATTTCCAACGCCTCCCAGTACGTGGAAGTTACTTTGAGCTCTACGTCGTCAGCAGGCACGTTTGGTTTGGCCGATGCCGGCCCGTGGGACCTATCGAGCATTATAGTTTACACCGGCACCAATAATACCACCTTCTTCTATCGCGATACCCTGATGGGTACCCATACGCTTACTATGCACGAAATCACAGGTCTTAATTGGCAGGACGGCGCCCAGGATATCACCATCAATCCGGCAGTTAGCTCGCAGATAGTATTCATTACCAGCCCGCAAACTCTTATTGCAGGTGTTGCCTCGGATGTAATTACCATACAGACAAGAGACCAGTTTGAGAATCCCAGCCCGGCAGAGGTTGATACGAGCATCGAATTCATTAGCACATCATCGGCAGGCGCATTCGGCCTGAGTTCCGAAGGGCCGTGGTCTGCCACTCTGGTCACCCTGACTGCCGGAAATTCTTCGGCTGATTTCTACTATAGCGATACGCTCGCAGGCCTTGTTACAATCTCGGCGCGTGAAGCGCCTGAGGCAGGCTGGCTGGACGCCTTTCAGGACGAAATCGTCAATCCCGCGCCTGTTGCGAAAATGGCATTCGTAACGTCTGCGCAGAACATGGGCGAATACCTGCCCTCAGCCGTTATGACAATCCAGACCTATGACGAATTCAATAACGTATCCAATACTACAGAAGATACTCAGCTTAATCTGTCAACTACGTCAACAACCGGTTCATTTGGCACTGACAATATAGCGCCGTTTGACTCTGCGTACGTAACAATGTCGGCTAATACGAGTTTCATAAGCTTTTATTACTATGATGAAGAAATCGGCAGTTGGACGATAGCAGTAAGTGAAAGCCCGTCCCGCAACTGGACCGATGCCTCTCAAACTGTAACAGTCTATCCGTGGATAATAAGCACGCTCGCAGTTACTACAACACAACAGCAGATAGCCGCAGGCAGTGTATCGGATGCGATAATTCTGCAGACCCGGCATAAGAAGGGCTTTGCGCTCGCAGTCCCAGAAAATACGTCTATTTCAGTAACAACGACCTCTATAGCAGGCGGTTTTGCAGAGACAACCGCGGGGCCGTTCAATATGACTGCGATTACAATACCTGCAGGAAACGATTCTATAAGTTTTTACTATTCCGATACAAAGACTGGTCAATATACAATGAGCTTTGCGGAGGCGCCTGACAAGGGCTGGACAGATATTACACAGTTCGTGACGATCGTCCCGGGGCCCGTGGCGCAATTGAAATTCATTTCGCAGGAGCAGGCAATAGGCGTAGGCACGGTTACTGACACGATGACCGTAATGTCGCAGGACGCGTATCAAAACGAATCCGTACTTACGGCAAGCACGATGCTGATGTTGGCGAGCAGTTCGCCGGACGGCAAATTCGCCGTTAAGCAGGACGGTCCGTGGATGGTGAATATTATAGTTATGCAGGCTAATACGAGCCGGTTGTCGTTCTATTATACGGATGCGCAGTTTGGTGTTTCTACCGTAACGGTATATGAGAGCCCTGACAATAGCTGGATAGATGCACAGCAGGACGTAAAAGTCGTGCCGGGCGTAATAACCGTATCCGAAGGTGAGCGTAATCCCATGTCTACGACCGAGAGCCGCAGTGGTAAAGGAATCGTAATGCTGCAATTGAATCTGACTACGAGTTCAGTAGATATAAACATGAATTCCCTGAAGATAACCGGTACGGGATACGGCAATGAAGCCGCGGATTTAGAAGACAATGGAATCAGGTTATATATAGATGCTGACGAAAACGGAAAGATTGGTGGGCCGGATAGCGAATTAGCAGGAGGTGAAAATTATAACGCGGACAATGGAAACGTGGAATTTGACGGGTTGGAATACATGTTGCCGGCAAATTCAGATATAAATCTTATAGTAGTGTACAATATGAATGGCAACGCGTTTGACGGGAGCACATTCGGCGCCGAGGTAAGTACGAAGTACGACATAACGGGCACGGACGAAGCCACGCATCAGCCGATAGTGGTTACGGGCGAATTTCCGATACAAGGCAAGGCCAAGGTGATAAGCAGTGTAGGCACTCTTACGGTATTAGGAGCAAATAAGGACAAATTGAAAAAGACCGTATTGAACAATCAGGGCAATGTAGCGATGTTGAGCATGAATTTAGAGGCAAGCAGTGTAGAGGCCCTTGAGATAGAGAAGGTATACGTACACAGCGGGGGTACGGGCAACGAGAAGAGTGCGATATTACCGGGTGGCGTGAAGATGATAAGAGACGTCAACAAGAATGGCGCGTACGATTATGGAGAAGAGGCGGTAGGTCTGTACAATTACCATTATTCGGAAGACAATGGCGTGATAACGTTCAATACGCCGTTAGAAACTATAGCGGCGAGCGGGAGCACGGATTGGATATTGGTGTACAATTTTTCAGGCAATGCTAAAGACGGGGACACATTCTGGGTGGCGGTTGACACGAACATAGACATAACGGTCAGAGGCAGGGATTCCGGAAAGATACTGCAGGTATCGGGGGTGCCGTTGACAGGGGAAGAAGCAGTAATAGGAGATCCAACGTTATCCGGAGGCGCGGGCGCGGTAGAGAGCGGAGGGGGCGGCAAAGGCGGCGGCGGATGCTTTATAACAAAGACAGGCAATTCCAACGCAAACTATATATATACTATGTTAGCAACAGTTATTCTTATAGGAATGCTATTGAAAACTCTAAATTCGAAATCCGAAACTCTAAACAAATACTAAATACGAAACTCTAAATTTCAAAACACGACGCACGACGGGTTTGGAAATTTGTATTTTGAGTTTATGGTTTGTTTAGAGTTATGTATTTATTGTAATTTTTGTAAGGTTCAATTGTGATGCTAAAAGAAAAAACTAAAAAACTCGCATGTCCGCCTTTTAGTCCGGACGATATACTTGCTTTGCGCGGGAAGCCTGCGGCGAAGGAGGTAAAGAAAAGTGGCAGTTTTGCCGGTACGGTAGAAAGGTGGGAATATGTCAGCGCGGGCACAGCGGGCAAAGAGAGTTATTTTTTTCATAACAACCGCCTTGTAGGTTGGATGGACAGCGGCATACGGTAGTTGATGTTTTGCACTTATTTCGTAATACCCATTCTCACATCTGATGACTTACCTTTTATAGTAAGGCCTCAGTCGAGGTTACGCTTAACACACCCCTACCCCCTCTTAATAGAGGGGAAATTCGTATATGTCCCCTCTAAAAAGAGGGGAACCAGGGGTGTATCGTCCGTGTTCAGCGTTATCGAAAAACCAGCAAAAACCCACCTCGACTGAGGCGGTACCTTTTATAGTACGGCCTCAGTGAAGGTGGGTTGAGAAAACAACATAAACATCAAAATGCCCAATGATTACGGTAAGGACAGAATATTATTCTGTCCCTACAAAATACCGCGTGGGAACTTGAAAACCCGCCTTCACTGAGGTCTTACCTTTTATAATAAATTAAACTTGAAACATTTCAGTTAAAGTTGTAGTGTTATACTGCAGGTCTGGTGTTAAGTTCAGAACTTTTATTTCGTATTTTGGGGGAGTAATTTTATGGCTAAAAAACACATGGTAACAGTATGCATTGTTTTTTTATGGGCGGCAATTTTCGGCCAATTATCGAGCGTTCATGCCGACGAAAAAACCGACCAGCTTGTTACTGCGTATTTAACGAACAGCAACTGGGTCATCAAGGTTTTTGCCATGATGGAATTGCGCAATCAGAAGTCGTATGATATTTATGAAGCGGCTCTTCTGGATTCCATTAAGAGCACTAATGAGAATCTCAGGATATACGCAGTGGCATCCGTGTTAAAATTAGATTCTGCAGGCGTGGATAAGATAAAAAGTGCGCAGGTTGTTGAAGCGCTTATAACTTTTCTGGACGACAGGAAACAGCCATTTTTGTCCGATAAGGCCTCCGAAGCGCTTGAATTGCTTACAGGCGCAAAAAAACTCGGGGGCAAAAAGAAAAAATGGGAGGATTGGTTTACTAAGAATAAGGCCTCCCTGCCTGACCATGCGACAGTTTATAAAATGGTGGCCAAGGGACAGGCTGCCGAAGACCCTGCCAATGGCGGTGTTGAGAGCGGCGGTATCAGGGGCGGGACTACTGTCGCGCGCCTTGAAAAATTGAATAAGAACGGGCTTGACCTCGTGTTGTGTGTGGATATAACCGGTAGTATGGGGCCGTGCGTCGCCGCGGTGCAGGAACAGGTTTCATTCCTGGTAAATATCATTATTTCAATATCCCCTTCTTCCAAAATAGGATTTGTCTGTTACAATGACGCTTCCTGGGTGGCTTTGCCGTTCAATTCGGATTTGAAAGTCATACAGGAGGCCGTGAATAAACAGCTTGGCGCCACGGGCGGCGGCGACTGGGAAGAGGGGGTGGATAAGGCATACGAGACGGCGCTTTTTGACCCCTTGCTTGAGTGGCGCGAAGAGACATGGAAATTAATCGTCATAATGGGAGACGCGCCGCCGCATACGGGCGACGTTGACAGGACGGTAAAGAATGCCGAGGACGCTTATAAAGGAACGTTAGTACCGCCTCCGCCTCCTCCGCAGGATAGAAAAAATCCCAAGAAAAAAGTTGCCACCGGCGAAAAAGAGAAAAAACCAGTTCAGCTTAAAGAGGTTATCACAAGCACAATCCAGACTTTTTCCCAGAATGAGAGGGCGGTTGTGCAAGGGGTCTTTTCCAGGATAGCAACCGCGGGCGGCGGCACTTACGTGAATCTTGACGACCCTTCGCTGGTTATAAATCAGATACTTCAGATGATTTTCGGTAAGGAATGGGAAAGCGTTACATCGGAATTCATTGAAGTGTTCAAGGCAAATGTGGCCGCGGCAGATCCGAAAAAGAAAAAGTAGGCGGGATATGCGATATGAGATATGGGATGTGTGATGTGGGATGTGGGACGGGCGGCAGACACAGATGGCATTTGCGGTTCGTTGTAATCGCTGGTTGCGGCCAGTGGTACGAATAAAACAATTGATTTCCATGTTGATACATGCTATAATAACAAGAGTACATGATTGTTTTATGTTAAGGAGATATTGTTAGGACTAATGCAATTACCGAGACAATTTACAGGAAAATTTCACAACTTCCACAAAACGAAAAAATGCTTCTTCTTCATAAACTTATATCCGAAATTTATACGATTGTTGAGACGGATAAGAAACTTAATATCTATGCCTTAAAGGGAGTTGGAAAGGAAGTCTGGAACGGTATTGATGCCCAGGAATACGTTGATAAGGAAAGAGCCGTATGGGAATAGGAAATGCAATAAAAAATCATAAAAGAATAATGCTTGACACTGCCCCGATAGTCTATTTTATTGAAGAACATAAAACTTTTGGTAAAATATCAAATGAATTGACGAAATGGATAAAAGGGTTAAATGCATTCCCATTCGCGATGTAGACCAGTTTTACATTCCATATGAGTACTGACTTTAACTGCTAAGTTTTCATTTGTCGTGGGAAATGCCACATATTTCTTTAAAATAATGAAGTACCGATAAGATTTAATGATTGACGTACGATCGCGTAATCGAAAAATCAACAAGATTCATAAATTCATGTGTTTGCGTGTTTCCTGAACAGCATTTTTTTTACCGCGCACCTGCGGCCCTTGTGGAACATTATTACTGCCAGCCCGAATACCACATACGCGAACGCGAATCCCATCCTGACCTTGTCGTATTCCGGATGCGTGCCGCCCGCGTGTATGTCGCTTGTATGCGCTATCTGCCATATCAGTTGTCCGCTGAACAGGACAATTAACGCGAGCGCTTCTACCATGGCAAACCTGAAATTTGCCAGCAGTACCAGCGCGAAGAACGATTGCGCCGAAGTCAGGAACACCTCCTGCACCTGCTGATGGTCCAGGGCCATTCCTTTAAAGCTTCCATACGCGACAAAGGTTGAGATTCCGTACGCCATCGGTAGGGTGGCTATCAGCAAAGTCCATTGGTTGATTTTGGATGATATCAGCGTGCCCAGGCTGGATACCGGGTTTGCCCTGAGTGCGAAAATGATTGCTACGATGAATTCCGGCGATTCCGATGCAAGCGGGGCAAGCCATTGTATGAGCAGGAAATCGCTTATTCCCCATACCTTGCCCGTATGAATAAGGCCTTCAACAAAAGGTTCCGCCGCGTTGAAAATTACAAAGCCCGCCAGGATAAATAATCCTATCGTGATTAGTATCCTGCACGGTCTTGATACGACCGCGAGCATTTTTGCAGGGCCTTCAAGTTCCGGTTCCTCATGTTTCATTTTAGCCGCGCATACCATGTAATATATAAAAATACCCAGCAAAATGAAAGTGTCAATTATGGTAAAAGACTGTTTTATCGCAAAAATGAACGAGTAGACGGTTGCAATGAGAAGGACTTTTATTTCCAATCCGTGTTCACTGGGCAGTTCAATTGCCGTTTTGCGGGTTTTCCACCAGTAGGCGAAGAGTATTATAGGCCAGCCAACCCCGATAAGGAGCCGGTTGGAACCCGTCATATTTGCCGCGGCCCTCGGCAGGTACGAGGGGTCAGTGCCAGCCTTCCATGCCAAAAGCACATCCACGGCATATTCCGGCACTACTGCTATGAGCGCGAGGAAAGCTATGGCGAGCGTCTGCGGTATTTCAAGCTGTGCAAGTTCCGCGGCCCAGGACAACAAGAATGCCGCGCCGAATACCGCCAAGCCGGGCCATAACGCGGCCCATCCAGGTCCGAGATCCAGATGGAATATTCTGATGGCGGAAAATTGCACGGCCAAGCCGAGCGCAAACAGCATCCATAAAGTATGCTTCATTTTGTCGTTCATAAATGTCCTTTAAAATAAACCCTGATTATAAGAATCCTCGGAAATATGTCAAAACAAATCGGACATGCATGACGCGAGGAGGAAGAAGGCAAAATGAAGAATGAAACATGGACTATAAAGTAACACACCCTGTACCAAGCGCTTCGCTTTGGTACAGGGCTAAGCCGCAACCAAAACGACGGCAATTTTTATCACTCCCTGTGCAGGATCCCTTACATTAAATGTTATGTTCACTTAATTCGGGTATAGGCAATTTGGATGCATCTACCGTGCCGCGTTTCATTTCAAAATTCCATTTCCAGATGGCATAGACGGGCGGATAGACCAGCAATTCCAGGAGGAAACTTGTGAATAACCCGCCTATCATGGGGGCGGCGATGCGTTTCATCATGTCTGATCCAGTGCCCATGGCCCACATGATGGGCACTAATCCTATGAACGTTGTGCCGACCGTCATCATCTTGGGCCTGATTCTCTTAACCGCGCCGTGGATGACCGCTTCGTGCAAATCGGTGTACGTCTTCATTTTTCCTCTTCGCACCGCGTCATAATACGACAGGTCAAGGAATAAAAGCATGAATACGCCTGTTTCCGCGTCCAGCCCCATCAGGGCTATCATTCCCACCCAGACGGCAGTTGACATGTTGTAATCAAGGAGATACATGAACCATACAGCGCCGATAAGCGAAAATGGCACCGCCATCAGGACAATCCCCGTTTTCACCGCTGATTTTGTATTAATATAAAGAAGGACGCAGATGATAAATATCGTAAGCGGAATAACGACGTAAAGCCGTTTCCACATGCGCGTCATGTTTTCGTATTGGCCGCTCCATAGGAGCGTATAGCCGGCTGGTATGGTCAGGTTTTGCTCCACTTTCTTTTTTGCCTCGGTTACGTAACTGCCGATATCGCGGTCTTTAATGTCCACAAAGACGTAGCCGGCAAGGAAACCGTCTTCGTCGCGGATCATTGCCGGGCCGGTGGAGAATTTGATGTCGGCCAATTCGCCCAAAGGTATCTGTGCGCCGCCTGACATGGTCCCGCCGGCAGGCCCTGCGGTCACCGGCACCAGTACGCGCCGCAATTCCTCTATGTCTTCCCTCAATTCCCTTGCATAGCGCACATTGACGGAATAACGCTCCCTGCCTTCAACGGTAGTGGTGACGCCTTCGCCTCCGATGGCGGACATTATAACCATCTCGGCTTCTTTGATGGTCAATCCGTAACGCGCCAATTTTTCGCGTTTGATGTCAAAATCCAGGAAATACCCACCTGTCACGCGCTCGGCAAATACTGTGCGCGTGCCGGGGATGTCGCGCATTATCATTTCTATGTGCATCCCGATTTTCTCTATCTCTTTAAGGTCGGCGCCGTAGATTTTTATGCCGATGGGCGTGCGTATTCCGGTGGTAAGCATGTCAATACGGGCCTTGATGGGCATGGTCCACGCGTTGCTTACGCCGGGAATCTGCATCTTGCCGTCTAATTCAGCGATAATGTCCTGCCATGAAATCCGGTCGCGCCAGATGGGGCGGAACGGTTTTTGAAGCAGTTCCGGCAGATCCGAGTACCAGCGCCGGACCTTCCGCCATTCGCTTTCGGGTTTTAATACGATTGTTGTTTCCATCATTGAGAACGGCGCCGGGTCTGTGGCGGTTTCGGCGCGGCCAGCCTTGCCGAATACGCTCTGTACTTCGGGTACGCTCTTTATAATCTTGTCCTGCACCTGCAGAATCTTCTGCGCCTCGGTAACGGAAATGCCCGGCAGGGTGGTAGGCATGTAAAGAATACTGCCTTCGTTCAGGGGCGGCATGAATTCCGAACCTAACATGAAATAAACCGGTATGGTGGTTGTTATCAGTATTAATGCAATGGTGATGACGGTCCAGGGATGTTTCAGTACAAGCCTGCAGACCGGTTCATAAAACCTGAAAAGAGTTTTACTGACCGGATGGTTTTCCTCGCGGTAATATTTCCCTACCAATACCTGGTTCAAAGGCCAGGCCAGCCATTTCGGCTTGAATGTAAAATAATCCATCCGCATGAAAAGCATTCGTATGGCCGGGTCAAGCGTGATTGCGAGGAGCGCCGCTATGGCCATCGTCAGGTTCTTGGTGTAAGCCAGGGGTTTGAAGAGCCTGCCTTCCTGTTCCGTAAGCGTGAATATGGGCATAAAGGCGACCGCGATGACGAGAAGCGAAAAGAATATTGATGGCGCTACTTCCTGCAATGCCTGTATCCTTATTTTATGCGGGTCGCCTACCCGGCCGCCTTCTATCCAGAGCTCTAATTTTTTGTACGCATTTTCCACCTCAACTATTGCGCCGTCAACCAGTACCCCGATGGATATTGCGATGCCGGAAAGCGACATGATATTGGAAGTCAAACTCATGCCGAACATCGGGATGAATGCGAGAAAGCACGAAATCGGTATGGTGAGAATCGGCACTAATGCCGAAGGTATATGCCAGAGGAATATGAGTATTATCAGGCTGACTACAATCATTTCCTCAATCAACTGGGATTTGAGCGTGTCAATCGCCCGCAGTATGAGTTCGGAGCGGTCATAGGTCGTGACTATTTCCACGCCTTTAGGCAGGCCCGGCGTGATTTCTTTTATCTTTGCCTTGACCCTGCTGATGACATTAAGCGCGTTCTCGCCGTGCCGTACGACCACAATGCCGCCAACCGTATCGCCGATGCCGTCAAGATCCGCCACGCCGCGCCTGATATCCGGCCCCAGGTTTACCTTGGCGATATTTTTTATAAGTATAGGCGTGCCGTTCATGTCGTTGCCAACCGAGATGTTTTCAATGTCTTCAACGGTTTTTATGTAACCGCGCCCGCGCACCATGTATTCGGCGCCGCTGAACTCCACAAGCCTGCCGCCTACGTCATTATTGCCGTCACGGATGGCCTCTACTACTTTCATCAGCGGTATGTTGTAAGAGACCAGCGTGTTGGGGTTGATGTTCACCTGGTATTGTTTCTGGAATCCGCCTATTGAAGCCACCTCGGCGACGCCGGGTACGCTTTGAATGTAATATTTCAAGTACCAATCCTGGTAACTGCGCAGTTGGGCGAGGTCGTTTTGCCCGGTTTTATCCACTAACGCATACTGATAGACCCAGCCTACGCCTGTAGCGTCCGGGCCGATTTCGGTCTTGACGTCTTCAGGAAGCCTGGGCAGTATCTTTGAAAGGTATTCTATGGTGCGGCTTCGCGCCCAGTAGATGTCGGTGCCGTCCTGAAAAATAATGTAAACATAAGAGAATCCGAAATCCGAGAATCCCCTGATGGCCTTGACTTTTGGCGCGCCGAGCATCGCGGTTATAATCGGGTACGTAATCTGGTCTTCAATGATGTCCGGGCTCCTGTCCCAGCGCGAATAAACAATTACCTGAGTGTCTGACAGGTCGGGTATGGCGTCCAGCGGGATGTTCTGTACGGCGTAAACCGCCGCGACTACGGCAATAGCCATGAATATCAGCACCAGAAATTTGTTGTTAGCAGAGAAAGCAACTATATTTTTCAGCATAAATGTCCTTATTTATTTTTTTTCGTTGTTATCGCCGTGCTTATGCCCCGTACCCGTTCCTGATACGGCTGATTTTATTTTTGATTCCGAATCAATAAAGAAATTGCCCGAAGTAACTACAGTCTCTCCTTCGGATACGCCTTCAATAATTTCATAATACGCGCCGGTCTTGGCGCCTAATTTTACTTCACGAGGCTCAAAGAAACCGTCTCCCTTATCTACGAAAACGAGACGGCGTTTGCCCGTGTCCAGGACGGCTTCAACGGGAATGGCGGTTTTTTCACCCAGTTCTTTTTCTATTATTACGTCGGCATACATGGATATCTTCAACTTATAATCAGGATTGGGCATTTCAATCCTTGCCTTGATGGTGCGGGTCGCGGGATTGACGTAAGGATAGACGTATTTTACATTGCCTTCGAACTTTTCTCCGGGGTAAGCAGGGAATTCAATTACGGCCTTGTCGCCGACGCCGAGAAAGGTCAGCTCATATTCGTAAATTTCGGTTTCAATCCAGACGGTTGACAGGTCCGCAATCCTGAAAAGCAATTCCCCGGGTTCTATATATTTGCCGTTGGTCAGTTCGTCTCCGATAATAAAACCCTCGGCCTTCGCGGTTATCCATAAGGTTTTTGAGGGTTTTCCTTCTTCGGCTATTTCGGCTAACTGGCCTTCCGTGATGTCCCAGAAGAGCAGTTTTTGCCTGGTTGCGTTTACCAATTGTCCGGCATTTTTTATCATATCCTCGGATTTGTTTTCCTCGGCTGTTTTCAGGGTTTTTAATGCAGTGAGATATTCCTGCTGTGCCGTAACCAATTCAGGGCTGTAGATGCTGAATAACTTCGTTCCTGATTTGATGAATTTGCCTGCAAACGCGCAACAATCAGCGGTGTCTACCCATCCGGCAAATTTGGTGTTGACGTCGTAGACTTTTCGTTCATTATAACCCGTGGTTCCGACCGCGCGGATGGTATTTGTCAAAGGGCGGGCCATGACCTGCTCTTTTTTGATTCCTATTAGTTGTTGTCTGTCAGGGCTGATTTCCACCGTTGCGTATTCGGATACGTCTGCCTGAGGAGATGTGTTTTTATCCGGTTTTATCAGCACCAAATTCATTCCGCAGATGGGGCAGTCGCCTGGTTTGTCCGAAGTATAAGTCGGATGCATCGGGCAGTGATACATCGGTTTGGCTTGCGATTCCGGTGAAGCATTGTGTTCTTTTAAGAATGCTTTTCCGCCGATTACCAAAGCTGTAATCACTATGATGATTATCATTGCATAAACTATATATTTCATATCAAACTCCTTGTATGTTTTTATTTGGAATTAAGTATCCTGTTTGTTTCTTCCGGCTGGCGGCTGAGTATCAGGAGCATAATTTCCGACAAGGCTATCTCTTCGCGTGCGGTTGATTCAGATAGCAGGGTTTTTAATTCCAGTATTTCATTGGCGGATTCTATCCATTCCATAATGCCGCTTCCGCCGGTCGTGTAAGAGGATTCACTGCTCTGCAATTTCACCGTGGCCAAAGGCATGAGCTGGGTTTCAATCAATTTTGATTGCCTGCGGAGTTCGCGCCACATGAATGACTTTTCAGCCAGTGTAATTACGAGTTCAAGTTTCGCGGCCGACAGCATTGAACGCGATTCCTTTTCACCGGCGCGGGCAGAGGCAATCTGCGCGCCGATTTTGTCCCGCCACACCGGCAGTGTCAGTCCTATTTCCGGCATAAGCGACCAGGGCTTTTGTCTCGTGTTTGTCCCCAATCCGGCGTCAAAATCGGGCACGTTTTCCTTGTACGCCAGTTTTACAAGCGTTTCCGCCAGTTTGATTTCTTCAGACAGGGCCTTTAATTGCGCGTTGGATGTCAGAGCCGCATTTAACAGGGCGTCTTCATCAGGGAGCACGTGTTTAGGCGGCATTGAGCGCGGAAATGGCGGCAGTGGTTCGGATATGCCTATGCCTAACGCCTCGCGCCACTGCGCAAAAATAACTTTACGCGAGTCTTCAAGGTTTGCAAGTTCATTGCGCAGGCGCGCCTGTTCGGATTGTATCAGAGTAAGATTGCGGGGGCTTTCAAGTCCTGTTTCAAGGCCGGCCCTGACGGATGATTCGCCGGTATCAGCCAATTCCAGCATCTGGCGCGTAAGCGATATTTTTTCGTTAAGCAGTCCGTTTTGAGAAAATGTTTCGTTGACTTTGAAGGCGGCATTTAGGAGTTCGTTTTCAAAAATAAATCGTTTTTTTCGCGCTATGGCAGATACTGCTTCTGCCTGCAGTTCTAATTTCCCCGGTCCGGGCAGTTCCTGCGCCAGCCCGATTATAAAACTTTCAACGATTGACGTGATTTCAGCGTTCAATGTCAGCTGCGGGTTCGGCAGAGAGCCGGCAGCTACGGCTTCTTCCACGGACATCTTCCAGTCATAGAACGCGGCTTCTACGTTGGGATTGTTAAGCATGGCATAGGTAATGAAATCTGAAAAAGGGCTGTCCGGCGTCAGGAGCGGCAGGACAGGTTTGTCTTCGTTCGGACGGTAGTTCGCCTCAACGGATTCAATGGCTTCGCGTGACGGCGGAGAGGAACAGCCGTTAAGCATTAACAGCGCAAAGCAGAATGCCGCGATTAAAACAAAAAATATCTTCATCATATTGCCTTTTTATATAGAGAGTCTTTTTCTGCTATCTTTAACGTATAGGAGGGGCTGATTATTCAATTTTTGTTCTTCCGAACAATTTTCTTAAATGAACGTTTTAGAAATCATATAAGCTTAATTTTTATTTTCTATCCAGTCAAGCGAAAACTGTCCGTCCGGCTGTGATTTGAGGTAAAAGACAAATACGAATTCCCCGTGCCCGCCTTTAAGCACGAGCGGTTCTTCATCGGCCTGCAATCGGAGTTTGAATTTTTTCTCATTAAAACTTCCGCGCCTAACAGCAAGGACTTCAATTTCAATTTCCCATGAGGCCGGGGTTGCCGGCGGTTCCGCTTTTTTTATACCGGTTATTCGTCCTTCAATCACAAGGCCGCATGACGCTCTTTTTACGAATGCCGAAAAATCCTTTTCGTATGGCTCATGGTTTTCATCCCACCATGCTTTCAATTGAATGCGCAATTCGTCCATATCTTCTGGAAATGGCTTTGATTTTACATCTCTCACGTTCATTGAGGCAAGAATTTTATGTATTGCTATGGCCGATGAATCCGCTGTTTCCTTGTCCGGCGAATCCAGCAATAAAAACAACGGGGTTAAGATTTCAGGATTGCGCGTTTCTCCGAGCGCTCCGGCGGCCTGTGCCTGGATATAAGGCATTTCATCCGTTGCAAGCGCGGCTAATTTCAGCAATACCGGTTCGTCAAGGAAAGAGGCGCACTTTCCGGATATTGCGGCCGCAAGCCATTTGAAATCGGCATCTTCGGTTGCGTTTTCAAACAGCATTTCCGTAATCCAGGGGGCGTCATATTGCAGGAGCGCCCATGCGCAGGCGAGCCGTATTTTATTGTCATCAGATATATTGCTAAACGAGATGTATTCACTTGCCGTTTCTTTGTTCTTAAAAATAATATCCCTGTATTTTCCTATTGATAAAACATCCTGGCCGTTTTTGCGCATGACGGATATAAGGAGCGGAACTGCGTTGTCTGTGCGGCAGGCCCCGGCGAAAAAGGCCGTTTCCACAGTTATTTTCGGCATGGGATCATTTAGCATATACGGCAGTTTGGGGTTTGACGGGTCTATTATATATAACAGCCTGACTGATAACAGCCGCACGCCGGCATCGCCGTCATTGAGCGCGCCGTCAAGCGCCGGTATCGCCCTTGAGCCGAATCGCAGTATTTCGCTAAAGGCCTCATAGCTCCTTGTGTTTTTGTAATGGGTGAGCTGGTATGCGATTTTTGTGTCAATTTCATCCGGCTGTTTGGGCCGTTCAATGCTTCTTTCCAGGCAACCTGCGGCCGGCACAATAGCAAGAATTAGAATTAAGACAACTGTTTTCCTTAACATAACCTGCCTGTCAATTCGTATCTTTTGATTCATTATGGTTAACTATAGCAATAAATCCTTAAAAGGTCAATAGATACAGGAAAAATTCTTGCTTTTTGTTTTACAATCGTTATAATGATAGAAGCGTTATGGTTAAACGAAAACCATAAGATAAAATGAACGTTTTTTACCGTTCCCTGCGGGACCCTTTACATTTATATGAGGAAAAATTATGGGCGACAGTTTTGAACAGGAACGAAGGGAATTTATACGCGTCAAATGCGAAGTGCCTGTGCGGTATAAGTTTTTGACCAAGTCGCGCCAAGACCCGGCGCTGGACAATATCTACGAGGGCACTTCAACCAACGTCAGCGGCGGCGGCATACTGCTTAACGGCAAGATACCGAATCTCAGCTGGATACCCGATCTTCTCATGCAGAAGATGGTCGTTGGCATAAACATCCTGCTTCCTAACGAAGAAAAACCCATTAAGGCGCTTACAAGGGTGTCCTGGCTTGAATCCATGGACGACCAGACTCAGCGGTGCGCCATAGGATTGAAATTCAAGGAAATTACCGCGGAAGACAGGGATAAAATATTCAAGTTCGTGATAAAAGCCCAGATGCCTTCTTAAAATGACAAGGATTGTTATGGCGCCTAAAAGGATGGATTTAGCAAGGATTATTATTTCCGAGCGCAGTGACGAACAGATAATCGTTCTGAAAGAGCGCGACGGCAATAGGAGTTTTCCTATACTCATAGGTATCTTTGAGGCCGTTGCCATAGACAGGAAGGTTAAAAACTACAAAACCCCCAGGCCGATGACACATGACCTTGTGGAAAATATACTCAAGGGCCTGAACGCGAGCCTTGACCATATAGTCGTAAATGACCTTGTGGATAAGACTTTTTACGCCAGGCTTGTCCTTAAGACTGACGATAAAACAATAGAAATAGATTCCCGCCCGAGCGATGCGGTGGCGCTCGCAGTCCAGATGAACGCGCCTATCTTCGTGGAAGATTCCGTGCTCGATGAAGTCGCGGCTGAAGAACAATAGGATTAGAAGATTACAAGATTAGAATATTACAGGTTTAAGAATCAGGATAATTTATGTCTTTTAGAATGGCTGTTTGTAAAATATCCATATTTTTCCTTGTTTGCGCCGCTGTCTGTCTTTTTTCAATAAGGCCGGCTTGCGCGCAGTACTCCGACCAATTTTCTCCCGTTGATTATTACATGTCAATCGGCGCACAGAGCTGGTTTTCCGCCATGAAAAGCGACCTGACGGTTGACGGCTCGGAATTTGCCGGCACCAACGTGGATTTTGCCGGAGACCTCGGCATGGACGGCAATTCCAATATTTTGTCGTTCGCGGCTGAATTCAGGTTTAATGAAATTGACGGAATGATTATTTCGTATTGGAATACTGATTACAGTTCCAGAGAAACCATCGATTCCGCGGTGCGCTTTGAGAACAGGGTTTTTTACCCGGGCGAACAGGTAAAATCAACGCTGTCAATGGATTCTTTTGAAATAATTTACAAGGGCGTATGGCTCAGCAGGACGGTTGCCGAAAGAAGCTATGTGGATTTCGGCGTCTTCGGCGGCGGCGTGTATATGCAGGCCGACGCTATGCTGGATTCGGCGGCTACCAATAAAGTCAACGAATCCATAAAACTTCCCTTGCCCGCGGTCGGTTTTTTCGGGGAATATAATTATAAGAATACTTTTTTTGCCGGCATGGGATTGTACGGGATGGCTTTGGATGTGTCCATAATAGATTTCACATATTTTACGGGTTACGCAAACGCCGGATGGAACGTTACGGACACCTTTACCGTAAGCCTTGGATATAAGGTTATGTCCATTTCCAGCGTTATTGACGTTACGGATAATGAGCAGGACGAATTCGATTTCTCCTTGTCCGGGCCTTTTGCGGCCGTCAGCGTAAGGTTTTAGCATGAAATTATCTTTATTTGATTATGAGTTACCTGGTGAACTCATAGCACAGCATCCCCTGGAAAACAGGGACACGTCGCGCCTCTTCGTGCTTGACCGCGCAAAGGATGGGTGCGAACACAAATCTTTTTCGCAAATCACGGATTATTTTTCAGCGGGCGACGTTCTTGTCATCAACGATACGAAAGTAATTCCCGCGCGCATCATAGGCAGGCGCATAACAGGCGGCCTTGTGAATATGCTTTTGACAAGGGAACTTTCATGCGGCGTATGGGAAATCATGGTGCAGACCCGCGGAAAAGACCTTGATGGAGAACAGATATTTCTTGATTGCGCTCAGTCACCGGGCGGAAAGTCCGTCAGCGGCACCTTGAAAAGGATAGAGCGCGGCAAATGGGAATTCGTTTTTGACGACAGGGCTTCTGCTGAAGCGGCTATCTATATGGCCGGCAGGGCGCCTCTGCCGCCTTATATCAAGCGGGCCAAATCCGAAGACCCTTTTGTAAAAGAGGACCTTGTCAGGTATCAGACCGTTTACGCCCAAAAGGCCGGCTCCATAGCGGCACCTACCGCGGGCCTTCATTTCACGGACGGGCTTCTTGAACAAATACGAAAAAAAGGCGTTATCGTATGCCATATAACCCTGCATGTCGGCAAAGGCACTTTTAAACCGGTTGAAACTGAGGAAATTGAAAGCCATTCTCTGGACCAGGAATTTTTTTCCGTTGAAAGGTCCGCTTTGATGAATGTCCTGACCGCAAAGGCAAAAGGCCGGCGCGTATTTGCCGTCGGCACGACCTGTTGCAGGACGCTTGAATGGATGTGGAAAGAGGGGCTCGTGGAATATGGGAATTCCGCCGGCAGAATTGAAGGTTGGACGAATCTCTTCATCTGCCCCGGATACGAATTCAGGGCAGTTGACTGCCTTATTACGAATTTTCACCTTCCGAAAGGCACGCCTTTGATGCTCGCGAGCGCGTTGGCGGGCCGTGAAAGGATTTTGGACGCCTATAAAACGGCTATAAAGGAAAAATACAGGTTCTTCAGTTATGGAGACGCAATGCTTATAATATGAAGATATTATTTCTCGGAAGAGGCGGCAATCATCCCGCTACGCGCTATAGGATAACACAGTACCTGGATTACCTGAAACAGAACGGCATTGAATACGCGTTGGAATTTTTTCCCGCCGGGTTTTTCGGCTGGCTCAGGCTGGTAAGGTTGGCAGGGAATTACAATGCGGTATTCATCCAGAAAAAAAGGATAGGCAATTTCTGGCTGTGGCTTTTCAGAAGGCGGGGCTGTAAAATAATCTATGATATTGACGATGCGGTGATGTTTAATTCCTCCAGGCATTCCTCGCCGGATTCGCCCGGGCGCATGAAACGGTTTGTCAAGATGGTCAGGGCAAGCGATTTCGTCATCGCCGGCAACAAATATCTGAGGTCGCTCGTGGAGCCGCACAATAAGAATTGCGCCGTTATGCCGACAACCATTGACATGAAAAAATACCCGGCAAAGGATTATGAATCAACAGGAACCGGTGCGTGCACCATCGGCTGGATAGGCGGCGGCAAGTCAATAGTCTTCCTGAATGAAATCATGCCCGTGCTTGAGGACCTTGCCGGCAGGTTTGATATTCGCTTGAAAATCGTCTGCAATACCTTTACCGAATCGGGCCGTTTGGAAATCATAAAGAAGCAATGGAAGGAGGAAGAAGAGGCCGCGGATATATTGACGTTTGACATAGGGCTTTCGCCACTGCCGGATGACCCCTGGTCAAAAGGAAAATGCGCCACAAAATTGCTCCAGTGCATGGCCGCGGGCATACCGACGGTTTCTTCCAATGCCGGCGTGCATCCTGATATGATAAAAGACGGCGTAAACGGCTATATGGCAGGCTCTCCGCAGGAGTGGATGGAAAAGATATCAATTCTTATCAATGACAGCATTAAGCGCCGTGAAATAGGTCTGTCAGGGCGCAAGACAGTCCTGGATTTGTATTCCGTGGAAGCGAATGCGCCCGGATTGCTGAAAATATTATCTTAGCGTGCTTTGCGAGCTTAGCGGTTAAATAATCGTGATTTAGAAACTGTGTTCGCCCGAGAACACTCTCAGGTATGATACGCATATATACGTGAATACCACGCAGATGAATCCTACGACGGACAATCCGGCGTACGTGGCCTTGCCCCACGAGGTTTTGTATCTCGTATGCAGGTACATAGTGTAGAATACCCATGTTATCAATGACCATACTTCTTTAGGGTCCCACATCCAATATCCACCCCAGGCCTCATTGGCCCATATTGAACCGGATATTATCCCCGCGCCGAGTAATACGTAGCTGATACTTATTAATTTATACATTATTGCGTCAAGCGTATTCATGGTTGCTTCATACGGAGTTGTATCTGCGTGGAATGACTTGATTATCAGATATCGCACTCCCGCGCATGCGGCCACGGCAAATCCGGCGTATGCTATGAAGGTTATTATGACGTGTATGGGCAACCAATAACTGTTCAATGCAGGCATGCTTGGAGGTATGGACGTGCGTTCATGTTCAAATCCGGGTCCGAATGCCACGGCGCAAAGCGCGATGATTATCAGTATCATTACGTATATCGCGTAATCTGAAATCTTATACCATAAATCCAGAATGAAAAGAATTATACCCGATATCAGCGTAAAAAACGACAGTGTTTCAAAGATATTATTCAGCGGGAGCCGTTCGCCGTGTATCCAGCGGATTACAAGCACCATAAGGTTTGCTATTAATCCCAGCGACAGGAATGCGTGCGCTATCTGCTTTACAACGCCTTTCGTGTTTCCGGAAGAGGATGCGCTGTATAAGAACGCCGTTAAGGCGTATAATATCAGCGCCGCTATGATGAAAAACATCTGGTAATTGTAAAACTCCGGCAGTTGCGGCTGTTGAGCCTGCATATGCATCATGTCGGTTGGCATCATATCAGTCGGCATCTTTTTTATCTCCAATAAATAAATGTATGTATTTTAATTGCCTGTTAAACCGTCTTCGTGTTTATTCGTGCGCATTCGCGGTTTCTTTCTGCGGTTTTGATTTCTTGAAAGGATTATACACGAAAATCAGTAAATTTCCGATAAGGAACAGCGCGAACGACAGGTATATAAGCTGGTATCCGTGGTCTTTTTTTACCATAAGGACTGTCTGCCATCTCGTGGGGCCGACCCATGAGTAGGCGTTCTGGTAAAACCTGAAACCTTTATAAACCAAAGGTTCGTTTACGCCCACGTGTGCCTGTATGGTTTGTCCGCCATCCTGTATCTCAACCTCGCTGACGTATTGCGATATGGCCGAGCCCTCGTCTCCAAGGACATACTTAAAACCGAATTCGGAATACAATTTTTCTTTACTTCCGTGCGAGTGCATCCCGTTCTCAAGGTCGCGTTCCTGGTAATTCGCGAACAGGTATCTTCTCTCTTCGCCTTTGGGGCCGTTAAGCTCTACGCGCAGGGCGGGGTTTTTGAATTGTGTCTGGCCTTCCGAGTAAGACATGTCAAATTCATTGTCATCGCCCATCATAAAGTCAGGATAAAAGCCGGTCAGTTTGAATTTTACGTCCGAACCTTCTATTTCATATTCCTTGTCAAATTCAATTGCATAGCGTTTTATGCTGTTTCCCGTATAAAGAAACAGTGTCTCCGGAGCCCCGTAGCGTTCAACGCGGAATTTTTTCAGGAATACCTTGAACCCGAGGTCAAATTTTTCTATTGCCGTAGGAAGTATTTGCGGCTGGATATTGCCTTGATGGTCAACCTCCGGCTTTATCCGTTCTTCCTTCTTTTCCACTAACTGCCCGTTCTGCCGGTATTCAACCTCGTATTTTTCGGCGGTCGGCTTGAATACTTTGTTCTTATAGCTGATTTCAAATGAATCCGCGCCTTCCTTTTCGAGAATTACCATGTCGCCTCTTTGTCCGTATGTGCCGGCAAATCCCGTTACAATGGCGCCTGCGGCTATAAGAATTATGCTTATGTGCGTCAGAAATACGCCTAATTTAGGCCCCTTAAGATAGGATTTTCTCAGACAACAAATCATGGTAATGCCTATAAAGGCAAACATTATCAGGTGAAACCAATCAGTGCCGTAGATTTGGACAAGTGCTGACGCATACGGTACGAATGTGGCTACGATGAAAAGCACGAAAAGCAAGCCGAAAGCAATCGTTGCCATTTCAAATGAACGCAGGGTTTTTAACATAAGAAATCCTTATTAAATAAATGCAGGGATTGGATGTAATCAACCCCCCTCTAAATATTGAATCTCAATATTATATAATAAACTTTTTGCGGTTTTTATTCAAGAAATTTGTGTTTTTATTGTTTTTGTTGAAAAATAGCTATAGAATGGTAGACTGATAACAGGGACATGCGATATGGGATTTGTGATATGCGATTTGCGATGTGTAATTTGAGATTCGTGTTTTGGTTTCCAGTATTCCTGCAACGATGCCAAACGACAAAGACAAACAAAATATCCTTATAATCGGCCTTAACTGGCTCGGCGATGCCGTGATGAGCCTGCCGGCTATTCAACGCCTGCATGAATTCTTCCCTGATGGCGACATTTATGTGCTGTGCAGGGATTCCCTTAAGGAAGTTTACCGGAATTCTTCCGCTGTAACGGATACGTTGCCTTTCAGCACGGGCGGGAAATTCATTTCAACGTTAAAAACCGGCGTTAGCATGCGTAAATACAATTTCAAGGCGTGCGTGGTCCTGCCGCGGTCATGGCGGAGCGCCGTTATAGCGTATCTTTCACTTTCGCCGGTCCGCATAGGTTATAAAAATTCGCTTCGTGAACTTCTGTTGACCGGTTCAATGCCGCGTGGCAGGTTTTTGACGAGGCACCGGGTGGAATATTATACAGGACTGCTGTCCCTGCTTGGCGCGGATGCCGCGCCAGCCATACCTCAAATAGCGGTTTCATCCGAAGCGGTTGCCGGCGCAAGGGCGCGGTTGCAGGCGCTCGGCACGGGCGCAAATGGCATGTTTATAGGCTTTTGCCCCGGGGCCGTGTACGGCAACGCGAAAAGATGGCTTCCTGAAAGATACGCGGAACTTGCTAAAAAAATAATAACAGTTTATAATGCAAAAATCCTGATTTTCGGCAATACTGCCGAAAAACAGATTGGCGATGAACTCGCGGGCGCGGCAGGCATGCCCGGGAGTATTTTTAATCTCGCCGGCACGACCGGCATAGGAGAACTTGCGGCGATGATTTCTTTATGCAGGGCGTTCGTGACGAATGATACGGGCGCTATGCATATTGCTGCCGCGGTCGGCGTGCCTGTAGCCGCGGTATTCGGTCCTACGGACCCCGTGACGACTTCGCCTTACGGAAACGGCCATATTGTTATAAGCAGGAACCTTCCGTGCGCGCCATGCCTGAAACGCGAATGCCCTGCGGCGCATGAATGCATGGAGGCCGTCACAGTAGATGAAGTCTATGATGCAGTCCAAAGGATTTTAACGCGATCTGGGATATGAGATTAGAGATATGCGTCCATCAGTTTCAGTATGTATAGTAACATTTAACGAGGAGGCCAATATCGGCCGGTGCCTTGAATCGGTCAAATGGGCAGAGGAAATTATAGTCGTTGATTCCTTCAGCACTGATAAGACCGTTGAGATAGCAGGGCAATTTAACGCCCGTGTCACACAGCGCGCCTGGCCGGGGCATATCGAGCAGAAGACCTACGCGTTGTCCCTGGCGAAAAACGAATGGGTGCTCTGTCTGGATGCCGATGAGGTTGTCACGGACAGCCTGAAGGACGAAATGTTCAGGCGCCTTGAACAGGACGCCGGTAAAGTTGACGGCTATTGCGTAAAGCGCCATACATTTTATTTGAACCGCTGGATAAACCACGGCGGCTGGTATCCGGATTATAAATTGCGCCTGTTCAAAAAATCCAAAGGCTACATCGCCGGCGTAAATCCGCACGACAGGTATTTTATTAACGGTGCGGCAGTGCGCCTGAATGGCGATATGATACATTATACCTACAGGGACATAGCCCATCAATTGCGCACGATTGACAGCTTTTCCAATATAAGCGCGGAACAACTCATGAAACAGGGCAGAAAATCAGCGCTTATCCCGATGATTGTCAAGCCGCCGCTGAAATTCCTTGAGACTTATGTTTACAAGCTCGGATTCATGGACGGAATGGCGGGATTGATTATTTCAGTCTTGACTTCTTATTATGTATTCCTGAAATACGCCAAATTGTGGGAGAAAACTAATATTAAATCGTTTTAATATTAAAGTTCTCAACTTTTTTTGCCACGAAGGCACGAATATCGGCGTTTCCAACGAGCAGTAGCGATCCTGCGGATGCAGGATACTGCGAGCTTTTAGCGATACTGCGAATTTTCGCGGCATATATCGTTGTTTCTGATTCGTTATGAAAGTTGCACTGGTAATATATTTCTTTACTGATGTTAAAGGCGGCGTGGAGCGCTATACGTACGGCCTTGCGAAGGGGCTTTTGTCCAAAGGCATAGAGGTACACATATACGCCCATAAGTGGCGCATCTCCGAACCGTCATTGCCGTTTTTTTTTCATAAAGTGCCCGCTATGGGATTCTATACCGCTTTTAAGGTGCTCAGTTTCGCAAAAAATTCCGCCGAAATGCTGAAGAATGAGCATTATGACGTCATAAACGGTTTTGGCAGGACGTATTACCAGGACGTTTACCGCGTCGGCGGCGGCTGTCATATAGAGTACCTCAAACGGACGCATCCGGGCATGGCAAATCCGTTCTGGCGGTTTTTTATCATGAATAATCCGCGCAATGCCGCGATTGTTTCCGTTGAAAAAAGGACATTTAGAAAAGGCAATTACAGGAAAATAATCTGCAATTCACAGCTGAGTAAAAACGAAGTCCGTCAGTATTATAATGTGCCGGAAGAGGATATTGAAGTCATTTACAACGGCGTGGATACGGAAAAATTCCATCCCAGGGACAGGGGGAGGTTCCGCGATAAGATTCGGCGCACGTACGGCATAAAGGAAAACGACCTTGCCGTGCTTTTTGCCGGCACCGGTTTTGAGAGGAAGGGCCTGAAGCACGCGATAGATACGGCGGCGCTTCTCAGGCATCAGTATCCCGTGAAACTTCTCGTTACCGGCAAGGACAGCGCCGGCCCGTACAGGTCTGAACTGAAAAAAATGAAAATGCCTGAAACAGTGTATTTCCTCGGTTGGCGCGATGATATACAGGCGGTTTACGCGAGTTCGGACGCGTTTTTTCTGCCCACGCTTTCGGATTCGTTTGCCAATGCCTGCCTTGAGGCCATGTCAGCCGGCCTGCCGGTGGTGACGACGACCTCAAACGGGGCTTCAGAAATCATCCGTGAAGGCGTTAACGGCTATGTTATAAACAACCCCGCTGATACGGAGGGCGCCGCGAATAAATTGAAGACGCTTTTTGACGAAAAGACCCGTGCTCAAATGTCCGAAAACGCCCGCAAAACCGCGCTTGAATATTCTGCGGAAACCAATCTGCAGAAAGTAGTTGCGCTTTATGAGCAAATTGTTAAAATGAAACAGGGGTAAAGAGTTTAAGGGGTTAAGGAGTTACGGAGTTATAGGGAGTTGAGAATTTAGAGACTACATGCAAAAACAAACATATAAAATTAAGAATGGCGCTGGCTTTATTGACGCCGTCAGGATAAAAGACGGCGATTACGCCGTTTATACGACGCTTGCGCATGAGAAGTTCTTTTGCGATTATCTGAAAGAACTCGCCGGTGAAGCCAAAATGCCTTCCGCGTGGGAACAGAAAGGTCTCCGGGAAAATTCCGCGAGGAGCCTTTTTTTCCTTAACGTGCCCGGTACGGGTTCTTTTTTCGTGAAGCATTTTAAACAGCCTGATTTTTTCCAGCAGGTAAGGTTTGTTTTTGAAAAATCCAAGGCCGTGCAGGAATTCCATAACCTGCTCCTGCTTGCCGCGGACGGCGTTTCCGCTCCGGAGCCCGTCGGCGTGATTGAAAAAGGCAACGGATTGTACACCGAAACAGCGCGTCTGTTCTTGAAAAACATTCCCGGCGCCATGAGCCTTAAGGACTTTTTCACCGAAATAAAACCCGGCTGGAAAACGGCAGTAAAGATAATTGATGACGCGGCGGCGTTTGTGAATCTTTTTATTTCAAAAGGGTTTTACCACAGGGATTTCCATATCGGCAACATACTTATAAAAGAATCCGCGGAAGGGCGCTGTGAGCTCTTCATTTCGGACCTGCACAGGGCGCAAAAGATTGAAAAATTGAACAGGGGAATGGCCGTTTATAATATAGCGCATCTTGTATATTCGTTGAACACAGTGGCGCCGTTTACGCTGTGCTGGCATTTCATGAAAAAATTCTGCGCCTTGAATCCTGATTTTAAGGCGGACGGGCAGGACGGTTTGGACGCGAAAAAAATCAGGGATTTCAGCCGTCAAGTCATAAAAAAGGCAAAAGAAATAAGGCATGAACACCTTATAAGCCGTATGAACAGGGTTCTTAAGAATTCTACGGGTTTTACCGTGATAAAAAGCATCGGGTACAATATATATACGCGCCGGGGCACCGATCCGCGCGCGGTACTCCGGCACGTTGAAAAACATGACCATATAAAAGACAATGCCCCGATGAAACTTGAAAAAAACACCTTTAAAAGAGCGCTTTCCAGGATAAACCTGGAGGATTTCCCGGAAAAAGGCAGGATTTATGTGAAAGAATACATTTACACTTTTTCGCAGGTGCTTGTTAAAAATTTCCTAAGGATGCACAGGGCAAAATCCGCGTGGGTTGCGGCCGAGGGATTCCGGCTTAGGAACCTTCCGACTCCGCTGTGCATCGGCCTGGTTGAAAAAAAATTCATGCCTTTTATCACGACAGGATGCCTTATATCATACGAGGTTCCTAACGCATTGCCTTTGAGCCAGTTCATAGTGGAGAACTATTCAAGGCATTTTGCCGGCCGGGACTTCTACATCGCGAAGAAACAATTTGTCATGCATTTGATGGAATTTGTCAGGGATATCCACAGCAAGGGCGTATTTCATTATGACATGAAAGCCAATAATATCCTTGTGCAAAAGGCCGAGGATATAGGAAACGCGAAGATGCATTGGCTTGATCTTGACAGGGTGGATTTCTGCCGCGAGCTGTCTGAAGGGCAGGTTATAAAAAATCTTGCCCAGCTTAACGCGAGCATTCCCGGAATGATATCCAGGGCGGACAGGCTGAGGTTTTTTTACGCCTATCAGGAAAGGTTCAGAAAATTCAAAAACCCCAAGGCGGCATTGCGCAGGATAATGGAGATAACGATACAGAGGAGACACATCTGGCCGTGACGAAAAATGAAGGACGGGACGTTAGACGATTATGGATTAAAAGATTGAAAGATTAAAAGATTTAAAGATTACGGGTAAACGATTACAGATTTTACCCGCATCTCTCATCGCAGATCTCACATCACACATCTCGTATCGCGCCTCCCGTCCGTTATTCTTAATCCTTAATTTCAAATTATTAATTCGTCATTTTCCCGGCATTTTCAATTCGTCAAATATCGACTTGGAAATACTTTTATGCGATGGCTTAGGTTCTTCAGTCGGCTTGTTTAAATCAGAAAGCGTCAGTTTGTCAATTTTCGGCTGAAGGGTGCTTTTAAGGGATGGGTCAAGTTCAATCGCCTTAGTGTAGTCGGATAGAGCGCCCTTAGAATCACCAGTGGCGTCTTTTGCACTACCACGATTGCAAAATGCTTTGGAATAATTAGGATTTAGTTCAATCGCTTTATTATAGTCGTATATGGCTTCAGTATAATCACCGAGGGTATATTTTGCAAAACCACGATTGTGAAATGTTTTTTCATCTTTAGGATCTAATTCAATTGCTTTATCGTAATCGGATATGGCTCCTTTGGGATCCCCAAGATACGTTTTGCAACCCCGCGTTCGCTATATGCTTTTGCATAGTCAGGGTTTAGTTCAATTGCCTTGCCGTAATCAGATATGGCCCCTTTATAATCACCACGGGTATATTTTATAGCACTACGATTGCTATATGCGTCTGCACAATTAGGATCAATTTCAATCGCCTTGTCGTAGTCTGCCATTGCTCCTTTATAATCAGCAAGCTCGTCTTTTGCGACAGCACGATTAAAATAGGCCTCTGCATCGTCAGGTTTGAGTTCAATTATCTTATCTAATACGGACATGGATACCTTGGAATTACCGGTTGTGCCTGCGGTATTATGCTCTATGGTTTCCCCGTTGCCTGCGCATCCGGCAAGGCACAGGGTAATGATAGTCAATGGTGCTATAAACCGGGTCCAAGTGCTTAACATAATAATTGCTCCTCTCAAAAAAGCCCCTTTATAGCCGGAATCTTCTATGCTTTTTGCAGATCTAACCAATTTCGGAGCGAGTTCTCAAGCAGTAGTAAATCCCGCGAAGATAATTTGCCGATTTTTGAAATTGTTAACTGCCTGTCCACGAGAAAACATCCGCGTTTTACAGCTGATATTACATTTAACCCGGCTTGTTTTGTGTCAAACAGGACAAATTCTCCTTCCGCTAAATTGTTTGTTCTGCTTGTAAGCGGAACAATAAAAACATCTGATGAATTAGAACTTGTTTTTCCCACAATAACAGCAGGCCGGACTTTGCGTCCGGTCAAATTGCTAAATGGGTATGGAAATAACACGACATCACCTTTTAAGCAATTCATTGTAAATGTTATCCTCAGGATTGTCCCACACGTCTGTAAACGTTTTCTTGCATAAAGAAAGCCAGTATTCTTTGTTTATACCGGAGTTGGCTTTTCGGGTCTTGCGTAATACGTCTTTAGATAATTTATTCAAAAGCATTATTTCTTCCGATACGTCAAGGTTTTTAGCTGCTTGCAATATGTCATTAACTGCAGAAAAATCTTTCATATATTTTCTCCATTATTAAGGTCATTATAATAGTTTTGGGAAACACATTTTGTTTTCCTGCTGTTGGAATTATACAATATTGAAATAGGAAAGTCAATTGTTTTTTATAACAGATTAAAAGATTGCAGGATTTAAAGATTACGGGTAAACGATCACAGATTTTACCCGCATCTCTCATCGCAGATCTCACATCACACATCTCGTATCGCGCCTCCCGTCCGTTATTCTTAATCCTTAATTTCAAACTATTAATTCGTCATTGCCCATTGGCATGAATAAATTCGCCGCCTTGTACGTTTTAATAATGACAGCGAATCAGCGCAGTTGATTTGCAATGGGATTTTTTCAGGAGGTTTATCGTATGAACAGGTTCATTATTGGTGTTGCGTGTTTTTTGACGCTCTGGCTTGCTTTCTCGGGCAATACGGCTTTTGCCGGCGGGGAAACCTATAAATGCTATTTATGTTCCGATGAAGGCGAATTCGGTAAGGAACAAATAGCCGCATCCGAGGTTTACAAAGACATTACGTTTTATTTCTGCATGAAGGAATGCCAGGCTGATTTCCAGAAAGACCCTGAAAAGTATTTCAAGGCCATGTCGGATGATTACGCGTTCTACTTTAACAAGGCGCTTGCCGGTTACCTCGGAATCCAGAAGGCCCTTGCGAAGGATTCCGTTGCCGACGTCCAGGCAAATGCCGCAAAAATCAGCGCAAACGCAGACGTGCTTGCCAAGCTTGCGCCGTCTTCCCTGGATAAGGATAAACTGGACAATTTTGTGAAAAATTCCGCTAAAATCAAATCCTCGGCCGATAGCATGGTCAAAACCGAATATACGTGTTCAATGCACCCCCAGGTGAAAAAGGACGCGGCCGGTAAATGCCCGATATGCGGCATGGACCTCGTCAAGAAACAGCTTGATATAAAAACAGTCCGCGAATCATTCAAGGGCCTGAGCGACGCGGTCATAGAATTTACAAAAAACTTTGTTTCCGATAAGGATAAATATTCCATGTTTCATTGCGATATGGCGCCCGGAAGCTGGATCCAGGACTCTAAGGAGCCCGCAAATCCCTATTTCGGCTCTTCAATGATTAAGTGCGGCGAATTGCAGAAGTGGGATGCGCCGGCAGAAAAGAAAGACGGCCATGACGGCCATGACGGCCATAAGGACAATAAGCCTGGAGAACATAAGGATGGCGGCGGCCATAAACACGACGGCGGCATGAAAATGGAGCCGGGCCAAGAGGCCGGATGCGATTGCTGTAAATAATTATTGAAAGGATTATGGCGCTATGCAATCAGCAGAGAAATTGGTTTTGTCAGGATTCGTTATTGCGGCATTAGCCGGCTGTTCAATGATGGGGATGGGCCACGGAGACGGCGGCATGTGCGGTATGCCGCCGCATGACTCCGGACACGGCGGCCATGAAAGCAGTGCGCCTTCTGTGTCAGTGGACGAAATGACCGCGAATGATGCGTCAGTATCTTTGAAAACATCAGGGCTTGCGGCTGGAGCGGAAACGGCGTTGTCTGTTGAATTAAAAAACAAGCAGACCGGGGCGCGCATTTCCGGCGCAAAAGTATTCTTTCAAATAAAACCGCAAAACCAGGTTTTTTCAGAACATGCCGGGCATGGCCAGGAGGTTGAACTCCAGGCAGTAACGTCTCCTGAAGCCGGCATTTACGAATTGAAACATATATTTGAATCCGCCGGCTCTTATGAAATAACGGTCAGGGTATTGCTTGAAAATGACGATTCGGTAACAATGACCGTTGTTAAAAATGTTTCGCCTTCTCCGGACGGAGCAGGACATTCGGACGGGCAGTCTAACACGTCTGCGTGGATAGTAATTGGCGGCATCGGAATGGTTATTATGATGGCAGTAATGTTTACCGGCGGGATATAAAAACGAGTAGCGAGAAGCGAGTAGCGGGTAGCGAGGGACGGCGATGAAAGGTGATAGGTGAGCAGGTGATAGGTGAACGATAGACGGATGGACGGACGGGACGAAGCCCTGAAGTGGGTTGAATACTTTTTCATGTTTAGAAGCAGGTTGTTAGGAAAAAAGGAGATAAAATGAAAAACAGGCGTAGAATTGCAATTGGGTTTATGATTGCACTGGTACTTTTAGGCGGTTTCCTCATCAGTGGTTGCAGTGGTTATGAGCATGACGATGGCAGAAACAGCGGCAATAGCGGCCATCACGGGCATTGACGGACGAGGAGGAAGAAGGAAAAGTGAAGAAATAGGGATAAGTAGATAGTAGTTATTAGATAGTAGATAGGGACGACGAACAGATGAGCAAGGGAGCAGGTGAGACGATGAGTGATATTGTAAATTGAAAACTGTAAATATCAAATTGTAAAGCAGAGGTGTAAAAAACCCCGCTTATCAAGAAGTGTATTTTTTCCGCGGAAGTCTATCGGTTAGAAAATAAAGCAGCAAAGCCGCAACCAAAACGACGCAATTTTTACCACTCCCTGCGCGGGATCTCTTACATTAAATGTTATATTAAGGAAAAGGGAGAAGTTCACGAAGAACACGAAGATTCCTGGGAAAAACGCTGAATGCCAATCTTTGCATTAGAACCGTTCTTCGTACACTTCGTACACTTCGTGTGCTTCGTGGTTAATAATGTTTTGTGCCTGCCTTTGCGCTCCGTCGCTGAAGCTTTGGAGCGTAGGCGACCGAAGCGGCTTCCTCCTTTGCTATGGCTTCGGAGGACAAGCCGCGCAGGCAGGTAAAATACGCAGAAGTTGAGACGTAAGACAAATATACCCCGCCTCATCCAAAACCCTTTCTTATGGGAAGAAAGGGTTTTTTTGTTGACACAAACGGCTTATTTTGGTGTTTTATTAGTAGCGAGTAGCGACTCTTCGGCAAGCTACCTTCGTTACACTTCCTTCGCTCCGCTCGGTCGCAGGACTTCCTCGCACTGCTCGGTCGTAGGATTGCGACAGGGTCTAACTGTCTGTAATTCGCTCTGCTCAAACAGACAGTAAGAGTAGCGGGGGACGACGATGAAAGGTGATAGGTGAGCAGGTGACAGTTGAACGGCGTACGAAGATCGGGACGAAGGAATGGCAGGATGTTTCTAATGAAAAACTACCTTAAAACAATAGCCGAAATGATGGCCGTTGCCGCGCAGACCGCGCCTAAGGCTCTCGGCAGGAATTTCATCAAAATTGAAATAATTGACGGCAATGCCTTGAATAAACTTGCCGATGAAATGGCCGCCTACGGCGTAAAAACCGGTAAGAAAAACTTTGACCGCGACGCGAATAACGTCAGGAATTCCGCGGCCGTCGTCCTTATAGGGATTAAAGATGCCGATAAACTCGGTCTGAATTGCGGCGCCTGCGGCTGTCCCGAATGCGGACAACTGTTCGCGCAAAAGGAAGGGCCGGAATTCAAAGGCCCGTATTGCGCCTACCGCCTCATTGACCTCGGTATCGCGCTCGGCTCCGCGGCTAAGACAGCCGGCCTGCTTAACGCCGATAACCGCGTTATGTACCGCGCGGGCGTGTCGGCGAGAAAACTTAAATTGATTGACGCGGATTTCGTTCTCGCAATCCCCATTTCCGCCACCGGTAAAAGCATTTATTTTGACAGGTGAAATTTATGAAAAAAAGCTGTTTAAAACTATTTGCCGCCGCATTTCTTACGCTGTTCGTTTTTCAGGGCGTTTCTTTTTCCCAGCAGAAAAAACAATACGACTCGTTCATCAGCGAAGACGTGATGGCCTTTGTCTATGTGCCGGATATAGCCGGCTCGCTCGCCGCTCTGAAAGAGACCTCCCTTGGGAAATTGCTGGAAACCGATGACATGGCCAAAATCGGCAATACAATTATGAAATTCCTGAATGCTCAGATGAGGGAAAAGGATTCGCCCGTATCATGGGATGAAATGCTCGGGTTCCTCCAAGAACAGATTCAGGGGCAATGCGCGCTCGTATCGTTTGACCCTTTTGAAAAGGAAAAAGACCCTGCGGACGCGGTTGAAAGGACGGTTTTGTTCTTTGATGTTTCCGATAAAAGCGTGTTTGACGCATATGTCGTTAAGAATTGGATTATGGAATATAACCTGGACGTGGAAAAGAATACGTACAGAAAGGTTGAATATAAGACGGTTTCTTCAGGCAGGAAAAAGGCAGGGTATTACGGGTTTATTGACAATACCGTGATGTTTTCCGAAAACGAAAGCGCCGTCAAGTCTTTGATAGATTCTTACATGGGGCCGGCGCAGAATCCGCTCGCGAAAAATTTCGTTTACAGGCGGCTGAAAAACGAATTGAAAAATCCCGTCTGCCTGTCTTATTTCAACGGCGAAAAGGCCGTGAAAAACCTGGAAAAGAGGGTATGCAATCCCGACGCGCTGGTAAGAAGGGACGTAAAATATATCCCGGCAATAATGAAAGAAAACGAAAAAAGATTCTATGAATTCCTTGAGCTCTTCGGGGTAGGGAGCCTCAAGGAAACCGTGTACGGGGCCGGCATCGCGGGCGGAAACCTCGTCGGCAAGGGTTTTATACGCATACCTACGCCTACGGGTTTTGCCAGCCTGTTTCCCAAGGCGCAGAAGGGCGAATTTGAAGCCCTGAAATGCGTTCCCAAAGACACTATGGCCGTGGTGACGATTTCAGCTTCCCTGCCGGATGTTTACGAAAATTACGTCGGAATACTGCAGAAAATATATAATGCCGAAGTGGATAAGCGGCTAAAGGAACTGGATGACCAGGAAAACGAACTCGGCATAGATTTTCAGGAAATGCTTGATACGATGGGTGATGAGATTATTCAGATGGTTGATTTGAATCCCGCGAAACTGAAGGCCGCGTTTGCGGGCAAACAGGCGTTAAACGCGATTCAATTCGGCATTGCCGTAAAACTGAGGAATGAAGCGAAATTCAAGTCCATGATGGGCAGTCTGATAAGCAAACTCGAAAAACTTTCCGGCGCGGACAGTTCTAAGAACAGTATTTTTACCGAAGAACAATACCGGAACGCGAAGATAGTATGGTATCCTGTGCCGTTAGAGTTCGGCCATTGCGTAAAGAACGGGTATTTTATTATGGCAACAGGCGAATTGCTGAAAAAAATCGTGGATACGTTGGCTGAGCCGTCCGGTTCTATGGCCCAGGACCCTGAGGTCAAGAAAATCAATTCAATGTTGTCTTCCAGTAAGAAATGCGTTTATTGTTATCTGAATACGCCGGAATTCCTGGATTTTTACGCGGCCGTTTTCAAGACCGCGGTATCCGGAGCGGCCCAGGGCAAAGACGCGCCGCGTCTGGAAAAGATCGGGAACGCGATACCGGACGGAGGCGTTTTCTATGAATATCTGCGGCCTTTTGCGGGGATAATTTATTACAAGGATGATTTGTTTGTGATAGATACCGTTCTGCCGTCAAAATGAAGAAGGAAGAATGAAAAACGAAGGACGGACGGGACGGAAGAATGACAGGTAAAACCGTTCTTACGTGTAATTAGACTATCACCCTAACATTCCATCACTTCCGCGGCTAATTCGTTTCGTATCTCAGACCTCAAATCGCAGATCCCAGATCGCAAATCGCAAATCGTAGATCATAAATCTCAAATCTTAAATCGTAAATCATCTTATCCTCAGATACACCATCAGGGTGGTTATATCCGCCGGCGTGATGCCCGATATCCGGCTGGCCTGGCCTAATGAAATCGGACGGATTTTGGACAATTTTTCTTTTGCCTCAAATCTTATGTGCTTTATCTTTTCGTAGTCAATGCCCTCAGGTATAAGCTTGTTTTCAAGTACCGCGAATTTCTCCACCTGCCTGGCCTGTCTTTCAATATATCCTTCGTATTTTACTTCAATCTCCACCTGCTCTCGGACTTCAGCGGGCAATGCGGGCAGGCCGTCAATAGCGCCGGTTTTTTCAGTCAGCTTATTGTAGTCCATATCAGGCCTTTTCAATATCTGCGTGAACGGTTTGCCTCCGGAGAATTTGCCGTTCAGGAAACCAATCGTTTGTTTTATCAGCGATTCTTTTTCATCAAGGCGCTTCTTCAGCTCTTCGCCAACCAGTCCCAATTCATATCCGTATCGCATCAGCCGCCTGTCCGCGTTATCGCTTCTCAGGAGGAGCCGGTACTCCGCCCGGGATGTGAACATCCTGTAAGGTTCCGTAATGCCGAGAGTTACGATATCATCAATCATTACCCCTATGTATGCTTCGGAGCGTTTTAATATGAAAGGCGTTTTTCCCCGGAGTTTAAGCGCGGCGTTTATGCCGGCTATCAATCCCTGCGCCGCGGCCTCTTCGTACCCGGAAGTGCCGTTGAGCTGTCCGGCGAAATACAGGCTTTTGACAAGTTTGGTTTCAAGAGTGAGGTTCAATTGTTCGGGCGGCGCGTAATCGTATTCCACGGCGTAGCCGTATCTGATGAACTGCGCTGTTTCCAGTCCCGCGATGGAATGTACCAATGCTTCCTGCACGTCAGCCGGAGTGCTTGTGGAGATCCCGTTGCAGTATATTTCCGGCGTATCAAGGCCTTCGGGTTCCAGGAATATCTGGTGTTTATCTTTATCCGCAAACCTGACTATCTTGTCTTCAATGGAAGGGCAGTAGCGCGGGCCGCGGGATTTGATCTGGCCGGAATACATGGGAGCCCTGTGGAGGTTAGCGCGCAGGATTTCGTGCGCAGAGGGATTGGTGTAAGTTATGTAGCAGGGAATCTGGCTTCGTGTGATTTTTTCAACGGAAAACGAAAACGGTTTCGGCGGTTCATCGCCGTATTGGGGCGTCAGTTTTGAATAATCCAGCGAATCCTTATGCAGGCGCGGCGGGGTGCCGGTTTTCAAACGGCCTATCTTAAAGCCGAGGTTGCGCAAAGAATCCGAAATTCTTTCGGCTGAAGGTTCGCTTATCCGGCCTCCGGCGGTCTGTTTTTCGCCGGTATGCATGAGGCCTTTCATGAATGTTCCCGGGGCCAGTATTATCGCGCCTGCGGCATATTTCTTTCCTGAAGAAGTTATCAGTCCGCAAGCGGCGCCGTTTTCAATGAGCAGTTCATCCGCGACATCTTCAATCACAGTGAGGCCCGGTTGGGAAAGCACTATGGCCTTCATATATAAATGATACGCGCGTTTATCGCATTGGGCGCGGGGGGATTGCACGGCAAGGCCTTTTTTTGTGTTTAGGACGCGGAATTGGATGCCTGTAGAATCGGTTGCCTTGGCCATTTCGCCGCCGAGGGCATCAATTTCGCGTACGAGTTGGCCCTTGGCAAGGCCGCCGATAGCAGGATTGCATGACATCTGCGCCACGGTGTCAATGGACATCGTAAGGAGCAGGGTTTTACAGTCCATGCGCGCGCAGACGAGCGCGGCTTCGCAACCAGCGTGCCCGGCGCCGATAACGATTATGTCAAAACGGTCATCCATGACGGTATATTACAAAAAAAGCATGGAAATGCTAACAATTGTTGAATTACTTTGTACGATATAGACTCATACGAAGGAGGAAAAATGAAGAAGGAAGGAAGGACGTACGCAGACCCCTGACCTCAGACTTCATCCATCCTTCATTTTTCATTTTTCGTTAATTACCATGAATCAATGCGTTTTATTTCCAGCGAATTTCCGAAGAGGTAACCGGCGATGCCGGCAATGAAAGCTCCCATGCCGAATTCCAATATGGATGACATTGTGCCTCTTATGACGGCAGATGCCGTGTATGCGGTGACGAAAAGAAACAGGCCGTAGTACGTGCCGCCTTTATTGGCGTTAAGCAATCTTCCCGCAACGCTTCCGAGAAAGGTATCAATAAAAAATGCAAATATGCCGAAACTGCCTGTCAGCGTTATAATATCGGTAAATAGAATGATACCGGCGCCGGTCAAGATGTGTAGTACGCGTTTTTTTCCGAGATTTGTAACGTATTCCTGATATTTGACCTGTTGCTGTGTTATGCGGGCTTCTATTTCATTGCGGAGTTCCGCGGTGAGTTTGTTCCATTCCTCCTGGTGTGAGGCGGACTCTGCCGGGGATTGCATGGTATTGTCGCAGAACCAGCAGGTTTGTTCGTAGGGAAAATTCTCACATGCGCATTTTTTACACAACATACGAAGTATGAAGAAGGAAAAATGAAGCACGGGACGCAAGAATGTTAGGATGATAGAAATGTTTCAGGCAAACACCCTGTCATTCATTCAGCCTAATTGCGCTTCGTAGCGGGATTCGTCCGGCGAACGTCAGCGATACTACGAGCCTCAGTGATCCTGCGAGCGTAGCGAGCAAGCTATTTCGCCAGCATGGTATTAATGAATCTTCTGACGAGCTTTACCGATTCGGGATGCAGGAGTGAGACGATGTTCGCGCCGGACAAGAGCATGCCTGTTGCTGTGGAGAATTCCCACGCAATGCCTCTTTCCTTAGCAGGGCCCCAGTGGGGGAATTCCGCTTCAGGGGATTTGGCTTCTTTGGCCTTCCACGATTCCCAGCCGCAGGTTGCCAGCAGGGGAATGGCGAGGAGCTTATCGCCGCCGAGGCCTGCCAGTCTTATGCGTTCCTGCGCGGAATAGCAGTATTCAAAACCGTATCCCAGCGCGCCTGTGGTCTGCCACTGTACGATATTTTCAGCTGACATGCCCATATCGGTGACGAGTATATTTACCTGTTTGCCGATGTTTACGTCAAGCGGCGCCATTGTGAGTATGTTATGGCCGTCCGCGATGCAGGTGCCGGTGAGTGTTTTATAGTTGTCCTGTTCGGCTATGCCGAGGATTGCTTTTTCGCCTTTCAATACCTGGCTGACTTCCGGCATTACGAGGTTATCTTTTTCAGGAACCTCACTGCCCCATACGATGAGCGGCAGGGAGACGCTCTGCTTGATGGCCTTTACGATAGCCGCGGCATCCGCGGGCGAAGTGTTTTTATTGTCCGGATGGCATGACGACAATTTAAGCAATATGATGTCCGCGCCGAATTCCTTTTCGCATCTCTGCGCCCATTTGACTGGGTCGTTCCAGACATCTTTGTAGATTGCCTCAAGCGGCGCGGGCCAGTTCTCGGGTTTCATGTCAGTGACTTCCATGGCGATAACCGGCGGATTGGGTATTTTGCCTTCATCGGACATGAAAGGCAGGCAGTCCTCGCCGCCTATCTTGATTGCCCTTGAACGCGTACCGCCTTGTTCTTTGGTAGCGCCTATGGTTACTTCATTTACCGGTATAGACCATTTTTCTAAAACTTTTTGTACTGGCATAGCTTGGCTCCTTTTTTGTGAAATATTTCGTTTTTCTTGATAAGGCACGGTAAGATGAAAAATATATATGGTTTTACCAAAAAAGTCAAATAAATTCGTTTTTAACAACAGATTAAACTGATAGTTTTGCATTCTCAATTTTTCACTCAATATAACATTTAATCAGGACTGCGGCAGGCAGTGACGATTCAAATCTGCCATCCTTTCAGGGTTGACATTCCTCATTTATGCTAAACAAGAAATAAAAATTTCATACCCCGAAGGGGTGAAAGATTAAAAAAAACAAACAGTCAAAGTTTCGGTTGTCTTTAGCATATAGCCCCACCTTCACTGAGGCAGTAATTACCCGTTTTTTCTTGACTAATATCGGGTTTTCGGCTAATATTCCTGTTCTTATGACGATTATTAAATTGGGTGTAAACATAGACCATATAGCCACAGTCAGGCAGGCGCGCAAGGGTTTTGAACCCGATCCTGCAGCCGCGGCAGTCATTGTAGAACTTGCCGGCGCGGACAGCATAGTCTGCCACTTGAGGGAAGACCGCAGGCATATACAGGACCGCGACGTCTACGTCCTTAAGGAAACCGTTTCCACACGGCTGAACCTTGAAATGGGCCTGGCGGATGAGATAATAGACATAGCATTGAAATCAAAGCCCCATCAGGTCACCCTTGTTCCTGAGAAGCGCGAAGAACTTACCACCGAAGGCGGCCTGGATGCGGTACAGTTCAAGGAAAAATTGCAGAAGATTGTGCCTGTATTCCACCAAAACGGCATTGTCGTCAGTATTTTCGTTGACCCTGAAAGGGACCAAATACAGGCGGCAAAACTCGTCAGGGCCGATATGGTGGAAATTCATACGGGCAGGTATGCCAATGCGAAAAACGCGGAAGATGTCCGCGTTGAATTGCATAAACTTGCCGAAGCCGCGATGATGGCGCGTAATGTGCGCCTCGGCGTGGCCGCAGGTCACGGCCTGAATTACCGCAATGTAGGTCCGGTTACAAAAATAATGGAAATAGAAGAACTTAATATAGGCCATAGCATAATTTCAAGGGCCGTTTTAACCGGCCTTGAAAGGGCTGTAAGGGAGATGAAAGAGGCAATTAATCGGAAGAACTATTGATGGATTATAAGATTATAAGATTAAAAGATTAAAGGATTAGAAGATTAAAAGATTGGAAGATTGCAGATAAGGACGGATTGACGGATGAGGATGCGTTTGTTTCGCCGTGACGTCTCTCAGTTTTCATTCTTTCTACTCGTTTGTTTAAACGGCTCTCGGAGCTCGGTTCCACGGTCGTAACCTGTTTTTTGGGAGTAAAATATGTTTTCCGGTTCAATAGTCGCGCTTGTTACGCCGTTTAATAACGGCCATGTGGATGTTGAGAAGTTGAAGGAATTTGCCAAGTTCCACCTTGACAGCCAGACCAGCGGCATTGTGCCGTGCGGCACTACAGGTGAAGCCGCTACTCTGGACGTTCCGGAACGCAAAAAGGTGATTTCCACGATAATCAAGGCTGTAAACAACAGGATTCCCGTAATAGCAGGCACGGGCACTAATAATACAAAAACCACAATTGAATATACGAAAATGGCCGAAGAGCTCGGCGCCGATGCCGCGCTGATTGTCACGCCTTATTACAATAAGCCTACCCAACAGGGAATGTTCCTGCATTATGAGGCCGCTGCGAAGAATACAAAATTGCCTATAGTCATCTATAACGTGCCGGGCAGGACCGGCGTCAGCATAGCGCCTGAAACAGTCGCAAGGCTGTCAAAAATAAAAAATATCGTTGCCATAAAAGAAGCCAGCGGCAGTATGGAGGCGATAACGCAGATAAAAAACCTGTGCGATATCTGCGTATTGTCCGGCGAGGATTCTCTGACACTGCCGATATTGTCCCTCGGCGGTTCCGGCGTGATATCCGTGGCCGCAAACATATTTCCGAAACAGGCCGCGCTTCTGGTAAAATGCTTCTTTGACGGAGAAATGAAAAAGGCCCTTGATATGCATTCAAAACTTTTTCCCGTATGCAAAGCCATGTTTATAGAAACCAATCCCATCCCGGTTAAGACCGCGATGAAGATGATGGGAATGCTCAATGGCGAAGTGCGCCTGCCTCTGTGCGAAATGCAGGCTGAAAACGCGGCAAAATTAAGGGCCGTGCTTGATGGTTTTATAAAATAATAAAGGAGATTGCCATGGACCAGCAAAAAATTGAAAAGGCGATAAAATTGCTTCTTGAAGGAATCGGAGAAGACCCGAACAGGGCAGGCCTGAAAGAGACACCTCAAAGGGTAGCCCGCATGTGCGAAGAAATTTACCTTGGCATAAATAAAGATCCCAAAAGCGTCGTGAAAGTCCTTAAATCGCAGGACCATGATGAAATAGTTCTGGTAAAAGACATTCCGTTTTTTTCCATTTGCGAGCATCATTTACTGCCTTTTATCGGAAGGGCGCACGTGGCATATATTCCGCATTCCAGCCGGGTTACGGGTATAAGCAAGCTTGCCCGTGTCGTTGAAATAATATCGCGAAGGCCCCAGGTGCAGGAAAGGTTGAGCACCCAGATAGCCGAAGCGCTTATGGAATCTCTTAAACCCAAGGGCGTTATGGTCGTCGTTGAGGCCGAACACTTGTGCATGACCATGAGGGGCGTGAAAAAACCCGGTTCTAAGATCGTAACGTCCGTAGTGCGCGGATTGTTCAGAAGGAATAACGCGACCCGCGCCGAGGCGATGGCACTCATAAAAGAATGAAAAATGTAAAATGAAGAATGAAGGACGGGACGGAGTCCGGGGTCGTGACACCAGACTCCTGGCTTAAGACTCATGACTTCGTTCGTCCTTCATGCTTCATTTTTCATTATTTATCCTTAGTATTTGGGGGGTTGACGTATGAAAATCAAATGGATCGGGCATTCGTGTTTTCTTTTGACCGCGTCTGACGGCACCGCTGTGGCGACGGATCCCTACGAATACAAGGCCTATGACGGTGCTTTGGGGTATGCAGAGATTGATTTTGCCGCAAATGCCGTTACCGCAAGCCACCAGCATCCGGACCATAACAGCGTCAAATCAGTTAAAGGTAATCCCGCCGCGATCGTCAAACCCGGTGAATTTACAATAGGTTCCTTTAATATCAAAGGCATACCTTGTTTCCACGACACAAACCAGGGGAAAGACCGCGGCTCTAATATCATATTTCTTTTTAAGGCCGATGGGCTCTGCGTAGCGCATCTCGGCGACCTGGGGCATGTCCTGTCCAAGGATATGATTGTTCAAATAGGCCGCGTTGATGTAGTGCTCGCGCCCGTGGGCGGTTTTTATACCATTGACGCCGAGCAGGCCGCGAAGGTCTGCGAAGATCTGGGCGCCAAAATAGCCATACCTATGCATTACAAGACGCCGGTGCTTGATTTTCCTATCGCGCCGGTTGATAAATTCATAGCCAACAGAAAAACAGTTCGTAAGGGCGTTGACGAAGTCACTATCACTAAAGACAGCCTCCCCGCGCAACAGGAGATATGGATTTTAAATTACTGGATTGGCAGTTAGCAGACAGGGGGCGGTAACGATTTGAGATCTGAGATTTGAGATTTGAGATCTGAGATGTGTGATGTGGGATCTGAGATAGGGGTAGAATCTGCAATCTTCTAATCTTCTGCTATATACCGCCCTTTTCCTTACAGGATCCTGCGCAAGGACAGGGCTCTTAATGAATTTACCTTTCATTAACCCAGGGCTGAGATATTTTACTCCTTCGGGGCGCCATTCCGTTCTTCGTCATCCTTTGCCCGTCGTCCCTCGTTACCCGCTACTGGTTACTCGCTACTACGTCCGTCCTTCATTTTACATGCTTCATATTTCGTTACGGATCTCGGATTTGGTTGCAGTTATGCTGTTTTATTCATCCAGTGTAATTACGTGATTTTTTACCATGAAACGCAATTTTGTATGCGCATCCCTTTGCACGTTAAATTCCCCGGCCCATTTCGTCCCGTCATACAGTTTTAAGGCTAATTTATATTTACCTTCGGCAAGCCCGAAAAAGACGCCTGCCTGGTCCGTAAACCCTTTCATTTCCCCGTCAATCCATATCTCGGCTTCTTTAAGCAAATCGCCTTTGTCAAAAAAAATCTCCAGCCCCTGGCCCTTCGGCCTGAGAACGAAATGCACTTCGTAAGGTTCTAAAACATATTGCTTTTCGGAATCAAAAAATTGGCACGGCAGGAACGGCAGGTAAAGGCAACCTACGTCCGGGTCGCAACCGTAATGAGCTATGGAATTTGCAAATCCCATGCGCAACCTGTATATCCTGACCGATTCCCTCATGTATCCGTCTTTTTCAACGTCTATGTCATAATATTCTTTTGCCTTGCTCAATGCTATTTTCAGCGGGGTTTTGCCGTCAATTTCACGGCCGTCTATGAATATCTTTGCGTTTGCGGGTTCTGTTGATACGGAGATGTCGCTTTTCGGCATGTCATAGAATTCGCCGCGCGGCAGTTGGTGCCGGTATATCCTGCTAAGGCATCCGGCATTCAGGCCTGAAAGAATTAAAAGGAATATTAACGTTCGGTAAATGTTCATCTGTTTGTACGAGTGGCCAGCGGCCTGTTACGAAGGTGACAGGGGGAAAGAATGACAGGATGTCAGCGCAACGGCACCCGGTATTCTGTTATCCCTCACATTTTTACGTCCCGTCCTTCATTTTTCATTTTACATTCTTTATATTTGATTTAGGGTTCTTTCCAGATATCGTGGTTCGTAAACAGGTTCATGCAGGTTGAACACAGCGGCACTTCCGGTCCGCCGTCGTAGAAACTTACTTCAACGGTTATGTATTCGTTTGAATCGTAATCAAACCTTTCTTCTCCGTTCATCCTTCCGCAAACCCAGCATTCAAGCTCATCTTCCGATTGGCCGTTTCCGTGGCTGTTCGCGAAGGCGTCCTGTATTTCGAGATTCTTGTTGTCATGCACCAGCGGTTCGTTTTTCAGCGGGTGGAACGAATAGACATATTCAAAAAATTCGTTCAGCCTCGCCAATTCCAGCGACGGCAATCCGTCAACAATAACGCTCAGGTAGCGTTTTCCGGTCAACGGGCACGTGCCTTCCTGTATCCTGAGCGAAGCCGTAATCTGGCCGGCCTTGATGTTGTATAGGTATTTTCCGCATCCGGCGCTGATTTCTCTTTTCAGTTCGTCAAGATTTTCTTCGGGTATGCTGAAGATTTCAAAAGATATTTTCATGGTTACTCCTTGAAAAATTCGCCGATCTTCCCGGCAATGTATTCCTGCTGTTCAGGGGCTATTTCCGGATATATGGGAAGCGCGAGCGTTTCGTTTGCGGCCTTTTCGGCGTTCGGAAAATCGCCGTTCTTATAGCCCAGATAGGCAAAACACTCCTGCTGATGAAGGCATAGCGGGTAGTATATCTCGGAGCCGATCTCGTTCTGTTTCAGGAATTCTCTTAGTTCGTTCCTTTTCGGGGTTCTGATTACGTATTGGTGGAATGTATGATTGCGGTTCCGCGCGCGGAATGGGATTGTGACTTTACGAATGGCGAGTTTCTTGAAGAGTTCGTCATAGATGTCGGCCGCGGCAATTCTTTTCTGTATCCATTCATCCAGCCGTGGGAGTTTAACGTTCAATACGGCCGCCTGCAGGGAATCCAGCCGGCTGTTTATGCCCACAAGCTGGTGGTAGTACTTTGTTTTTCCGCCGTGGGCCCTTAACGTTTTTATCAGGATTGCGAAATCGTCGTTATCCGTGGCCACAGCGCCGCCGTCGCCGTACGCGCCGAGATTTTTCGTGGGATAAAAGGAAAAACATCCCGCCAGCCCCATGGCGCCGGTGTATTTGCCGTTGTAAAGCGAGCCGATGGATTGGGCCGCGTCTTCTATGACGGATATGTCGTAATCCGAAGCCAACTGCATTATGGCATCCATGTCCGATGCCTGCCCGTAAAGATGCACGGGCTGTATCGCCTTGATGGTGCGCCCTGTTTTTTTGTTTACCGCGACATTTTTCTGCCTGTCGCGTTTGACGTTCTTTGCGAGAAAGGCTTCTAATTCCTTTACGGAGATGTTATAGGTTTTCATGTCAATGTCCACAAACACCGGCACTGCTCCCAGCCGCGCTATGGAACCGGCCGTGGCGAAAAACGTGTAAGGCGTCGTGATGATTTCACTGCCGGCCCCCGCTTTAAGAGCCATATTGCATAGCAGAAGGGCGTCCGAACCGGACGCGCAGGAGATGGCGTGCTTGACTCCGAGGTACCGGGCCATTGCTTTTTCAAAAATTTCAACCGAAGGCCCCATGATGAACGACGTTGACGACAAAACTTCATTTATCGCGGAATCAATCTGCCCGCGTATGCCGTTCAACTGGGTCTTTAAGTCAAGAATAGGAGTTCTCATAAGCAGATTCCAAAATTAAAAGATTACGAATACGGATTAAACCGATTTCATTTTTATTATACAAGCGGCAACAGGAATGTCAATAGTTATTGAGTGATTAAGGGTTACGGAGTTAAGGGGTTTAGGAGTTACGATGTAGGGGCGAATCTATGTATTCGTCCTGTTAATAAGGGGTTACGGAGTAATGAGCATAAAGGACGTTGTCCGTTTCCCGTGACCCGGTTTCCGTTTAAACGGGCCACGGGCCACGGAAAACTGACTACGGAAAAGACTCCAGCCCCATACGAAAAAGGAAAAATGAAGCAGGAAGGACGGACGTAGACCCACACAGATTCACAGACTCATAGCCCCATAGACTTCGCCCAATCCGTCGGCAAATTCCTTTGCCGTCTGGTAGCGGGCTTCTTTTTCTTTTTCAAGCGCTTTCATTATAACGGCGTCCAATTGAGGAGCGAGCTTATAGTTTCGTTTGCTTGGGGCCACGGGGTCGCAGTTTATGACCTTATCCAGTGTTTCTTCAATGTTGCTTGAGGCGAATGGCGAATGGCCGGTCAGGAGTTCGTACAGCACGACGCCGAGGGCGAAGATGTCCGTGCGGGTATCAAGTTTGCTTTCGCCGAGAGCCTGTTCAGGAGACATGTATTCTGGCGTGCCGAAGATAGGCACGGTATCGTCAAAAAATTTACCCGTGCCAAGCTGTGAAGTCAGGGCGAAATCAGTGATTTTGGCTGTTATTTCGGGTTGCGAGACAATGTAATTCAGGAACCTGTTCGGAAACGGTTTTTCATATCTGGCGCTGAATTCAGGGTCTTTTTCGGATATGAGTTTTTCCGGCAGTTCAACGATGAAATTCTCAGGTTTGAGGTCTTTGTGTATGATACCCTGCCTGTTGGCGTAATCCACGGCAAGGCAGAGGTTTTTTATAATGCAGATTGTTTTAGCGATGTACAATTCAGACCGCAGGAACCCGAACGGCGTGGCGATTATTTTTGATGTATCATGCCGCCTTGACGGGCATGTTTTCGTTGCTGATGAGTAATACGTGAATATTTCCCTGAGGTTCAAACCCGGCAGGTATTCCATGCATATACAATACAGGTTGTCTATTTTGCCGTGGCCGAGCAGGGAGATGATGCCGGGATGGCATAATCTATACAGCGTCTGTACCTCATTTTCAAATCTTTTCAGGTTTGAGCCGAGGCCTTCCATGTTGAAGGTTTTGAGAGTGATGTCTTTTTGAACATCCTTGTCATACGCCTTGTAGGTTATGCCAAGGTTGTTCTTGCTTAGTTCTTCTAATATTGTGTAATTGCCTATGTCAGTCATAACTGGGTTACGGGGTTTAGGAGTTATGGAGTTACGAAATAACGGTGTAGGGGGGGAATCCATATATTCACACTGTTAATGAACACGAATAAACACAAATACGATAATTTGTTACCACAAAACTGTCTATCCATGCAAATAGCCGTTTGTAAACGCGCCGTTGTTTGCATCGGATGTACCCTTCGTTTTACTCGGGGTTGTGACAGGATACCCAGGATACGTCGTCGTTATCTTGTAGTTCGTGCGAGCGTTAGCGATCCTGCGAGCCATGGCGATACTTCGAGTCGCAACTATGCTACGTTTTCGCGTCGCTTTGCATCCTTTGCAGTTTATTCGTCCTAATTATATATGCATGCGGGCGAATTGTCAAACAAAAAACACATGTAGATTACACGATTACAAGATTAGAAGATTACAAGATTAGAAGATTGCAAGATTAGAAGATTGCAGATTAAAAAATTACACACCTATGTGCCGAAGCCTGCCTGCACGAAGCCGATGCTTCGTTTCGGCGAAGGCAGGCACTTCGGTGCGCAGGCACAGATTCGCACAAGATACGACCGAAAACAGGAAGGAAGATAATCTTGTGAAAATTTTGCCTGCATTGAGCCAGAGCGAATGTGTGAAATCTATGGTTAATTCGTCGTTCAAATAACTTGACTTTTTGGCGTCCGGTATGGTATAATTATATATAGAAGAAACTTAGACGGTCAATGCTGGATACTTAGATGCTACCAGGTTGGCTTTTGCGCAAAAAAATACAGATTAACACAGAACCAACGGCGTTTTCCTGGCACAGAAGATTTTGATGGACATTCTTGTGCTAAAACTTTTTACACAGGGTGAGAAGTGTATGATGAAAAGAATTATCACTTTAGTTCCGGTTTTCCTGCTGATGGCGCTCCTCGCCACACTCCTCTTTGCCGATACGTGGACACAGACCTTGAGCACGGAATTTTCCGGCAACACATTAACCAACGTGGAAACCGCGAGTGACGTGGTAATATTGCCGGACGTTCCGGTTACAGCCAGCTGGACGGAAGCAAACTGGCCGTACCGCAAGGCTATAACGATAGACAACAAAAACGCATCCCCGCTTTCAAATTATCAGGTAAAAATAACCAATCCCACACTGGATGAAACCGGCCTTATAGGGAGCTGGCATTTTGATTACGCGACTACCGGTAATATTGCCAATGGCACGACGACGGGTTTATACGATTCTTCAGGCAATAACAGTAACGGTTCCGCATCTAACGTCAATGGTGCTGGCATGGCATGGACCACAGGCAAATACAATGGCGCAGTAACTTTTGACGGTACGGATGACTATATTCCCATTACATTGCCGCAGAGTCCGGATTCTTTTTCCATCGCTTTTTGGGCAAAGGATCCCGCGGGTAATTGGAATCATTATGCGGAATCCAACGGCGTGCAGTACGTGAATGGAGTACAGCAGACTTATAACAATAAGTATTTCTTCCGTTCCGGCACAACGCTGAATATCGGCAGAGCGCCTCTGCCGCCCAATACCAGTACGTTATCAGCCAATCTGAAGTTATGGCTTGACCCAAGCTATGGTATTGCAATGGACGGTTCCTATAAGGTTTCCCAGTGGAATGATAAGAGCGGAAATGGAAATAATGCCGTGCAGGCAACCGCGAGTCAGCAGCCTGTTTTTACGACAGGTGCGATTAACGGACAACCAGTATTAAGATTTACGGCCGCTTCAAGCCAGACAATGGTGGTTTCAACAAATTTCCCGGCACCGGTAACGGTATTCTGCATTGAACGTTTGACAGGCGGCAATAATAGCAGGATGTTGAACGGCAGGTTTAATAATTGGCTTTTGGGTGTTCACGGCGGTACAAGGAGAGACGCATATTTTGAAGGATGGGTTTATGACAGCGCAATTGCCGCTGATACGTCTTTTTATCTTTATAGCGCTACGATACAAGGTGCGGGAACTAATTCAAATTTTTATGAAAATGGCACTTCTATTATAGCAAACCAGAACGGCGTAACAGGTCCAAATGGTTTTTCTATGAGCGGTTATATTCCTAATGGAAATGAATATTCCAATGGTGATATAGCAGAAGTAGTTCTTTATAACAAAGTTCTTACTGCTTCTGAAAGGCAGTGGGTAGAAACCTATCTTGCTACGAAATATGGTTTGACTGTAGCAACATCCGTGTATGGTAATTATAACGGTTCACTTGACGAGGTGCGCGTTTACAACCGCGCGCTTTCTCCTGATGAAATCAAGGCGCTGTATGAAAGTAAGGCAAGGCCTAATTACGCGGACCTTCGTTTTACCAAGTCCGATGGTACGGTACTTTCGCATTGGGTGGAAAAGGACGGTTCTGTATGGGTAAAGATAGCCGGCACCGATAGTGTTCCTGTTGGGCTTTCGCGGATCTATATGTATTATGGCAATACTTCTGCAACAAACGCAAGCAGTGGTTCAGGCACATTTGATTTCTTTGATGATTTTGAGGACGGCGATTCTACAGGATGGTCGTTGAATTCCGGCACAGCGTTCGCGATGAAAACCGACAAGACCGCGGGCAATTACAGTTACGGATACAGTACCGCGGGCGGCAGGATGTCCGCATCTTTTACGCCTGCAGTGCCCTATATAATAGAAAGTGACGTGTATTTTACATCCAATACCGGAGACTCGGTTGTCTGGGGAAATGAAACTTCTGCGACTAACTATGTGGCGGCTATGGATATTAATACTGCGGTATGGCAATACTGGTCTTCAGCCGCGTGGGTGTCCAGTGGCCTCGCCCCTTCTATAAACAAATGGAATACCTTAAGGATAGTTTATAAGTCAGCCACGGCCACGGATTACTACGAAGGCCCCATGCTCGTAAAATCCGATGCGGTTATATCCGGCACGCCGGACAGGTTAATGATAGGCGCTTATAATGCGGCTACGCGCTATGACAACGTTCGCGTACGCCAGTACGCCGCTATTGAGCCCGTAACAACCGTATATGCCGAACAGGAAAATCTTAGTTTCGGGTACTACAAATCCATAACCATAAGCAATACCGGCAGTGCTCAGACAAATTTTCAGATGCAGATTAAGACCGGTTACAATTCCGCTGTCGGCGTAGACGTTAATTTGGAAAGCAGGTCAAGGCAGGATTTTGGTGATGTGCGTTTTGGCGATGTTACGGGAAAAACTTATCCTTATTATCTGGAAACCCTTACAACGGCCGATAAAGCGACATTCTGGGTAAGGATACCATCCATTCCAGCGGGCACTTCAACAATTTACATTTTCTATGGAAATTCTTCCGCTGTTAACGCTGGAAATGCCGGAGCGGTTTTTGATTTCTATGATGATTTTAATGGCGCTGGCATTGATGCCGGCAAGTGGACGATAGATGATTCAACAGGATTTACCGTTTCTGATGGTATACTGAGAGGCACAAACACTACGGGAAGGCTTCGCAGTATCAAGACTAATTCGGGGCCTTTTATTACTGAATCACGGCATAAAGTCGTGGCATTTCCTGTGAATGGCTATGAGGTGCTTGGCACATGGGTATCCACATCCAATGCCTTTGGCGGTTTTTTACCGACAAATATTACGACTTTATATTCGCGTGTGGATTCAACCTGGACAAGTTATAATCCTGCACCTGTTGCAGTTTCAAATACATGGTGTCTTTATAAGGTATGGGAAGAAGGAAACGATGCGGCCCATGAAAGAGTGGAGCAGGAAGGTACGGCAAATGCGTATCAGAAGGATTATACGAATTCAATAGACTCTGAACCTGTAACGTTAGGGTACCGTTATGATAACTTGAACGGCGGGCAGGCTTATGACGCATATTGGGATTGGGTTCGCGTGAGAAAATTCGCTTCCACGGTGCCGATAGTGTCCGGCGTCGGAACAGAAACTGCGTGGGCCACCGGTAAGGTTGGCGTATGGAGCAGAGGCGCGACAATAAGAATCACAAATCCAAACGCGTCTATATTGACAAATCAGCATGTGTCTTTTACTATTAATACGGCTACCCTGATTTCGTCGGGGTATATGAATGCCGACTGCTCTGACATCAGGTTTACATTTACTTATGACTATGACGGATCCAAATGGACTATCGTATATCCGCATTGGATAGAATCCGGCATAAATACGGCTTCGACCAAAATATGGATAAAGGTGGATTCATTGCCCGCGAGTGTTGATAAATATATCTGCATGTTCTACAATAATCCCGCGTCCGCGGCAACAGGCAGTTTTGGAAAAACCTTCGCTAAAGATTACGACGAATCCGGGCTTGTGGCCTTATGGCATATGGACGAAGGTGCGGGAACTTCTGTTTATGATGGCTCAACAAAAGGTAATTTAGGTACGATGAGCAGTTTTGCCTCGCCTTATGGTTGGCAGGGCACTGACGGCGGCCAGTGGGCCAGCAGAAGTGATGTAAGATTTCCATCGGGGTATTCAATGTCTTTTGACGGTACCGATGATACGGTCAGCGTTAACTGCGCCGGCGTTGATACTGCTACGGCCAATGCCAAGACAAGCGTTGAATTCTGGATGTACTGGGACGGCACTTATGGCGCCAGCGGCAGGATGCCTTTTGGATGGTCTTCGTATGATTTACAGTTGGTGTCAGCCGGTTTTTTTGGATATAATACCGCAAATAGCGATGTGTACGGCATAAACACTACCGGGTTAGCGAACAGGTGGGTGCACGTTGTAGCGATATTTAATAACGGCGCTGTTACAAGTAATTCATTATACATAGACGGCGTGGCACAGACGCTATCGCAAAAACAAGGTGCGCCGTTAAGCAGGAATGTCTCGGCCACGGCCAGGATAAGCGGTTGGACCACCGATGCTAATTATAAATTTGCCGGGCGGATGGATGAATTCCGTATATATAACAGGGCGCTTTTGGCAAATGAAATTGTCGCGCATTACAATAGGCGTAAATATGCAATAGCAGATCCTACAGCGACTGTAACGAGCACCAGTATTATTCCAACAGAATATCTTACCTTCGGGAGTATGGTTGGTCCTTCCATAGCGCCGGTAAAACTTTATCAGTGGGGCGCTTTGACTTTTACAAAATCCGACGCCTCAAACGGCGGGCCTGCAGGTACTTCCATAACCGTTGATGTGCTCAAGGCGTCTGATGATTCTACATTGTCGGCAAATGTTGTTTCAGGTACAGTTCTCAATACTATTCCTGCGGTTCAGGCAGAAACTGCGATTAAACTTCGCGCGAATTTTTCTACTACGATAAATGTATTTACTCCCACCCTCAGCGATTGGACTCTGGTTTATACCGTTGATACTACCGCGCCTTCGCCTACGCCGAATTCGCCGGTGTTGTCCGGCGGTTCTGCAAGCCAGATTACCGTTACCTGGACCGCCGCAATTGATACCCAGTCAGGCCTTGCGCCTTATGTTCTGGAACGCGCGCCGGATTCCGGCGGTATCCCGGGTATCTGGATACAGCTTGCTTCGCCTGTAACCAATACTTATACGGACAGCGCGGTTAATAACCCGTCCGATCCCATGCAGGCTAATACGAAATATCACTACCGCGTCACGGCCGTTGATAATTTTGGAAATGATACCGTAGGCACGAGTTCTTCTGATATCACGTCTCCCGCGCCGGTGCCCAATGACCCTGTATTGACGCTGGTTACTCCAAATAGGGTTGACCTGGCTTGGGCGGCGTCAACGGATGCCGAGTCGGGCCTTTATCAGTATGTTATTGAACGCGCGCCGGATTCCGGCGGTTTCGCAGGTACTTATATTCAGGTGGGCACTTCAGTGACAAATTCATGGGCCGACTATTCCACTAACAACCCGGCATTTCCTCCGCAGGCAAATACCCAATACCACTACCGCGTCAAGGCCTATGATAATTTCAATAATTACGCGTCAGGTTCGAGTTCTACAAAATGCATGTTTGCGAATACCCCGATTTCCGCCGATGCCAGTATTTCATATAGCGACCATATAGTTATTACATGGCAGAGCGGCGGGGCACAGCACCATTATAAGGTTTACAGGGACGGCATCTCGGGTTCCGGTACGCTTATTTATAACTCTACGCCTACGACTGCCAGCGATACTGTCACCGGTACTCATACGTATTACGTATATGCCGTAAATGCCGAAGACGTTGAGACGAGCGCTTATACCGAAGCAACAGGGCAGACAATTCCTTCACTTACCGTTGACCCCGGTCTTCTGCAGTTTACCGCTACCGAAGGCGGCGCTGACCCGGCAACTCAGACCATAAGCATCTGGAATTCCAGCACCGGCTCATTCAATTGGACCGTTGCAAAAGAAGATTCCGCGACATGGCTTGCCGTTAATCCGTCAGGCGGAAGCACTTCCATAGAGACCGATACGGTATCCTTTACCGCGTCCGTGGGTTCGCTTACGCCGGGCGATTATTCCACGTCCGTTACAATAACCGCTGATGGCGTTACTTACGGCACGCCAAAGGCCGTAACCGTCGTGTTCAATATTTCAGCCAAACCGCCTGTCATAGGGCTTGGCTCCAATCTGCTCACGTTCACGGCAGTGGAATACAGCACTGACCCTTCTCCGCAATCCTTTCAGATATGGAATTCCTCGGGCGGAAGCCTGCCTCTTAACTGGAATATTACAGGCGCGCCGCCGTGGCTCAAATTAGGCGCTCTAAGCGGCGCTTCCGACAACAGTTCGGATATAGACACTATAACCGTTACACCTGGTATTTCCGGATTTACCGCGGCCGGTTCTCCGTATTCCGCTGTGCTTTCCATAGCCGCGTCCAACGCGTCAAACAGTCCGCAGACCGTTGCGGTTACAGTTAATGTTGTAAGCCAGGCGCCGCCGGAAATTTCCACGGAACCGAAGGCCCTTGATATTTCGGTTTTGTACGGAAACGATACCGCGGCATCAATCAAGATTTTCAATACCGGCGGAAAAATGCTTAATTGGGTTGCCTCGGATACGGCCTCATGGATTTCGCTTGATACCTATAAAGGAAGCGCTTCAACGGAAAAAGACACCGTAGCGATTTCGTTTGATACTTCGTCGCTTTCAACGGCAAATTCGCCTTATTCCGCGAGCATAATAGTCGTTGATGCCGCCGCGTCAAATTCTCCGTATACTATTCCTGTAACCTTGAATGTCCTGCCGCTTAACGCGAATTACATTACAGTCGCGACCGGGCAGTATACTCCTTACGAATCCAATATTACAAATGCCTCAACAGACGTTGAAATGCTCCAGGTGGAGATATCCGCCGTATGCCCTGACGATATTTTGCAGGTAAATTCCATGGCCTTTGCCGCAAGCGGCACGGGCGATGAATCTGTTGACATAAGCGCCGTCAGTCTTTACAAGGACGTCAATGATAACGGCATTATTGATGCCGAAGATATCCAGATAGGCGAAAGCAAGACATTTGCGGCTGACAACGGGGCAATAATTTTTGACCAGATAAATGAAACCCTGAATGACGGCGAAACCAAGGCGTTTCTGATAGGCTATGCGTTTTCGGGCAACGCGCAATTGGACAAACAATTTTCCCTTGAACTTATACCTTCATCGGGTTTGAATGTTACGATAGTTTCTGATTCGTCTTCCGCGTATATTGTAGGCGAGTATCCCGTCGCGGGCGCCACCAAGACGGTCAGCAATGAAGGCACTATAGCCGTGGCTTCAGGCCCGCACATGCCTTCAGCGGTATCGCTGGCCAAAAACGAACCCGATGCCGGCATGCTTCATCTGGCGATAATTGCCGGCGACGTGGAAGACGTTAATGTCAGCTGGATAGCATTTACATCGTCGGGAACCGGCATTGAGAATGACGACATCAAAACGCTCGGCGTGCGGCTTATTGAAGACACTGACGGCGACGGAGTTGCGGATGAAGGCGAGCTTCAAATAGGCACGCGGCAGACATTCCAGTCGGATAACGGTTCGGTTATTTTCGCGGATTTGAATAAGACGCTTGCCAAGGGCACGACGTCTTACTGGCTGTTGACGTACAGTTTCGCGGGCATAGCGGCGGATAATGCGAATTTCAGCGCCTCGCTGGCAATTAACAGCAACTTGTATGCCGTAGGCGCTTCTTCGGGAGCATCAATACAGGTTACAGGCGCGCCCGTGTACGGCAATAAGATGACCTTGACCGATACGGTGCTTGAGGGCGTTGAGATTGAAGGCGGCGAGGTTATTGTGCAGTCAACGGGTTCAAATTCAAGCGGCGCGGGAAAATGCATTGTCAGCAGGCTTGTGGAAAACAGGGGCAGTATGTTTATATTGATTGCGCTGTGCCTGGCGTTTGTAATGATAGTTTATAAACTGAGAATTAAAAATTAAGAATTAACAATAAGAATAATGGAATGTTTTACAATAGCTGTGTTAAGTGTATAAAAAAATTTTTCTGTTGGAAAATTTTTTTAGGAGGTTGGTTGTATGAGAAAAGCAATTCTTATTTTTGTGGCAGTGGTATTCATGTTGGCAATTGCATTTCAATCCGCGCGCACTGAGCCGGCAGGCAAAAAGCCGTCAAAGATCACCCCGCAGATGCTGATGGATAAATTGTCCGTAAAGGACGGTTGCATCAGGGCCGAATGCGCGAGGGTGCTTGGCAGGATAAAATGCAAAGAAGCGGTGCCGAAGCTCATTAAATTGCTTGATGATGAAGACATTGATGTGGCCGTAGAGGTCATCAGGGCGATTGAGAATATCGGTGACGAATCCGCGGCGCCGGCGCTCATGAAGCATGCCTGCAGGTATTCATTGCCGTCATTGAGGTATTATGCGGTCAGAGCGCTTGTGGCGCTCGGGTCGCGCGAACCGCTCAGGCAGGAGCTTATCAAGGCGCTTGACGCGAAAGAACAGACAACGGTAATGCGCGCCGTGGAAAATATCGGCACGCTTTTTACGCTTGACGGTTTCAAGGACGAAGAAACAATGGAAAAGCTTGTCGGCATATACGCCGTGCAGACCGACCAGTTCTATAAATGGAAAATCCAATACGTAATGTGGCAGATGACGGGCCAGGATTTCGGTTATGACCTCGCGAAGATGCAGGCCTGGTGGCAGGGAAACAAGCCTGAATTTGAAGGATACCTTTCAAGGCCGCCTATAGCATCCGTGATGGAAAACGCGAAAAAGGCGAAGGACAAAACCGAGGTGCAGAAAACGGCGGAGGAAAACATAACCGCTATGATACTTGATACGGATCTTGACGAATCCTCTGGTTATTACGGAATGCGTTCGGGAGAAGGCCAGGAGAGTTCCGCGGGCGCGTTCAACGGCAATGCCCGCGGCAGGCAGGCAGTTGAAAAATCTTTGAATTGGCTCATGAGGCACCAGGAAAAAGACGGCCATTGGGATTTTAACGGTTATATGGGCAAATGCCAGGGACCCGCGAGAGATGATGAATCTTCCATACAGGGGGAATATGACGTTACCGCGACATCCCTCTCTTTGTTATGCTTCTTGGGTGCCGGATACACGCACAAGGTAAAAGTTGGCAAGGATAAGGACGAGGATAAAAAGAACAAGGACGATGATAAAGAGCAGAGGGAAAAATTCAGGTCCGTGATAGACAAGGCGGTGAAGTGGTTATTGGACGTGCAGGACAAGAACGGCGCATTTGTGAATCCGAATACGAACGACATAAGCATGTTTGAACAGGCGATGGCAACGCTCGCGTTGTCGGAATTATACGGTATGACGAGAGATGCCACGCTGAAAAAACCGGCCCAGAAAGGCATAGATTTTATCATATCGGCCCAGACGCCTGGGTTAGGCTGGCGTTATAAGCCGAATTGCAACGACAACGATACGTCGTTAGTCGGTTGGCAGGTATTCGCCCTTAAATCGGGCAGGCTTGCGGGCCTTGACGTGCCTGCACAGGGTTTTGAAGGCGCGTCGGAATGGCTGGACCGGATGACAGACAATTCTACCGGCAAGGTCGGATACAGGGATTTCGGCCAGGGCTCAACCACGATAACATCAGTTGGAATAATTGCGAGGATACTGATGGGTTGGAGGAATGATTCACCCGTACTGCTTAACGGCGCTGAGATAGTGTTGAAAGACGACAAATGGAAGAGCGAAGAGGTCAATTTTTATCATATTTACCAGACGAGCCTTGCGATGTTCCAGTTAGGCGGCGGATACTGGGACCTTTGGAATGAACAGATGACGGGATTTCTTACCACGATAATGGACACGCAGGGCTGTGAGGACGGCAGTTGGAGCCCCGCGGACGAGAAATGGGCGAAGAGCCGCGTATATACCACGGCGATGGCGACGTTGTCGCTGGAAGTGTATCTGAGGATGCTGCCGTTCTCAAGATAAAGAATGAATAATGAAGGACGGGACGAAGTTCAGAGTCTGGAGGCTGGAGTTTAACGTAGCAGTGTTCCTTCGGTTTGCAATAGTTATCACTCGGAGCATAATATACTTGGCATTCATAGCCAGCGCTAAGGTAGCCGCAACCTTTAGGTTGCGCTGTAATACTTGATTCTAAGCGCAGGCTAAAGCCTGCGGCTACCTTCAAATGTCAAGTATATTGTGCTCTCCGTAGTAATACGTTTAATCTGTTAAATCTGTTGTTTAAACAGTCTCAGTTAATCCGTTGTTAAGGAAGTTTTGCACGCATGGAAAAAATAAGAATACTGGCTGTTGACGATGAACCGGATAATCTTACATTGATTGAACGCGCGTTCAATATTGAACACAAGGCTGACGTTATCAAGGCCGGCAACGGCAGGGAAGCCATAGATTTACTCAAGCTTTATCCTGACACGGACATAGTGCTTCTCGACCTCAACATGCCTATAATGGACGGGTTCAAGACCCTTGAACTGATAAAACACGATGAGAATTTCAAGTTAATCCCCGTCATTGTCATAACCGGCGACAGCGAGGAGAGGATTAAGGCATTACAGCTTGGGGCGAACGATTTTCTTGACAAACCGTACAACATAACCGAGCTTAAATTGCGCGCGTTGACTTACATCAGGGTAAAGAAATACAACGATATTCTCAAGACAATGAACCAGACCCTTGAAGAAAAGGTGAAGGAACGGACGTTGCAGTTACAGAACGCCTTGAAGTCCGCCAAAGAGACCGAATACGAGATATGCCTGCGGCTCGGCAAGACGGCGGAATTCAGGGATATGGAGACCGGCGCGCATATTGTAAGGATGAGCTATTATTCGCAGAAACTTGCCGAATTATACGGGCTGTCGCATCCGGAATGTGAATTGCTCCTTTATGCCTCGCCGCTCCATGACGTCGGCAAGATAGGCATACCCGACAGGATACTGCTCAAACCCGGCAAGCTGACCGAGGAGGAGTTTGAGGTAATGAAGACCCATACTACCATAGGCGGCAAGATACTTGATAAATCGGACAAATACGACACCATAAGAGCCGGCCAGATAATAGCCATGGAGCATCATGAAAAATGGGATGGTACGGGATATCCCAACGCGTTGAAGGGCGATAATATACATATATATGGACGCATTGTAGCCATAGCGGACGTCTTTGACGCGCTCAGTTCAAAACGCGTGTACAAATCAGCGTTCCCTCTTGAAGAGACGCTGAGTATCATGAAAAACATGCGCGGCAGGCATTTTGAGCCGGAATTGCTTGACTTGTTTCTTGGAAACATAGACCATTTCCTGAAATTGCGCACGGACATACCGGACCAGGAACAAGTCTGAATTTTTATGAAACGTATACCCAATATTGTAAAAATAGCGTTTATAGTCGTGCTTTACACTGCCGCTATGGAATTTGCTATAATGACAGTCATAGAAGTGACGGGATTGGGAAATATAGTTCCGCATTTTACGCTGGCAGTGTTGGACACTTTAACGCTTAGTATGTTCGTTGTGCCGTTCATTTACCTGTTCGTTGTAAGGCCGATACAGAAGCATGAGCGAAGCAGAAGCAGTGAGTTGAACAAACTGCGCAAGGCGGTTGAAACATCCGGCGAAGTGATGTTTATGACCGATCTTAAGGGCGTATTTACGTATGTCAATCCGGAATTCACGCGCCTTTACGGATATGCGCCTGAAGAAGTAATAGGCAAGGTTACTCCGAAGATACTGAAAAGCAGTAAGATGGATTCGGGCAAATACAAGGCTTTTTGGGAAGCGGTATTGTCCAAGCAGGTTGCGCAGGCAGAGATGATTAATGCGGCGAAAGACGGCCGGCTTGTAATAGTGGAGGAGTCTGCCAATCCGATTTTGGACGATAGCGGGGAGGTCATCGGACTTTTCGCGATACAAAAGGACATTTCAGAAGAAAAACAATCCGCGTTGAAAATAAGGCAGTTGAACAGGTTGTACGAGATGATAACCCATGTCAATCACATACACAGGTCTTTGACGTTCATACAGGATAAGAACAAGTTGTTTGAGGAGACCTGCAGGCATATAGTTGAAAGCGGTTTATTAAAAATGGCATGGATAGGAGTGCCGGATTATAAGGAACGTCTGTTGAAACCCGTTGCGTACAGCGGATTTGAAGACGGTTATCTCGGGGAAATCCGCGTTTCCATGGACGACATTCCTGAAGGCAGGGGCCCGGGCGGCATGGCATACCGCGAAAAAAGGCCTTTTGTATACAATGATATACAAAACAACCATGGCGCGCTCTTGTGGCATGAAGAGGCGCTTAAGCGCGGCTATCATTCCGTAGGCGTTTTCCCGCTTATGGCAAAGGAATACGTGTTCGGGATAATCTGCCTTTATGCGGTAGATGCGGATTTTTTCGGGGAAGGAGAAATTAAAATACTGAGTTCCCTCACCGAGCATATTGCTTTCGCGGTAGAGGCGATGGAACGGGACCAGCTCCGAAGACAGCTTGGTACGTCGCTTGCGGAGACTGAAGAGCGTTTGAGGTCTATAATAAATAATTCTTCCGCGGTTATTTATGTAAAAGACATTAAAGAAAAATTTATCATGGTCAACCGCCAATTTGAAGAAAGTTGCCATATAAACGCAGGTCAGATAGCGGGCAAAAGCGACCACGATATATTTCCTGAGGAAATAGCTGATGCCCTTGTCGCGAATGACCGCAAGGTATTGTCTCTTCGTACTCCGCTTGAAGTTGAAGAAACCGTTTTAATGGATGGCAAATTGCGTACGTACATTTCAGTTAAATTCCCATTGTTTGATGCCGAAGGCATTCCTTACGCGGTATGCGGCATTTCCACGGATATTACCGAGAGGAAGAAAATGGAGGAGGCTCTCAGGAAAAGCGAATCATCCCTTGCAGAGGCTCAGAAAATGGCTGCGATAGGGAATTGGGATTGGGATATGGTAAATGACAAGGTGCACTGGTCGGAAGAACTTTACCATATTCTCGGATTTTCCCGCGAGGAGGGAATGACTTATACCTATGAGTCATCCTATAATGCATTGGTGAAGATAATTCATGCGGCAGACGCTGAAAGAATCAAACGGATGATTGATATTGCAATGTCCGAAAAAAAACCGTTCAAGGAGGAATTCCGTATCGTCGTTCCGGACGGCCGCACAAAAGTCATTTATATGCAGGCCGTATTTATTTGTGGCGAATCCGGCAACCCGGTCAGGATGTCCGGAACCATACAGGATATCACCGAGCGCAGGAACGCGGAAGAATCCGTGCAATTACTGCAATCAATTACAACAGAACTTAATGATGCCGGGAGCCTCGGTTTAGCGATGGAAATAATATTGCGCAAGGTCAGTATTGCTACGGGGTGGGTTTACGGGGAAATATGGATGCCTAAAGCCGGCGGGAAATGGCTTGAAGACAATGTTGCCATATATAAGGCTGACGATGTTCTGGATGATTTTAATGTCAAGAGCAAAGATACTGTTTTTCCCGTTGGCATCGGGATTCCCGGTAAAGTTTTTCAGGATGGAAACCCTTTATGGATTAAGGACGTCACGAAGAATCCGGATTTCATAAGGGGCAATTTGGCACAAGAGGCAGGGCTTAAAACCGCAATGGCCATACCTGTTTTTGTCGGCAAAGAAATTGTTGCCGTAATGATTTTCTTCGCATTTAAGGAACGGCAGGAAGATGAACGGTTGATTAGCATGGTTACGTCTGTGGCGGCCCAGTTAGGGCAGGTAATCAAGCGTAAGATGTCGGAGGAAGAGTTGAGGAAGAGCGAATCATCGCTTGTCGAGGCCCAGCGTATCGCGCATATCGGAAACTGGGACTGGGACATTGCTAAAAATGAACTGTTGTGGTCTGATGAAGTATATCGTATTTTTGGCTTAAAGCCGCACGAATTCGAATTAACTTTTGAGTCATTTCTTGAAAGGGTGTATCCTGAAGACAGGGATTTCGTAAAGGGTTCCGTACAGGCGGCGCTCAAGAAAGAATCGGATTACCGCATAGACCACCGCATTCTTATGCCGGATAAAACAGAGAGGTACATATATGAACAGGCAAAGGTGCTTTTCAATGATGACGGCACGGCGGCAAGGATGATCGGCACGGTGCAGGACATAACCGAGCGCAAGAAAGCGGAGGAGGAGATGCGGATGCTCCAGTCCATAACCCTGCTTGTAAACGATTCCACGACCCTTGACGATGCCTACAGGATAACGCTTCGCGCGGTATGCAGTGCCATAGGGTGGGCGTACGGCGAGATATGGGTGCCGGATGAGGGCAATAAATTCCTTTTGTATTCGCAGACATGGCACGGTTCTTATAAGGAATTGGAAAAGTTCAGGTTTCAGGGGTCGGGAGAGTTTTCGTTTCCTTCCGGCATCGGCATTCCCGGCGCGGTATTCCTGTTAAAACAGCCCCGCTGGGTAAGGGATATTTCCCTGGCAAAGGATTTTGTTCAGGTTGATGGCGCGAAGGATGTCGGGTTCATGACATGCATGGCCATACCGGTTGTCGCGGACAACGAAGTTGTCGCTGTTATGGTATTTTGTTCGTTTGAATCCAGGGACGAAGACGAGCACATTATGGATATGGTAGTTACCGTATCGACCCAGTTAGGCACGGTGCTTCAGCGCAAGAAGACCGAGAAGGCCCTGAAGGTATCCGAGGACAGGTATAGGGCGATATTTGAAACCACGGGCAACGCGACCGTAATAGTGGATGAAAAAGACAGGATACTTCTTGCCAACAGGGAATTCGTAAAGCTGTCGGGATATGCCAGGGAAGAGATTGAGAATAGCATGACTTTTAAGAAATTTGTAGTGGAAGACGACTGGAAAAAGATATACGATTATCATGTCACGCGCAGGATTGTGTCAAAAGGGGTTCCGAGGCATTACGAATTCAGGCTGGCCAATAAAAAAGGCGAAATCAGGGACATTTACATGTCCACATCGGTAATTCCGGAAACAGGGAAGAGCGTTGCATCCCTGCTGGATATTACGGAATTCAAGAAGATAAGCGAATCCCTGCGCAAAAGCGAGGAGCGGTACAGGAGGTTTTTTGAAGAAGACCTTGCGGGTGATTTCATATTGTCTTCAGACGGCAGGATTATATCGTGCAACCCGGCATTCGCGCGCATATTCGGTTTTGAATCGGATAAGTGCGCGGCGGATTTTGATTTTTTTTCGCTTTTTGCCGATGCCGCGGCAAAAGAGGAATTTCTTGCGCGCTTGGGGCTTGAGAAAAAGCTTGAGAACTGCGAGGTGGAATTGAAGCGTACTGACGGCAGGGAGGTGTTCATAATAGCGAATGTCGTCGGCGATTTTGACAGCCATGGAGGCCTTGCCGGAATCAAGGGGTATGTTTTTGACAATACGGAGCGTAAGAAGATAGAAGACCAGTTGCGCCAATCGCAGAAGATAGAGGCTATAGGCCGTCTCGCGGGAGGCATTGCCCATGATTTCAATAATCTTTTGACGATAATCAGCGGATACAATTCGATGCTTATGAATACCGTTGACAGGAATGACCCGCGTTTCGGGTATGTAGAACAGATGCAGAATGCCGCGGAACGCGCGTCTGCACTGACGCGCCAGCTTTTGGCATTCAGCCGCAAGCAGATACTTTCGCCGCAGGTGCTTGACATTAATGCCGTTATTGTCAACATAGAAAAGATGCTGAGGCGCATTATCTTGGAAAACATTGAGCTGAAAACCGTTCTGAAGCCGCAGACAGGGAGGATAAAAGCGGATCCCGGCCAGATTGAACAGGTTATTATGAACCTTTCTGTAAATGCCCGTGACGCTATGCCTAACGGCGGTGTATTGACCATAGGAACTGACAGCGTTAGGATTGATGAAGCAGACAGGCATTCCGATATGGCGGCCGGAGATTATATCATGCTTACAGTAAGCGATACGGGTACAGGGATGAGTGATGAAGTCAAGTCGCATATATTTGAACCGTTCTTTACAACCAAGGAGCAGGGCAAGGGCACGGGACTCGGGCTTTCCACGGTGTACGGCATTGTCAAACAGAGCGGCGGACACGTCGTGGTTTACAGCGAACCCGGGATAGGCACGACATTTAAGATATACCTTCCCGGCATACCCGAAGAAGCGGTTCGCGAAGATAATGCCGCGCAAAAAAATGAACAGCCGGCGCTTAAACACGGTTCGGAATCAATATTGCTCGTTGAAGACGATAAGGGGGTATATTCGCTTATTACCGCCGTACTGCAGGATAACGGTTATGACGTGCATGGCGCGAATAACGGGGCAGAGGCGTTGAAATTCATACAAGCCTATACGGGCAAGCCGATTCAATTGCTTATAACCGATGTCGTGATGCCGCAGATGAGCGGCGGCGAACTCGCTAAACATATAGGCAGGATTATGCCCGATTTGAAAGTGCTTTTCATGTCCGGTTATACGGATGATGATATAGTGCACCACGGAGTGCTGGATGAAGGATTGATGTTTATTCAGAAGCCGTTTACGCCCGCGTCGTTTTTGACAAAGGTGCGGGAAGTACTGGACAGGAACGATTTAAGAATTAAGATTTAAGATTTACGATTTACGAATACGATTTGCGATTTACGATATTGTTTAGCAGTGAGTAACTATCAGCGGCACTTCGGCAAGCTCACTTTGCATCTTGTACATCCGATGCAAAGTAATATTTAGGCCATTTGAAGTAATTCCCCCCTCCTTGATGGGATGGGGCAAGCGTTTTTGTCTGTCTATGCCGCATCTTGTTAATCGTCACCCGCCTGCGAATTCCCTGCTACGGCTCGGCTAAGCTCGCCGAAGACTTGCAGCAGGGAGCTTCAATCTGTGCAATCAGTCTTAGTTGTTAATTAATATAGATTTTATTCTTTCAAGCGCCCAGTCTATTTCCTGTTTTTTTATGTTCAGCGGCGGCGCGAAACGGATGACCTGGTCGTGCGTCTCTTTGGAAAGCACGCCGAGATGCATCAATTGTTCGCAATACTTGCGCGCGGTACCGCATTCTTTTTTGATTTCCACGCCTATAAATAATCCTTTGCCCCTTATGTCCTTTACTATGGGGCTCTGAAGTTTTTTCAATTCGTTGATAAAATACGCTCCCATTTTCGCGGAATTTTGCACAAGTTTTTCCTTGATAAGGACGTTGATTGCCGCGATGCCTACTGCGCAGGCGAGCGGGTTGCCGCCGAAAGTGCTTCCGTGGTCGCCGGGTTTGAATACGCTCATTATTTCAGCCGAGCTCAATACGCCGGAAACCGGCATTATTCCGCCGCCTAATGCCTTGCCGATTATCAGAACGTCCGGTTTTACGCCTTCGTGTTCACAGCAGAACAATTTGCCCGTTCTGCCGAAACCGGTCTGGATTTCATCGGCGATAAACAGTACGTTATGAGCAGAGCATATTTCACGGGTTTTTCTAAGGTATCCTGCGGGCGGCATGACGATGCCGGCCTCGCCTTGTATAGGTTCCACAAGGAATGCCGCCGTATTGGGCGTTATGGCCTTCTCAAGGTCTTCGGCATTGCCGTATTCAATAATTTTGAAACCCGGGGTAAAAGGCCCGAAACCCGCGCGGTACTGCGGTTCCGTGGAAAAACTGATGACCGTAGTGGTCCTGCCGTGGAAATTGTCCTTACAACAGATGATTTCCGCGGAATTTTCAGGAATGCCCTTGACCGTATGGCCCCATTTGCGGGCGAGTTTTATGGCGGTTTCTACGGCCTCGGCGCCGGAATTCATGGGAAGAACCTTGTCCATTTTGCAGGCGCCGGTCACGGCTTTGAAGAATTCGCCGATGCGGTCGTTATAAAACGCGCGCGAAGTGAGCGTAACGCGGCCTAATTGCTGTTTGACGGCCTTTATAATAGCGGGATGCAAATGCCCCTGGTTAAGCGCGGAATATGAACTTAACATGTCAATGTATTTCTTACCGTCAGCATCCCATACCCATACGCCTTTGGCGTGTGAGATGACCACGGGAATCGGCTTGTAATTCTGCGCGCCATACTTTTCAGTAACGTCAATAAATTTCTGGGATTTCATGACACAACCTCCTGGTAAAACGTTGTAAAAAGAAAACAGGAAACAGAAAATAATATACAGGATTAGAGGAAAAGATTCAATAAAAATACGATGTGATGCGTATCGCCTCAGTAGAGGTGGCATTAAAGGACGTTAGTAGCCCAGCCATTTATGGCTGGGTTATGGAAGGCTGAGAAATATGAAGGGCATTCATGCCCTTAATATAACGCCATGAATGGCGTAAGTATCAGGCTTTTGAC
>JACRIJ010000103.1 GCA_016220095.1 Planctomycetota bacterium | reverse complement strand
GAGAGCATAATATACTTGACATTTGAAGGTAGCCGCAGGCTTTAGCCTGCGCTTAGAATCCAGTATTACAGCGCAACCTAAAGGTTGCGGCTACCTTAGCGCTGGCTATGAATGCCAAGTATATTATGCTCCGAGTGATATTTACCTGTCCTAAAGTTTCCATTTTTTTGCGTCACATTAAAATCGCTCAGTGCGCTCCTGCGAAGCTTCGTCTTGTCGTCACCCTTCATTCCGTGTCGTAATCAGAGCGTCTCTGTAGTTTCGTAATCGTCCGCTGTCCTTCCTCCTTCATTTTCCTTCTTCCTCCTTCGTACAAGTCACCTATTTCGGCACGCTGACGTTCTTCAGGAATTGCGCGCTCTGTTCAGGCAAAGCGATATTTATAAACATGCCGGACCCCAGTTCAAATCCCGCGGCTTTTGTAAGGCGCGGCACTATGCTGATATACCAGTGGAAATAATCCGAAGCGCGCGCGTTTGCATTGGCTGACCTTACGACATAATTGAAATCAGGGTCTCCGAGGCCGTGATATATCCTACCGAGCACGCTCTTCAAATGAACGCTCAGATCCGTTATTTCATTCTGCGCAATTTCGCCGAAACTGGCCGTATGCCTTTTAGGAAGCGTCCATATATGGAACGGCGAAAACGCCGCGTACGGTATGAAACTCACGAATTTATCCGTTTCCAGCACTACCCTTTCCTGCATCCTCAATTCCTCCTGCAGCATTTTGCAAAACACGCATTCGCCGTTCACGTCAAAATAACGGATTGCCTCATTCATTCTCGTCCTGACGCCGGACGGCATTATAGGAGTCGCGACCAACTGCGAATGCGGATGCTCCAAAGAAGTCCCCGCGGCCTCGCCGTGATTCTTGAAGAGTATTATCAATTCCATGCGCGTGTCCTGCGAAACCGCCTGATAGCGCTTCTGATACGCGGAAAGAATCTTGGCAATATGGTCTTCGGGCAGGAGAGCCGTAGTTATGTTATGTTTCTGCGTTTCCACTATGACCTCATGGATGCCTACGCCGGCCATACTGCGTTTAATGCCTTCAAATTTCCTCACCCTGTCCCCCTCGGGAGACAAAGCGGCGAATTTATTCGGCATAACCCTTACGGCCCATTTAGTGCCATCGCTGATTATCAAAGAAGCCGGCGGGGTCTTACCTTCGTTACCCGGACAGAACGGACAAGTTGCGTTGAATTCAGGAAGAGGCGTTTTTTCCTTGGACTTTTTGAATTCCTCAGGCCTTTTCGCCCTTTCAGTGGCAATAATCACCCATTCATTGGTAGCAATGTTCTGTCTTAACTCCGGCATAGAATATCTCCTCCATTTAAATAGACTATCTCATATCCCACATTGCATATCCCATATTACAGATCTCAGATCGCAAATCACAAATCGCACATCGGCCCGTTCCTGATATTACACATCAGTAAACTCTTCATCCGCGCCTTCAGTGCGTTCCATGGAATATCCTGGCAATTTGGATTTTTCCACCTCCTGATTGTACGCATCAAGGACAACATCCTGGATATGCTTTCTGAAAAAAGGCTTTATCGGATGTGCTATATCTACGTACAATTCCTCGGGTTTCTGCGGAGACTCTCTGTTGAAATCAAGCTTCTCGCCGCAGAACGAACAGTAGCTTGACTGAACGCTGTTCTTCGCCCGACATTTCGGGCATTTAGCGGAGGCCTTTTTAGAAGGCATTGCAACAAACGCCCCCTTGTCTCCGTTAATAACCTTAAAATCCCTTACCACAAAAACGTCGTCAAATGTCAGGCTGCAAAACGCGCGCAACTTATCCTTCCTCCCGAGCATCAACTTAATCCTTACTTCAGTAATCTTCATACACCTCTACTCCTAAAAACCCAAAGCTTCTTATATTTTCCTCAAGTAAATTACAATGTCTGCGCAACAAAAATATCAGACTTCTTCTCCATGTATCTCCCTAATCTTCTTTTCAATATTTCCGCCGTCTTTATCGCCATCTCCTTATTTCTGCAAAGACCATATATTGCCGAACCACTGCCGGAGAGCAACACACCTTTAAATCCGCCGCACGCCCGCATCACTTGCGCGGCCGTTTCCAGCCGAGGAAACAACCTGAATGCGACCGGCTCAAGCGAATTAAACAGCAAGCTACCGGATATCGAATCGGCATTCACGTACTTTAATACTATAATTTTACCATATAAAACGTCTTTTGTCAAGTGCAAATCAAAATTTTCGTATATTAATTTTGTACTGACAGCGATGTTCGGAAATACTATCACATAATAGAGTTTCCCGCGCAAAGCAAACGGCTCTACTATTTCGCCGCGGCCCCTGCATAAAGCCGTCCTGCCGTAAATAAAAAAAGGCACATCCGAACCGATTTCAGCGGCAATTTCAGAAAGTTTCTTCCTCCCGAGAGCGGTTTTCAACAGGCAATCAAGCCCTATCAAAGTTGATGCCGCGTCGCTGCTGCCCCCGCCAAGCCCGGCGCCTGCCGGCACTTTTTTTATTACGGTTATTTCAATGCCGGTTTTAAGGCCCGTATGCCTGAAAAATGCCTCCGCCGCCTTGCAGACAAGGTTCTTTCTGCCCGAAGGCACGCCTTTAACGGCGGGAACCACCGTTACACGGATTGAATTCCCCGCGCGCAGGCGTATCCGGACGCGGTCGTGCAGGCTGACCTCCTGCATCAGCGTAACCAGTCCGTGAAACCCGTCACGACGCTTTTTGCCGACTGACAGGAACAGGTTTATTTTTGCAGGAGCAAGAAGTTCAATGCTTCTTAAATTATTTCTTACTACCTTATAATTCATATAGTCTGATTTTACTCTAACAAAAAAAATTAAAAATGCAAAAAAAATCTTGCATATCGTATTTCCATATTGTATAATCCTGTTAATAGATTCGATAAAGTATTGATAAAAATATCCGACCTTCGTAACTTCGCGTCTTTATGGCTAACTGCAAAGAGGCGTAAACAATTGAAAGATTCTAAAATTGCGATAATAGGGGCGGGACGCCTGGGGAGGACAATAGGATTTATCCTGCGCTCTGCCGGATATGCCATTTGCGCCGTGTCATGCCGGAGCATGGAAAATGCGCGAAACGCCGTAAATTTCATTGGAGAAGGTATTCCGTACGACGATCCCATTAAGGCGGCCAACGGCGCGGCTATAATTTTCATCACTACTGCGGATAATGCCATAGCCGAAACCAGCGGGCTTCTCGCGAAATACGGCGCAATCAAAGCGGGCGCCGCGATTCTGCACTGCAGTGGAAGCCTGAATTCATCAGCGCTCGCGGAAATGCGCCGGATAAAGTCATTTACCGGCTCAATGCATCCTATGGCGAGTTTTGCCATGCCTGAAACCGCGGTAAAAAACCTTCAGGGCGTTTATTGGTGTTACGAAGGCGACGAAGAAATATTTCCTCTGATAGAACAGCTTGTTACGGATATGCGCGGTATACCGCTGAAAATAAATCCGGACATGAAGGTCCTTTATCACGCGGCTTCCGTAATAGCGTGCAATTATACGATACCGCTCACGGCTTCAGCCGTAAGCCTGCTTAAGAAATCCGGATTAAACGGGGAGCAGGCAACGGGGGCGCTGATAAGACTTATGCGCTCAACCCTGGACAACCTCTCAACCGCGCCGCCGGAAAAGGCGCTTACGGGCCCCATAGCCCGCGGAGACATCGCTACAATAGAAGGCCATCTCAAAAACCTTTCGGAAAGCGCGCCCGAACACCTCCCGCTTTACGCGTTTATGGGGCTGATGACACTGCCTGTCGCCGAAAAAGGCAATATGATTAACCAGCAGCAATCGCAGAAGATAGCGCATCTGCTTACGGATTACCTGAACAGACGGCGAAAACGGCACTGAAATTTTGCTTCTGCATGAAAACACAGGAAGTTTTTATTGAAAACGAAAACCGTATGATTACACACATTCGCTCTGCTCAGTGCAGGCAGGTGAACACAGGATACGATTATAAACCATATTACTTTAAAGTGCTTTATATATGAATGTAGTATTAATCGGTTTCAGATGTTCCGGAAAAACAACTATCGGCAAACTGCTTGCCAAAAAGCTTAAATACGAGTTTATTGACACGGACGATTACATTGAAGAAAAATACGAAATGACCATCCGCGAGATGTTTGAAAACAAAGGCGAATCTTGGTTCCGCCTCATGGAAACGGACGCCATAGAAGAGCTCTCAAAACTTGACAATACGGTCTTTGCCACAGGCGGCGGGGTCATCCTGAAATACAAGAACATACAAAACCTTAAGAAGAGAGGCGCGTTAATCCTCCTCCAGGCGGACCCGAAAACAATATACGAACGCGCAAAAAAAAGCGAGAGGACCCTCACTCAGCGGCCCCCGCTTACAACAAAGGACATGTACACCGAAATCAAAGAGCAAATGGAATCCAGGAAGCCATATTATCTCCAAGCGGCCAATTATATAATCAATACCTCCCTGAAATCTCCCAGGGAACTCGTCAATGAAATACTGGACCTGCTTGAAGCCACGGGAAATTGAAATTACGATTTAAGATTTAAGAATTAATTACTTGTTTAATTAGCTTTGATTATGACTCACATTGATTTGCCTGAGAAACTGATACAGCACCTCTGGTTTGACCAAGCGCTGAAAAGGGAAATGCTCCGCACGCTTGACGGCCGGAGCGTGGAAGTGCTTTTTCCCGGGATATGGACCCTTGGAATCACGGGACCGGATTTCAAAAACGCGGTAATTTCCATCGGCAACCGCACTGTCAAGGGCGACGTGGAAGTCCATATATATTCGTCTGACTGGGAAAACCACCGGCACAACACCGACCCTCACTACAATAACGTCATATTGCACGTCTCCCTGCTTGACAACAGCGGACGTATTTGCATGCAAAACTCCGCTTCAGGCGAAATACCCCAGCTCATACTTGAAAAATTCCTTGACCGGCCCATTGAGGAATTGGAATGCCTTTTCGGCAATGAAGAATCCGCAAGCGAATATAAGCCTCCGGTAAAAGGCGAATGCTTTTACGCGCTCATCAACCATGCCTGCCGCGATGAAATCGTATCAAAAGCCCTTTACAATTTCGGCGTACTGCGCCGGCGCGGCAAAATAGAGAAATACGCCGGCCTTCTGTCATCAGTCCGGCCGGAGGCAGTGCTGACGGCAGGCATCATGGAATGCCTCAGCTATACGCCCAATAAAAAACCGTTCCGCCTTGTGCATGACGGATTCCGCGAAATGCTCGAAAAAACATCGCCTTGCGGGAATGACAATGACGCAACGCGCATGCAGTCTATTATCTTTGGATTATCGTCGCTTATACCAAAAAATTACTTGCATTTTGACCAAAAAACTGTACAATACATTGAATCCCTTAACGAGTATTGGCTCGCGCATTGCGCCGGCGAAGAAAACCGGCGCGTGCCTGAAAGTATATGGAACCTGGGAGAAATAAGGCCCGCTAATTCCCCGCATAGGCGACTCGCGGCTTTTTCCATCATGATGGCTCAGCCCTTCCCTGAAAATTCCATATTGAAGTTCTTTTACAAAATATTGTCAGCAAATTCCGGCGCGGACGCAGACTACGCCAAGAAAACATTGAAAACGCTTTTCGCTTTCTTCGGCAGTCTCAACGACCCTTACTGGAATTACAGGACAAATTTCGGCTCAAGGGAATTCGGTTTCCCGGCCGCCCTTATAGGCAGGCAAAAATCTTCAACTATAATCATTGACTGCCTGGCGCCTTTTTATGCGGCATATTCGCGTAATGCCAGACCTGATTTGGCGCCGCTTGCAGACGCGCTTGTGCGCAATATCCCGGGCCAGATTGCCGAAAACAGCGTAACCCGTTTTGTCGCGCAAAGGCTGACCGGCGGCGAATTTGTTTTGCCTTTACAAAGCGCCGTTCAGGCGCAGGGACTGATTTACCTTTTTAACAACTTCTGCTGTAAAGGGGAAAAAGGCTGTAAAGAGTGCTATCTTATGAAATTATTATAGGCAGGGAATTTAATTTGCTTTTACGGAATAAACGTGTTATAATATTACTGGAGAGATAAAATCCTGATGAATATAATCAAATGCGCAAAATGCGGCTCCAAATTTGATGCTTCTGTTTTCCACCCCGGAAAAAAATTCCGGTGCGGAAAGTGCATGAATATAATTGAGACCCCGGCAACGCCCCATCAACAGGACGCGCAATCCAATTCAGAACCGGCCACAACGCCTTTGCCAAACATGAGCAACCTTATTGATCAACCGGCCCCGGACCGGCAATCGCCTTCCAAACCCGTGCTTGAACCGCTGAAAACGCCTTCCAGAGCGGAACTTGAATCTGTAAACCCCCCTACAGACCTGATATCCTTTGACGACAAGCCCACTGCGGCTCCCACTCAGATGAAAGCCACAGCCGTGCCTCCACAACCGCCCGCCATGCCCAAACCCCAGCTCCATGCCAAGCCCCAATTTCAACCTAAACCCCAGCATCAGCTGAAAATAAATCCCACGGCTCAAACTCCGGGTCCGCCGCAGGCAAAGAAAAACCTGGTCACTTCCAGAAGGTCAAAAGAAAGCATAGGCGCGTCCGCTGAAAAATTGCCGCAAAAGCCGCTCACCCAGGGGCAGAAAATGAAACGCATATTGATAGGCTCTACGATAACTGCCGCTGTCATAGCCTTGGCCCTATTTATAATTTTTTACAGCAGAAATGACATAAAACAGCCGCCTAAGAAATTGGATTCCAATTCAATAAACGATCAATACAAGCGCAAGCTTACTGAAATAGCCTACGAAAAAGACATCAAACCCCTTATAACCAAGGCATCTGAAATCTATGTCATAGAAAAGAGAACTCCTTCCAAAGAAACGGCTAAATTGCTTTATCAAGTCGCTAATTGGTGCAAAGAAAATAACCTGCAGGAAAATTATGAACAGCACCTTACGGAATCCGTCATGCTTGACCCTGCTCTTCTGAACGAGATGAAATCAAGCATTACAGCAATTTTCGAAACCAAAAAAAATGCCGCGCTGTCAACCCCGGATGACCTTTACAAACTTGCGCAATGGTGCGCCAGGGTCGGATTGCAGGAGGAAGCCATTGCACAACTCCTTAAGGCCAATACGCTCAGGCCAGACCGCGACGACGTCAAAATACTCCTTACGGAACTTGACATGGTCAATATCGGAGACCAAAAAGTTGAATGGGTAACCAAGAAAGATTACTACGATTTCATAAAACGCGATAAACGCGTCGGACAAGTAAACCATTTCAAGGACACATTTAAACTCTTCCCTGACCCCGTAAAGTCGTCCGATCCGAATGAACCGGAATTTGCCGAACTCGACAAACCGCCCTTCTACCTGTGCATCACCAGGAGCCAGAAATTCAACGAACAGCTTATGCTTGAGGATTTCTCGGAAAAGCTGTTCACCTTCTATGAGGAATTCAAAAAGATGTACGGCCCGGTCCTTGACATAGAATCAATGAACCAGGAGGTGCTTGCCGTTTATATTTTTGAATCGCGAGACTTGTATATGGCGTACGGGCAGTTCGCGAGATTAAACCTGCCTGTTAACGCAATGGGCCATTTTGACCCCGCACAGGGATGGCTTATGTTCCCGGCTGATTTTGAGGACCCCTACAGGATTATTTTCCATGAAGGCACCCACCAGCTTATACATACGATAACGCAGTCAAAACTCCGCGAAAGGGCCGCGGAAAACCAGGCAATTGACAATATGTTCTGGTTTACCGAAGGAATCGCGACATTTTTTGAATCCTTCAGAAGAGATCCTTCCGGTAAAATCGTGCAGGGCACAGGCATTATAAACAAAGAACGCGCGCTCAATATACAAGCCGCGCTTGCAGTAGGCCAATACGTAGCGCTAAGCGATTTTCTCCAGAAACAATACGGCGAATTCATGGCCGAAGTCCTCAACCCCCAGCGCGACGCGCAGACCAGGGCGAAAATCGGTTCCCTTTACTACGCGCAGGCATGGTCATTCGTCTATTTCCTGCATAATTATAACAACGGCGAATATATGAGCAAATTCAACGAGTATTTCAAAGAGGAGGTCAACGGCTTAGGCGGGTATAAAACCTTCCAGAGAATATTCGGAAACGTAAGAGACCTTGAAGACAAATGGGTAAAATTCACTAAGGAGTTGAAAATACAATGATATGCGCCTCTATTATGCCGGAAAGCGAAATTGATGCCATAAAACTTATACGTTCATGCGAAGAATCCGCAAAAGTCATTGAAATTCGGCTTGACTTGAAACCGGATATTGACCTTACGTATATCGCCAATGCAATAAACAAGCCCATAATAGCAACCTGCCTCACCGCAAGGGACGGCGGCAGATTCGCCGGCAGTTTGAAACAACTGAATGATACCCTGCTGAACGCGGCAAGGCACAAAATACAATACCTTACAATCAACCACTACCTGCTCGGAAAATTCCCTTTCAATAAAATACCCCGCGGAGTAAAAATAATCGCCGCATACCATAATCCGCGTTCCACGCCCAAATCTCCAGGAAAAATAATAACCGAAATGGCGCGTACCAAGGCGTCGGTATTGAAATTCGCCTCGCACGCAAACAGCTTTAACGATAACCTGAAATTATTCGGAATACGCTCCAAAAGGCCTTTTATAGGCCTGTGCATGGGCGAAAACGGCGTTCCGTCAAGGATCTTATATAAAAGATTTAATTCGTGGCTGACGTTCGGACATCCCGCAGACAGCCAGCCTTCGGCAGAAGGCCAGCTTTCGGTCAAAACACTCTCGGAAGTTTACAAGGCAGACAAGATAAACGCAAAAACGCGCTTATACGCGCTTTTCGGAAAACCTGTTAACCACAGCGCAGGCCCGAATCTGTTCAACTTCCAATTTGAACAGCAGAAGATGAATGCCGCGTACGTGCCCTTCCAGGTGAATAACGCCAGAGAAATAATAACCGCAATGAAAAAATTTAACATCCAGGGGGCGAGCATTACAGCGCCTTTCAAAACCACCATTATACCGTATCTTGATGAAGTATGCAGGGATTCGGAAGTCATCGGCGCCGTAAATACCATCGTACGCCGCGGAAACCGCCTTATCGGCCATAATACGGATTGGGCAGGATTCCAGATTGCACTCCTTGAAGATTCGGCATACGAAGGATTAATAGGAAAAAAAACTCCGCCTACGGTTCTTATATTGGGAGCAGGCGGTGCCGCAAGGGCCATAATCTACGCCCTTAAAGAACTGATCAATCCGAACATTTTCGTCTATAACCGCACAACGGAAAAAGCCCGCGCGCTCGTGAAAAGATTCAAGTGCAATCACGTCGGTATCAAAGGCCTTAAAGACCTCAAACCGGATATCATAGTAAACGCCACCTCCGCGGGAATGAACCTTGACAATTCGCTACCGATAGAAGCGGAATTCATACCCGCAGGCTCCTACGTCTTTGACGCCATCTATAACCCGCCGGAAACACCGCTTATCAAATTAGCCAAGGAAAAAAACTGCCGCACACAGAGCGGTTTGAACATGTTCCTCTTCCAGGCACACCACCAGCTGATGCTGTGGGGGCTCAAGTAAGACGAGAATGAAAAATGAAGAAGGAATAAGGAAGGACGCCGAAGTCCTGAGTAATAGGTCTTGAGTCTGGGATAACGACTACAGCCCCCGGTCCCTTTAGGTACAAGACTCCTAATTCCAGAACGGTTGACCGCAGGCAGTATATCTCAGATCTCAAATCTCAGATCCCAGCAATTATTCCTTGACATCCCGTATTCACATGATAAAATTTACCATATCTTATGAAAATACTTCTTGCAGACGATGAAAAATCAATTACTGTCACGCTTACTGACGACCTTGTATCCGCCGGCTACGCCGTGACAACCGTGGACGACGGCAATAAGGCCTGTGACGCGGTTAAAAAAGAGCGCTTTGATTGCCTGATAACCGACATCAAAATGCCCGGCATCCAGGGCACCGAGCTGGTAAAATTCGCGAAACAGGCCCAGCCGGACATCTTCATCATACTTATAACCGCGTACGGAACAATTCAATCCGCCGTTGAAGCCATTAAGGACGGCGCCTATGACTATATCCAAAAACCGTTCATGAACGAAGAAATACTCCTGCGGCTGGAAAAGATTTCGCAATTGCACCGCCTCTCCGATGAATGCAGACGTCTCAAGGAAGAATTGAGCGGGAAATATGCCTTCGGAAATATAATAGGCAAATCAAAAAAAATGCAGGAGGTTTTTGAATTCATCAAGGTATTGTCGGCATCCGATTGCAATGTGCTCATAGAAGGCGACACCGGCACGGGCAAAAAACTCGTTGCCAGCGCGATTCATTACAACAGCGCGAGAAAGAACAACTCAATAGTCACCATAAGCTGTGCCATGCCGGAAACCCTTATAGAGGACGAGCTTTTCGGGCATGAAAAAGGCGCGTTTACGGGCGCAAACGCCATGAAAATCGGCAGATTTGAACGCGCTCATCAGGGCACGATTTTTATTGATGACATAGACGACCTGCCTGTAAGCACACAGGTGAAACTTCTTAAGGTAATCGAGGAAAAGACATTTGAACGCCTCGGGGGCACAAAATCAATAAACGTGGATACGCGCATCATCGCGGCAACAAAGGTTGACCTGCAAAAGGCCGTCAAAGAATCGTCATTCCGCGAAGACCTTTTCTACCGCCTTAATGTGGTTACCGTAAAGCTTCCGACGCTCCGGGAAAGAATTGACGACATCCCTCTGCTGTGCTCGCATTTCATTAAGACGTTCGGCAAAGGCAGGGATTTTGCAATACCGGCTGAGACGCTCCTGGCCATGGAAACCTACCCATGGCACGGCAACGTGCGCGAACTTGAAAATGCCGTCCAAAGGGCCATTACCCTTGCCGGCGACAGCCTTGTACTGAAAAAAGAACACCTTATGGGCATGCCGGCAGGTCTGCCCGCAGTCCAAACAACCCTTGAAGCCGTGCTTGACGGCACGGAAGCAAACTATATAAAGTTTATAGTGGAACAGAACAACGGCAATCGCAATAAATCCGCGGAAATCCTCGGTATAAGCCGCAAGACACTCTGGGAAAAAATGACGAAATATAACATCAAATGAACCGGAAACCGGGGAACGGACAACGGGAACCTTAATAAATAAATTTGACAATTCACATTGTATGTATTATAATATATATGGATTAGAAGATGCAAAGATTCAAAGATTCAAAGATTAGAAGATTAGAAGATTTAAAGATACGAAGATTGCGGATTACGCTGTAAATATGAATTGAAGGTGATAAATATGATTAAAAAATCCAAAAACGCATTTACACTTGTTGAATTGCTCGTAGTCATAGCAATAATATCAGTGCTTGTAGGACTGCTTATACCCGCCGTGGGCCATGTAAGGCAAAGAGCCAACGTAGCTGAAGCGGCCTACCAGACGCAGAAAATGACCGGCTCACTTACGACCTATCAGGAAAACGTCGGCCGCTTTCCGCAGGGCGACGGTACTGACGCAAGTACCAAGAACATTGTAACCGCCTTTGACGAATACAAGAAATCAACCGGCACCCAGTTATACGAATTTACCGAAAAGAATAAGACTAAAGAAGACGTCTGGATCAACCCGTACCAGACCCCGTTTTTCTACCGCGAAAACGCGTCCAAGAAGACTGAAGACAAGAAAAACCCGCCGGAAATGTTCAAACCCGATACCTATGACATCTGGACATTCATGTCCGACTGGGAAGAAAAGAAGATTGAATACTGCGAGGTAAATAACTGGGGCGGAAGCTATAAGACACCCGGCTCGGAAAAAGAAGCCCCGAAGAAATGATTGTTTTTACGGAATGTTTATGGGCAGAAGAAATGGTTTTACATTAATTGAATTGCTCGTGGTCATCAGCATATTGGCATTCCTTATAGGATTCCTGACAGTAACCGCCTGGCATCTGATGAATAAGGCAAGGGTGGACAAGACCAAGGTGCGGATTGGCATACTTGATAAAGGCATCGTTGAATACCTGGCGAAATATAAACGCCTGCCGGATTTTGACGGAGAAAAACCCGGATGCGGTTCCGACAGCCTCCGCCGCGCGCTGTGCACGCCCCAACAGGTAATAAGAAGCTATGATAAAAGAACTAACGAGGCCAAGTACGAACTCGTAAAGCCTATCTTATGGGAAATAACCATGGATTTCATCCAGGGAAGAAAAGTGCCGACAACCAACGAGAAAGCAAGTTTCGTTGATTCGTGGGATTTCTCCATAGATTACCGCAAAGGAACCGACCATTCCAAAACCGGCGGGATGGACCTGTCACAGGCGTATGACCTGGAATCCGCGGGTCCGGACAGTAAATGGCAGGAAGATAGCGCAGATAAAGACGATGACATAAAGAACTGGACCAGGGATATGCAAAACCTGTTTAAAGAAAACAAAAAAGATGAAAAAAAATAAAGGGACACAAAACGGATTTACGCTCATTGAATTGATGGTAGTCATATCCATCATGCTTATCATACTGTCAATGTCGGTTGCGTCTTTCATGGGATTTATAGGCCCCGCAAGGATCAAATCCGCCGGAATAATAATACAAACCCTTTTTGACCAGGTCGCGCAAACCGCGCGCTCCGAAAGAATAACCCTGTTTGTTTATTTTGACGTAAAACAATCCACAATGATTATCTACAGGGACACCGATGACGACGGCCTGTTTACCGAAGCCGACAAGGTGCTGGAAGACAGAACGCCGATACGCCTGCCGTCCAAGATTGAATTTTATTACCAGGCGAGCGACCCCATAAACCAACCGCCGCCCCAGCTCTTCGCGCAATCCGAATCCAAACGCTGGGTGGGATTTACGCCCTATGGTTCGCTTATACTGCCCGAAGGCGTCCTGGACGTGCCCTTCTTTGACAAAGACTTTAATTCCAAAGGAACCGACCCTACACAGGATAATATAATTGAAGATTTTTCCAAATTGACTACCGATTCCGCGGATATCGTCGTCTGGGAACCCGGAACCACGAAAAGAGTCCTCCTGGATTTCTTCAAGGAAACCGCCAAGGTGCGTATGCCGATATATATTTCGAAGTAGATAACCAGTAACCAGTAGCGAGTAGCGAGTAGCGAGTAGCGAGTAGCGAGGGACGAGGGACGGACGATGTACGCGCTTAATCCCTCTTACTGCGCTCACCGAATCAGGCTTCGCGCCTTAGTGTCTTCATGGCGAAATAGCAGATTGCAGTTGTAATTATGAAAAACGGTTTTACGTTAATTGAAATACTCATAGCGCTTTTTGTGCTGATGCTCGGCGTAATGGGAATACTCGCGCTTTTCCCTGTCAACATAAAAAGCGAGGCCAAGGCTTCCGATAAAATCGGCGCATCAATCCTTGCCGACTCTGTCTTCAATGCCATAAAAGTGGCCATGGAAGACGCCCCTGCCCTTGACCCCGCACTGCCGAAACCTATAGTGATAACTATTGCCCATGACGGACTGCCTGAAGGCGTATATGAACTCGCACTGCCTATTGACACTGAAACCGGAAAATTCAGCGTCTATCCCGCAGGCCCATTCCCCGAAGGCACAAAAGGCGCCAAAGGTACGGATCCGTCCAAAACCGTTTTCCTGCTCGCAACCGAAGAAGAAGGCTACATCAGAAACCTCACAGACAAGGATAAATCCAAATTTGCCATAAAAAATTATGATTATACCGACCCGTATTCAAGATTGTCTTTTACCATTGCAGTTAGAAGAATTGATCCCGAGGAAAAAAATCAGGGCGGCGGCTTAAGCGATATACAGGTAAGGGTGCCTCAATATGAATTTAAGGTTTCAATATATAAAGATTATGATTCTGAAAACAACAATAAATACAACCCTGAAATAGAAAGGCATCCGAACCTTATTGACGAATTTACATCCGTAGTTACCGGCAAATAGAGGCCTATGAAAGATATGATTAAACGGGAAAAAACAGGTTTTACAATTATTGAGCTCCTCGTTGCCATTACCCTGATGATAGTGCTTGTGGGAATGATTTCGGTCATCTTCATGGAATCTAATGCCATTTTTGTCACGATAAAGGCCAGGCTGGCCATTTATGACGCCGCAAGGACGTCAATAGAACAAATGTCAAAGGATTTCAATTCCTTTATACCGGCATCTACGGGAAACCAGAAATTCGGGCTCAGCGACGGCGAAACTTCAGCGGACTTTAGCGGCCTTGACCAGGCAAAAGACCAGATGGCATTCAGGACAATGGCATATAATACGGAAAACGTGCCGGTGCCCGTTGAAGTTCAATACCTTCTCGTCAAGGAAAACGACCCTTCTTACGCCGTAGTTAATTCTTCCGGCAATCCCGAAACCATAAAACATCAGCGTACTATTTACGTACTGCGCAGAATTGTCAGAAGGATTGACGATACTAAAGGATTCCTTCAGGGAGATGTCTTGTGGTACAGCGACCTGTGCCATTATGTCATGTCTTTCAATATAGAACTCCTCTACGACAAAAACGAAGACGACCAGCCGCCAAGGTACGTTAACATAATGGATGTATCGGATTACCGCAATAACAGCGTCCTCGGAAATTTCCCCTATCCTCTGACCGGTTCGCCCGTGATTGACCAGGGAGCTAACGCGGCCCAGAAACCCCCAATCCCCAAGGCGGTCAGGATAACCCTTCGCATCGTGGACAGCGCCGCCGAACAACAGGAACGGCTGTTTATAAAAGTATTCAAAGTCGGATGAAACTAATTTAAGATTTAAGATTTGAGATTTGAGATTACAGATTTAAGATTTCCAGTTAAATCCTAATTATTAAATCTAAAATTTAAACCCCTAAACTCCTTAACCCCCTGAACTCCCGATTAACAGGGCAAATACATAGATTTGCCCCTACATCGTAACTCCTTAACCCCGTAACCCTTAAACTCACAAATATGCCTTCTGAAAAAAAACAACCCATTCAACCGAACCGGGATAAACCTTATATATGCCCGCAATGTTTCAAGGACATTCCCAAACCCCAGCCCATGCCTAAGCCTCAATGCCCGCATTGCGGATACCCCCTGCCCGCCGATAAACCATCGCATTGCTGAACAACTGATATAATACCAGTTTAGGAAGAATATTCTTGTTAGAAAATAAACGCATCGTATTCATATCGGACATCCACCTGTCTCCGGAATTTCCAGAGCGCACCCGCAAATTCATCTCTTTTCTCAATAGCCTGAAAGGCAATACCGCCGCGCTATATATCCTCGGAGACCTGTTTGATTTCTGGATCGGCGAAGACCACCTCAAGCTTCAGGAACACAAAGATGCCATATCGGCGCTCAACAACCTGAGCAAATCCGGCGTTCTGATTTTTTTCATAAAAGGCAACCGCGATTTTTACACGGACAAAAAACTGGAATGGCAAAGCGGCATGAAAATCCTCGGCGAAAACCATTCGCTGAGCCTTGACGGGACAAAAATATTCCTGACTCACGGCGATACTATCGCTATTGCCGACAAATTATACCCCACGTTCAGAAGGCTTTCAAGGTCAAAAATATGCGCCGGCATTTTCGGGCTCCTTCCTGCAAAAACCAAATACCGGCTCGCAGCAAAGGCGCGAAAAACGAGTATGGACATCAATGCCGGCAAAAAGCACTCCGGTATAGTTAAAAACAAGGCCGCAGCGGTATTCCGCAAGGGATTTGACGTCATTATATGCGGGCATATCCACAAGGTTTCCAAACTGAAATTGGAAACAAACGGCTTGATGCATGCAGTTTACACGCTCGGCGACTGGAATGATACCGCCCCGTACCTGCAGTATTCAGGCGGTGTTTTCCGGAATCTGAAATTTGAGATCTGAGATCTGGGAACTGCGGCCAGTGTCCGATGGAAGCAGTTGGTTATACCAGCACTTGCTCATTACACATTTCTTCAGCCGTTAGTCGTAATCGTCAATCCGTTGCATTTTTTCTTGACGAATATATTTGACATATTATAATATCAACCCATGGGGAATGAAACGTCACAAACAGGAGACAGCATAATACCGGCACGCAAATACATGGAAGCCGGCGACAAACTGCTCGCGGAAAAGCATTTGAAAGCGGCGATTGAATCCTACCTGAAAGCATTTTCAGAAACAGCTCCGTCATCGAATCCGGGATTGTATATAGAAGCAGCTTCACGCCTCATCAATGCATATTCAATGTCAGGCAGGATAACCGATGCCTGTGAACTTGCCGACAAATGCCTTGCGGGCCTGCCGGATTTCCAACTCAGCGAAAGCGGATTTTTCAGGATTTACACGGTAAGCGGCTATGCGTATTCAATGCACGGCGAAAAAGAAAAAGCCCGCAAACTATTCAGCGCCGCGAAAAAATACCTGAGCCAGGCTGAACCCGCGGAACAGTGCCGCTTCTATAACGCGTACACGCTTTATGCCTACCAATACGAAAACGACCTTGATGCAACCCTGAAAAACGTTGAAAATACCCTCGCAACACTTGAAAAGATCAATGATATCAATCTGAAAATAGCCGTATATAATTCGCAGGGCGTGGTACTGCTGGACACGCGGAATATCGGCAAGGCACTGCAGTGTTTTACGAACGCCCATAAACTGATTTTAGGGCAAAAGGAAAGCATCAAATCATACTTCCTGCCGATGGTATGTAACAACCTCTCCATCTGCTGCCAGTTCAAAGGGAACACTAAAAAGGCAAAGGAATACCTTGCCGAAGGCGTCAGACTAAGCAGAAATTCTGAAATAGAAGGCATTCACCTCTCAATCCTTTATGACAACCTCGGCGACGTTTATATGCACGAAAAGAATTTTCCGCGCGCCGGGAAATATTTCAAGACAAGCCTTCAAATATGCAGGAAAAACCGGATAATCTGGGACATGGCGTACCCGCTGGTAAACCTGGCCAAACTGGATATGCTGCGCGGCAGAATATCCTCTGCGCTCAAAAAAACGCATGAAGCCGTGGATTTCTGCGACAAATTTAACAGCAAGCGGAATATAGTTTCAGCATTAACCCTTGCCGCAGACGGATATATCAAAAAGAAGGATCCGCTCAATGCCGTCTTCTACCGGGAACGGCTCAGGCATGAAGAAAAAAAACGCAATATCCCGGCAAATGCCGGAAACCTTTCGCAAATTAACAGGGATATAAAAAAACTCGCGAAACAACGGCTTAATTTCAGAAATATCAATTCGTATGAACTGCTTCTCGCCGCAAGCAAGCATTTCTGCGTATACGACAACCTTGCCGAACTGCTTGATTTTATCCTTGAAATAACAACGGGATTCCTTTTCTCGGAAAATGGGCTCCTCCTGCTTTTCAGAAAAAATTCACCGGTTCTTACCGTTTCAAGGAATATAAAAACGAATAACGGCATTCCCGCGGACCCCGCAATAATGGCAACCATTGAAAAAACCAGGGAATCCGGAGAGTCCGTATGGAATGAATGCGGAATGTGCATCCCAATAATACTGAAAGGAAAAAATTCCGGCGCCATTTACATACGGAATTCCGCCAAACGCCGCGCAATGCCCCATGAACTGCTCAGCCTTCTTACCGCAATCACGGATAATGCGTCGCCCGTCATAGACAACAGGATGCTCCTTGAAGACATAAAGGAAATGAATGTAAAATTGAAACGCGACGTAGCCATGCACGCCGAAAGGCTGAAGGTTATGGACGCCCTGTTCATGAAAGACAGGCCCGGTCTGGCCAGACAGTACCCCTTCGGAGATATTATCACAGGCTATAGCTCTGTAATGCGTGATGTTATGGCTGTTGTTGAACGCGCGGCTGTCGCAAACACCCCTGTCATACTCAGCGGCGAAACCGGCACCGGCAAAAGCCTGTTTGCAAAATTAATACATCACCTGAGCCCGCGCAAAAACAATGCGTTTGTGGCGCAAAACTGCGCGGCTATACCTCAGGGCCTCATAGAAAACGAATTGTTCGGACACGTGAAAGGCTCTTTTACCGGAGCGATATCAAACAAAAACGGGCTTTTTGCCGCCGCAAATAACGGCACCCTTTTCCTGGATGAAATAGGCATCATGGGCATGGATATGCAGGCCAAAATACTGCGGGCGCTTGAGGACAACGAAATCCGACCCGTCGGCAGTACCGCCAGTATAAAAATAGATGTGCGCCTCGTGTGCGCGACAAATGAGCCCATACAAAAACTGATTGATGAAAGAAGGTTCCGACAGGACCTGTATTACAGGCTTAATGTCGTGGAAATACGCCTGCCTCCCCTGCGGGAACGGAAAGAAGATTTGCATGTATTTATAAACTACATCGTAAACAAAACAGCCGTAGAAAATAAAGTGCCGCCTTTGAGGCTTTCAAAACATGCCATCCAATCCCTCATAGATTATCCCTGGCCGGGAAACATCAGGGAGTTAGAGAATGAAATACGGCGGCTGTACGTCGTCTCCCCAAACAACGATGTCCTTCCGCAAGATCTCCCTGAACATATCAGATATAAGAATGACTCCGCCGATAAACTTCAGAAGGATGAACTGGAAAACATGCCCTTCCGCAAGGCAAAAAAGAAATTTGAACGCGATTTTGTCATATCAAAACTTAAGGAAAATAACTGGAATTATACGAAAACCGCCCAATCAATGGGGATATTCCGCCAACAGCTCTCCCGCATGCTGTCATACCACAAAATAAGCAAATAATAACTTTTTAGAGTTTAGAATTTCGTGCTTAAAATTTTATTAAGGAAGAAGAGAAAACGAAGGAGGGAGGACGGAACTAAGTTCGGAGTCCTAAGTCCTGAGTCCGGCGTTCGTAACTCCTAAACTCTATAACTCTTAAACCCCGTAACCCCTAAACCCCATAACTCCGAATACCTGCCCAAGACCAGGCCACAGAACATATATATTCCATTTCAGCAACAAAATGTTGCCACACAAACAATTCACGTATTACAAACAATCCATTTTTTTTAACCCACATAACATATTGATATTCAACAAGCTACACATGCAATAATCGCCATATTTTACATTTCTGGCATAATACTTGCATAACTATATTAGTGATACGTAAGCAATATGTTCAGCGTGCGTTACTTTCTTGATAATTTGGAGAAACTGCCATGACAAATTTAGCCATGTTATGTTGTCCGCCTTTTAGGCCTGATGAGATATTCATACTGCGCGGTAAACCGGGTGTAAAAATGGCCGGCCCAGACGGTTTACAACTATCCGCGAGAGATGAGGAATGGATTTATTTTGATCAAGATGAACATGAGCATTATTTATTCTCTGACGGTCTGTTAGTCGGATGGCAGAGAAAAGCGATCGTATGAAAAGCCGGAAATACGATTCAAAGATTCTTAGATTCAAAGATTAGAAGATTACGGACGGCGTATTACGAAGAAGGCAAAACGAATTTTGCCACAGAGTGCACGGAGGCCTCAGAGAGCGACGACGACTTTGTCAAGATAGCCATCTCCTCGTCAAAGCCGAAAACGAGCATTTGGTGACAGTTTACAGGCAATACAGCCATTAACGTTTGTACGCGCTTAAAAATTGTCGTTACTCTCTGTGCGCTCTGTGTTCTCTGTGGCTAAAAGCGTCGTCGTAGTTTTAGTTGCGCCTGCGCACCGAAGCGCCTGCCTTCGCGCTCCGTCGCTGAAGCTTTGGAGCGTAGGCGACCGAAACGAAGCATCGGCTTCGTGCTTACGCACCGAAGCCCGCCTTCGCGCACCTGCGTGCCAAAGCACTACGGTG
>JACRIJ010000101.1 GCA_016220095.1 Planctomycetota bacterium | reverse complement strand
GAATCACGGTTGAGAAAAACAGTTCTTGCCATATTGTATCTCCTCCTGCCAATTCTCGTGCTCTCAGCATGCTATCTTTTCTTCAATTATGAAAACATATCCTCTGTCCTTCCCAAAAAAATGTCATTGACAAATTTAACGGAAGACCTGATTAACAGGCCGGAATTCCTGCATCATCATGAAACGCCATTGTATATTGGAGATGAAACATACTTGTGGGTTATTTTTAAAATACTGAATATTTTTATTGGAACCTGCCCCCATATCTTTTTCGTTTTTCTGGTGTTTGGAATAGTGAAAAGACGGCTTTTCCCGTACTCAATATATAACGAATTGCCATGCCTGCTGTTATTTGTTTTGAGCTGTTTAATGATGGCTCTTTTCGTTCTGTTCTTCTCCGGTTACGTCAGCAGAAGGCATTTTGCGCCTATAGCAGTTATTTCATTGCCATGGGTTTCTGTCGGAATTTTGGAAATTGAAATTAAACTGAAAAAATGGCTCGCTTTTGCAGCCAGAAATCTGCAGGAAACGGGAATCATTTTTTACGTAATGCTGTCAGCAATATTTATTATCTCTTTTTTTAAGCTGTGCATACCCATAGGCGCTGATAAGATCGGCGAACGAAAAGCGGGAGAATGGATTCTGTCGGAGTTTTCCGGCAAACAATTAGGATTTCTGACGAATATCAGCAGAGTGGCTTATTATGCCGGAGCATATGAGCGGAACTACAATATTACAGCTTTGCCTTACGATAATGAATTGGCTTATATCCAATACCCCGTAATAATGAAATTCGCAAATGATTGCAATTTAGATTTTATCGTGGTTGATAACGTGGTAGATACATTTGCGCCGGATTTCATGAAAAAGGCGGCTCATGGCACGGAGCTGACTCTTATCCATGCCCCAATCCCCAAAAGCAACTCTTCCACAGAAACTAATTTCATTTTTATCTATAAAATCAATAAATGAGAAAAACACGGCATATTTTTTCAGAGTTAAAAAACATTGATGCGTCATGGACTCTGTTCCTTGACCGGGACGGGGTGATTAACGGTAAAATCCCCGATGACTACGTCCGTTCCTGGGCTCAATTCCGATTCCTGCCGCATTCAAGGCAGGCAATTAAGAAATTGGCCGGGTTTTTTGGACGGATTATCGTCGTTACAAACTGCCGCGGTATCGTCCGCGGCCTGTTGTCGCATGCCGATCAAAAAAATATTAACGCAAAAATGCTCGCTGTTATCCGTAAGTCCGAAGGCAGAATTGACAGGATCTATTACTGCCCTCACGATGCCCCTGATAAATGCTCCTGCCGTAAACCGCAAATAGGCATGGCCTTGAAAGCTAAAAAAGACTTTCCTGAAATTAATTTCAACAAGTCTGTAATTGTCGGCGATTCCGATTCCGATATGGAATTCGGTAGAAAATTAGCCATGTTCACGGTCTTTTTGACGACATCAGGCAGACCGAAAAGCCGTAAATATATCGATTTGGTCTGCGAAAATCTGCGTGATTTTTACAAATATTGCGCGAAAACGAACGTACATTCACATGGATAGACAGGATATTCAGGATAACGACTACGTATCCGTATTACGAAAGCAATCGTTTTCGCGCGGCGTATCCTGTATATCCTGATGCAAATATCGGCGTTTACGGATGACTATGAACCACGAATTCATACGAATAACTATAAACCGTCTTTGTGTTTATTCGTGTGCATTAGTGGTGATTATCGCAGTCGCAACAATTCATTTATTCAGGAACTATTTATGAAACTTATCAGCGTTGTTGGCGCAAGGCCGAATTTTATGAAAATCGCGCCTCTATGCAGGGAATTGAAGAAATACCCTTCCATTAAAAATATCCTCGTCCATACCGGCCAGCATTACGACTTCAAAATGTCCCAGGTCTTCTTTCAGGAATTAGAAATCCCCAGGCCCCATATCAATCTTAATGCGGCCTCCGGTTCCCACGCGCGCCAGACATCCGATATAATGATTAAATTTGAAAAGGTATTGCTTGACATTAAACCCAGCCTTGTTGTCGTCGCAGGCGACGTTAATTCCACCCTCGCTTGTTCTGTTACCGCCGCAAAACTCCTTATCCCGGTCGCGCATATTGAAGCTGGCCTCAGGAGCTTTGACAGGTCTATGCCTGAAGAAATAAACCGCATAGTAACCGATTCAGTCAGCGACGTGCTTTTTACCACTTGCCGCGATGCCAATGCTAACCTGCTAAAGGAAGGTATTCCAATTCATAAAATCCATTTTACGGGTAATATAATGATGGATTCGCTCCTGCATAACCTTAAGAAAGCCGGCAGTTCTAAAATCCTTTCTAAAATGGGCCTTAAAAACCATAACTATTGTCTTGTTACTCTCCATCGGCCCGCTAATGTTGATAACGCGAAAAACCTGAAAAGCATCCTCTTGGCCCTCGGCTCTGTCAGCAGTCTTGTTCCGGTTGTGTTTCCAATCCACCCCCGTACAATTCACAATATCAACAAGTTCGGGCTTTCTAAGACCGCGGCTAAATTCCCCGCCCTTTCCCTATGCGAACCCGCGGGATATATTGATTTTCTGAAATTAACCTCTTGCGCGCGGCTTGTTCTGACCGATTCCGGAGGCATCCAGGAAGAAACAACGGCGTTAAAAATACCCTGCCTTACCCTGCGCGATAATACCGAACGCCCTGTTACTGTCACCATGGGAACTAATAAACTGATTTCAACCAACCCCGCAAGAATTGTTCCTGAATGCGTTAAAATTCTGCAAGGCAGGCCAAAGAAAAGCCGCATTCCGCCGAAATGGGACGGAAAAACAGCTGAAAGAATCTGTAAAATATTGCATGAATTTTATTCATAACACATATACGGAAATACAGACTGCACAGAAACGACGAAGAATGCAGATCCCAATAGCGAACACTCTTCATTCCTTCATACTATCACCTTACGCGAAATCAACCACTAATTCACACGAATCCACACGAATACGCGCGATTACTTCTAACCCGCGGTTCGTGTTCATTCGTGTGCATTAATGAAACGGTTACTTATAGCACTGCCTGTTAATAAATTGGCGCACATAATCATTTGACGATTTGCGCATTTCATCAGGCGTGCCCGTTTCCAAAACCCTGCCGTCATACAACATAGCCATTCTGTCGCCGACAAAATAGGCGCTCTCCATATCATGCGTTACTACCACAGCCGTTACTCCAAGGCGTTTGTTCAGATCCCGGATAAGCCGGTTTATCACGTCACTCATTATCGGATCCAACCCGGTCGTCGGCTCGTCATAAAGTATAATCTGCGGCTCCATGACAATCGCACGAGCGAGGCCTGCGCGCTTGCGCATGCCGCCGCTGAGTTCAGCCGGCATCTTATGAATAGCCTCTTTTAACCCTACCAGTTCAAGTTTCTCTTCAACCAGCCTGTTCACATCTTCACGGGTCTTATTTGTAAATTCCAAAAGAGGAAACGCGACGTTATTCCATACGCTCATCGAATCAAATAAAGCCGCGCCCTGGAATAACATGCCGAATTTCAGCCTGTACCGGTTCCAACCGGCTTCATCAAGGGCAGTCAATTCCACATCGTCAAATCGTATGCTTCCGCTGTCCGGCGCCATAAGACCTGTTATATGCTTAAGCAATACGCTTTTGCCGCATCCGCTTCCGCCAAGTATTACCATGGTCTCGCCGGTCTTTATCTCCAGGTCCACGCCGTTGAGAACGTCTTTACCGCCAAGATTCTTATGTAATCCCGTAATTTTTATCATGTCAATTCCTTCGGAGCTTAATTGCCAATCACATTTCAATTTGATATTTTCAAATTACAATCTGCCATTCTACCATTCTTTAGTTCCGTTCCTCGTTCAACTGTCACCTGCTCACCTATCACCTTTCATCGTCGTCCTTCCTTCTTCATTTTTCATACTTCATATTTCGTTAGAAAGGAAACCCGACGCTTACATAGAATTTGTACGTGCCTTCGTCATCCTTCTTGTCAAGGTTTCGCGCCGCGTCAAATCTGAACGGCCCTACCGGCGTCACAAATCTAATGCCAACACCTGCGCCATACCTTAATCCGTCTTCAAAGTAATCAGAACTGTTCAACCACACGTTGCCGGCATCAAAAAATACCGCGCCGTAAAGCCCCTCCCATATCTGCGGACGCAATTCAACGTTCGCGTTCAGGAACGCCTCGCCGCCAAATGGCAGTCGGTCCGCATTCAATGGTCCTACCATGTTCTGGTCAAAACCCCTTACAGTATTCTCGCCTCCGAGAAAGAACCGTTTTGAAATCGGGACTTCCCTGCTGTCGCCCGTCGGGGTAATTATTCCGCTTGACAGCGAAAACGCTCCTATCAGCGAAGTTGTAAATTGTTTATACCATGATGTCTTAAAAGATGCCTTGTAATAATCCACCGTTCCATGCAGCATATGCCCGCCGTATTCTATTCCCGCGGTCCATAGTGTGCCGTATTTGGGATTAAATACGTCGTCACGCGTATCCCTTGTTACGTCAAAAAAGAGCGACCTCGCTTGATAAACGTCACGCTCTGTAGGCAGGCTCGCCTTAATATCGTATAGATCCACCGATTCCACTCTCAATCCAACCGCTCCTGTGGTCTTCGTAATCGTCCTTGACAATGCTATTTCCATGCTTCTTTTCAAAAACGTAAAGCTTGTTTCCTCGCGATTTTCGTATGCAGGAGTAAATGTCATATTCAGATTTCCTCTCGCAATCCATGGAATGTACAATTGCCCTTCATATTTTAACCCTCTTTCGCTTATTTTCGCGCCGCCTTTTATTTTTTTTCCGCGCCCGTCAAGATTGTCGTAAATCATGTCCACGCCCGAATGAAAGCCTTCAAAATAACCGTATCCCGCGCGGAACTTTATCTGCCCAGTCTCCTGCTCTGCAACCCTCACAAAGATGTCCACGTTCTCCCCTGTCTCGTCAACCTTATCAAAGGTCAATTCCGCTGACTTGAAATATCCCGAATTGAGCAGTTTCTTCTGGCCCTCCAGCAGGCGCCATTTGGTAAACCTGTCGCCTTCGGTAAATAAAAGATGTTTCCTTAACACCCAATCCTTTGTCCTGGTATTGCCTTCAAGATGTATCTCTTTTATTTTTGATTCCGCGCCCATGGTAACCATCAATGCAATCTTCACCCCTCCGCCGGCTTCGTCAATTTCGGAAGACGTTTTGATTGATGTATATGGATGCCCTTTATTGGCAAGCAGGTCTTTTAAGAAACTGGCCAGGCCGTCTTCCGACGTCTGCGTAAACGGGTCGCCCTCAAACCGCTTCATCTGCCTGCCCATATATTCCTGCGATTCCTCCTCAATCCCGCTGAGATTTACTTCCTGTATGAAAAATTTCTGGCCTTCCGTCACATAAAGATAAACCGTTACCTCGTCTTTAGTGTCAGAAAAGTTATATTCGCAACGCACTTCCGCTCTTGCATAGCCTCTTTTATGGTAATAATCCAGTAATTTTACCTTATCGCCTTCAATGTCGCTTTCAAGAAATATTCTGTCTCCTTTGATGTAATCTATGACGCTCCTGCCCCAGATTTCCTTGAGCTGTTCTTTTGTAAAATCAACGTTCCCGCGCACCTTCAAAGCTTTCATGTAAACCACTGGGCCTTCTTCTATTTTGACGTGAATAACCCTCTTGTTGTCCGCAGGGTCATCAATGGCCGTATAAGATGTTTTGACAAAATAATAACCCTTTTCCTTATAATGCCGCTGTATATTGTACATGCCGTCATCAAGATAGCTTTCATTGAATCCGCTCCCTGCGTACGCGCGCAATTCATCTCTCATTATCTTTTGCACCTTTTCAAGGTCAATGAACGCATTACCTTCAGATTCAACGCGTATCCTGTCAAATTCATCCTGCGCAAAAACATTGCCGCATGCGGCTGTAACTGCTGTAATAATCAATAACAATAAAAAACTTTTCATCAGAATCTTAACCTGAAAATGTACTGTAAATCAAAATTAAAGTTGCTGTACTCATCCTTTTCGCAGTAAATGGAAAAACGCGTTGAAAGCGGGTATTCTGCCCTTATTATGGGTTCATTCTTGCCGGCCTTGAATTCATATTCAAAACTTATTTTTTCAAGAATCTCGGCGATTTCCTTTCCTCCCGGAATGGGTTTGACAATACGTTTACTCATCCAATTGGTAAATCCGCTGGATGAAATAATCATTCCCGAACCGCTCGGTTTAACAACGCCGACTGCTATCAGGGAAAGCAGGTCTTCCTGCGAATAAAAAGGGTCGGAACTTAGCATAGGCTGAGGATCAAATATCGTGCCGTTCACGCCAAGTTTTATGCTCACAAGCCCTATTTTTCCGTTTGAAGACATGTTTATAGTCGGCGGCAGTTCGGCGCCCCCGGGGAAATTGATAACGCATTTTTCAATAAGAAAATCCGCTGTCGGCAATTTTATGGTTCCATTTACCCATGCCTGCCCGGCTATTTCCGGAACTGCCGCGTTGCCGCCTATCTTAAGGTCGCATCCGGCCTTCCCGTTAAAAAAATCATTCATCAGGTATAAATTATCCGGCGCTTTTACGGTTATGTCATATTTCAGCCAATCTAATCCGTGGATTGGCGGTACAAAATGCATTACAATTGGTATAGGCTTCTTACTGCGCTTGACCTCTTTCTGTTCCGGGCCTGAGGCCGAACCGCTTAACGGCACTTCATACTTAAAGGCATCTACGACAACGTTGCCTTTTATCAAAGCATCCGCAGGCGTGCCTGCTATCTGCAGGTCAAAACCGGCGCGCATCCTCATGAGGTATTCGCTTGCGAATAACGCCCTTTTGCTGTTCGTTTTAAAATCAAAAAAAACTAATTCAGGATTCAGCCGGCCATCATGCCAGAATCCCCGCGATGCCTTAACCGTTCCGTCAACAAATACCGGCTCCTTGCCTAACAATACCTTTACATGCGCCTCCATAAAGGCATCTGCAAGCCCCTTCTGAATATCTTCAAAAGACGCCTCTGTGCCAAATCTGACCTGCATGTTAATGTCTTCCATAGCCGGCATTTTTTCATTAAGAATGAATATGCCGCCCGTTATGTCCATGCCTCCAGCAAATGACGCTCTGGCCAAGGTACCAGTAACATTCAGGTAAATGCGCGGTATAATCGTCAGTTCCTTAAACGCAATAGTGCCTTTCAAGTACTTTTCCTTGAGCAATTCAACGTTTATTTCCGTAATTTCAATTGTGAGATTAATGTCCTTGTCCGCAGTAAAGACTATTTTATTCCCTGGACTATATCCCAGATGCACGGGCACATTTCCATTTGCCGAGATAACCCCGTAAGGAGTCGCTATTCTAACCGGATTAACAATCAGAAGATTCTTATCGTAAGTAACACTGCCATGTACGGCTGGAAATTCCTTGACCTCATCTTCTATTCTCACGGAAACTTTTTCAACATTGTATTCCAATTGCAATTCCGGTTCCGCCGCAGTGCCTTTGAGGCGCAAATCCAACGAAATGCCGAAAGCGGTATCAGCCGGCAATTTCACGAACCCCTTCGCTGATTCTTCCGTTATACCAGAAACATTCAACGCCATGTCAAGGACTGAATCACCGGGATTGCCCGGCGTTAACAGCCCTTTTAATTCAACCGTTCCTTTCAATGCCGTTTTGACAGTTGAAGGCCCGGTACTTTCAAAATCCAAGGATAGTTTATTGTCCTTGTAAACCGCGCCGGCCTTTATTGATTCAATTGGAATTTTCTTTCCCTGGAGTTCAACTATGACATTTGAAAATGCAATTTTGCCTTCGCCCGAAAACAGCCCCAAGACAGTTTCTTCGGGATAACGCGTAATGCTTGCGGAGGCATCAAGCCCGCCGGTCAGAGGCAGGTTTATTCCGGCCATTTCGCCTGCAGTCGCGCCGATATTATCGGATTTCATTGATACGTTTGCTGTAAATTCGCCGTCAATCAAACCGCCGCCTGTAATGACGCATTCCGCCTTATTATGCTTAAATGTTATTTCATCAATCAATACCCTGCCTTTTTCAAATTCAAACTGGCCTTTTACGGATTCACAATGGTATTTATCAAGCGCGAGGTCTTTGCCGCGGAATAAAGTGCTGATTCTGAGTTCGTCCAACCCGGCATTAATATTTCCGTCAACTGTTGCGTACATCTCGAAGCTTCCGTTAAGCGGAAGGTCGCCTGCGATTTTCCTTATCATTTCACGCGCAGTGCTCAGGTCGGCCACATACGCTCCGGCCGTAAAATCAATTGTACCCTCTTTCATATGCAACTCGCCTGCACAGTTAAATCCGTCATTAGACCCTGCCATGACATTGCCTTCAAGATTTATCAAATGTATAACCCCGTCGGAAACGGTAATCCCGCCCGAAATAGACTTGCATGTATACCCCTCTAAACCTGCGTTTTCCATATTGAATTCGGCCTGCGTTTTCAGTGAGCCAAAAATGTCATCCAGATTCGCGCTTGCGTCCGCGCTGAAATTCATACTGCCGGCTAATCGCCTTCCGCCGGACAGATCGTTAAACGAACTCAAATCGCGTATATTACCTGAAAGGACAGCCTCTACTGTCTTGTCATTAAGATGAAGTTTGCCCGCGCATTTAATAGCGTCATCAATGCCCTTTGCGGGAATTATCGTTATATTGTCAAAAGAGACAACCTTATCCTTCATGCTTAACCCGCCCCGGACTGACGCGAGCTTGTACTGCAAATAAGCGGCGTTTAATATTGTAAAATCCGATGTAACCGTCAAACTGTCAGGAATGGATTTCAGGCTTCCCTGCGCATCCGCGCTGAAATCAACGATGCCGTGGACCTCTTTTCCTCCTGCGAACTTATTCAGAGAGAACATATCGTCTACATGGCCTGTTACAGCTGCATGGAATGATTTGTCATTTAAATTAGCTCTGCCGATGCATTTCACATCACAGCCGTAAGCGCCGGCATAAATAGTCGCCGAGGCATTCATAGTGCTGGGCGTAAATTCAATGTCTTCCGCTCTTAGAGAATCAACCTGATACCCGTTAAAAACCAAAGGCTCAAGCAATTTTGCGTTGCCGGTTACCTTGAGGTTTTCAAGCTTGAAATCAAGGCATGAAACCCTGATATCGCCTGCGACCTTGCCGGCTTTATGCCCCTGCAGATATTTTTCAGGCGGAGTTATGCCGTCAAATTTTATTTGAACTTCCAGGCCGGCGGATTCTCCGGGAGCAGTTTGCCCGGCTTCAGCCTTCGTCAAAACCCTGCCTGCAATGTTTATGCGGCCTCCGAAAATATTAGAATTCGTATTGAATTGTATGGTATTTTGTTTTTCCAGTTTGCTCAGATCCAAATCAATATCCACGTCCGCTGATTGCTTATCCAGCTCAAACATATACTTCATCCAGAAAACCATTTTTGATTTCTCTTCAGCGGATGTCTTCAGATTGAGTATTTCCTCGTATAACTGCGGCAATTGTATGCTTATCTTTCCGGTATTCGCAAGCGCCGAAATGAAATCCCTATGCGTATCAAATGCCAAATCAAAATCATCTATAGTAACCTGAATGTCGTTATATACGGCCTTGACGGAGATACCGTCCAATCTGATTTTAGGCGGCTTGATTTTCTTGCCTGGCCCGGAAGGCTTCTGTTTCGCCTGCATTTCCTTATAAAATGCCTCAAGCTTATTGCCGTCAACGGGCACGTTCATGCCTTCAAGAGTTGCTTCCTTAAACCAGTCCTGCCTGCCAGTGATAAGACCCCAGATGCTGAATTTCGCGTTTATCAGTTTAATATTGACCTGTTCGGTAAAAAACGATTTCTCAAGGGGTTTGAAGGAGACATTTGTTATGGTCACATCACCGAGCAATTCGCCCGAAAGCTCGCCGGATAAGACCTGGACATGCAGTAAATTGCCAATAACGGCAAAGGCCTGCTTTTTAATAATGCCGGAAAACAAGGCAAATCGGAAAATGAACGCCCCGGCAATCGCCATAACGATTACTGACGCGGCAATCAATAGAATTTTCTTTTTTGTAATTTTCATACGTTGTCAGCTACGAAGACAGTAAGGCGCGAAGGACGTAAATCTGCGTGCATAATACCTGGCATTAAAGACCGAGTTCTCAACAACACCTTCCTACGCCCACCAAATCGAACTTCAGTGCGCAGGCATAGATTCGCACAAGATACGATCGAAAACAAGGCAGAATTTAACGCTTATAATCTACAATATTTTCACTTTAATGTCAAGTTTCACGATAATTTCGATCAGGCGGTACTACTTGCGGTAGAAAAACCTTGACAATTTTTTTTTTAATCATTATACTGTACAATCCATTTTTTGGAGGATACATAAATGAATACGGAAAAAACCCTGATTATCATAAAACCCGATGCGGTGCAGAGACAACTTGTCGGGCAAATCGTTTCAAGATTTGAGCAGAAAGGCATGAAATTCGCCGGGCTCAAACTTATCCATGTGTCAAAAGCGCAGGCTGAAAACCTCTATTCCGTACATAAAGGCAAGCATTTCTATGACAGCCTCGTGGAATTCATCACAGCCAGTCCTGTAGTTGTATGCGTAATAGATGGCCAGAAGGCCATATCCATATGCCGCAACCTTATGGGCGCGACTTTCGGGCCTCAGGCTCAGCCCGGCACTATAAGAGGCGATTTCGGCGCGAGCGTGTCTTACAATCTCATTCATGGCTCTGATTCTCCGGAATCCGCCAACAGGGAAATACCCATATTTTTCAGTCCGAGTGACATTCTGAATTACGAAATCATATCCAACAGATGGACATACAACCCTGCCGGTGAAAAATGAGAAAAACCATTCTAAGAAAATGCAAGGCTTGCAAGCAGGCTTTTAAGACGAGGAACTCCAAACGGATATTCTGTCTCGGCAAGGCCTGTACAAAGGCTCGCCGGGCCGTTTACCTGAAAAAATACATGGTAAACTGGAAAAAGAAACATCCTCATTACTGGAAAAATGCCAAACAGCTTGAGTACCTCAAAAGATGGAGGCAGGCGCATCCGGAATATTTCAGCGCATGGAGAAAAGGCAATAACCGCAGAAGGAGAATTAAGTAATGATTAACGCAACAGAAATAAGGAAGGGAATGATCTTAAACTATGATGGCGTGCTTCATCTCGTAGTGGATTTTGACCATATCACGCCCGGCAATTGGCGTGCTATAATACAGGTAAAAACAAAAAACCTGCAAACGGGCAGTATTGTTGAACAAAGAATGCGTTCAAGCGACAAAGTAGAACCAGCAGTATTGGACGAAAAAGTAATGGAATATCTTTACAAGGATTCCAACGGCTATGTGTTTATGGACACGCATTCCTATGAACAATACACGGTTGCTGCGGACGTGCTCGGCAATGACGCAAAATACCTGACATCAAACCTGCCGGTGGCAATCTGCTACCATGAAGGCAGGATAGTAAGCGTACAGCTTCCGAACAGCGTTGAATTGACAGTCGTATCAACGTCACCTAATATAAAATCAGCTACTGCGACCAATGTTTATAAGCCTGCAGAAACGGAAAATGGACTGATAATACAAGTTCCGCCATTCATCCAGAACGGCGAAAAAGTCAAAATAGATACGCGCACTGGACAATATCTGGAACGGGCTAAATAAACGCGGAAATAGACTATACAAGACAGACTTATCTTAAACCAATGAATGCATCTAATCCTAAACCGGAATGCCTGCATGCGCATATTTCAGGCCTTTCTTATGACAAGGTATTAGCAATCCAGAAAACAGCGGTATCTAAGCTGAAGAACACTCCAGAATCCCCTTTTTATTTGTTTACAGTGGAACATAATCCGGTTTTTACGCTCGGCAGGAACGCGGATAAAAGCAATCTGCTATTTCCGGAAGCGCATATAAAAGCGCAAAACGCGGAAATCATCCAGACCGACAGGGGTGGCGACGTGACCTTTCACGGCCCGGGCCAAATCGTAGCATATCCAATTCTAAACCTGAAAATATTGAAACTACCTTTGAAAAAATATATCGGACTTCTTGAAAAAACAATGATTGACACCCTCGTAACCTGCGGCATAAGCGCAATTTCAAGGCCCGGACTGACAGGCGTGTGGGTTGGGAATGAGAAAATAGGCTCCATAGGCGTGCACGTTTCAAAATGGATATCTTATCACGGCCTCGCCCTGAACATAAATACCGGCTTGCAATGGTTTCAAATGATTAATCCCTGCGGCTTGAACAATATCCGCATGACTTCCGTAGAAAAACTAAGAGGCAATCACGCTGATTTTAGCGGGGCCTGCTCAAGGCTTATTTCAGCTTTCTCAATGAATTTCAAGGTTACCATACGGGAAACATCGCTTGACCGCATTTCGCGCCCTGAATATCCGAAATGGCTGAAAACCCGCCTTCCAAAAATCGGAAGCAGTCTTTATGTCAGCGGCCTGCTCAAAAAACTTAATCTTCATTCGGTATGCCAGAGCGCCAAATGCCCGAACATCTTTGAATGCTTTGGGAAGAAAACAGCGGCCTTCATGATTTTAGGAAACGCATGCACGAGACAATGTTCGTTTTGTTCCGTTGACCATACCTTATATCAATCCGGCATGAATGGGAAATTGGACGAAAACGAACCTCAACGGGTCGCGCAGGCGATAAAAAAAATGAAACTTGCGCATTCGGTAATAACTTCCGTAACAAGAGACGACCTGCCGGATAAAGGGGCCGGGCAATTCTGCCTGACGGTGCGCGAAATCCGGAATTTATGCCCTGACACTGTAATAGAAATCCTCACGCCCGATTTCTGCGGAATACGCGAGCTGGTGGAAAAAGCAATTTCCTCAAATCCGCATATATTCAATCACAATCTGGAGACCGTACCGAGGCTATATAATAAAGTAAGGCCGCAGGCAAGCTACAGGCGTTCGCTGGAAGTGCTTGACATGGCTAAAAAATCCAAACCGGAAATAATTACAAAATCAGGACTCATGGCAGGCGTGGGCGAAACCAGAGAGGAAATTATTCGGGTATTAAAAGACCTGCGCGCGGTTAAATGCGATGCCGTGACTATCGGACAGTACCTCAAACCCGACCGGAATTGCATGGATGTGGCAAGATTTGTGGACCCGCGTGAATTTCAGGAGTACAAAAAAATAGCGGACGAACTTGGATTCCGTTACGCGGCGTGCGGGCCTTTTGTAAGAAGTTCTTACAGGGCGGAGGAAATAAAACTGGCGCGGCAAACCGGCACACAGAGTTAAAATGACAAACACACAAAAAGGCACTGCATACGCGATGGCATCAACATTTGCTTCAGCTATCGTCATACTCACAGGCAAAAGCCTGCTTTTCACCCTGGATATTTATACGTTTTCTTTTTACTGGTTCGGGATATGCTCCGCTTATTTCATACTGGCCGACATGCGTGCCGGAGGCAGATACATGTACAAAGTACCGCGGAAATTACTGCCACTGCTTATTCTGATCGGCATAATTGAAGCCGGAAGCGCACTGACATACTTCATGGCTCTGAAAGCCATTGACCCGGCATTTATCGCATTTTTCTCCAATCTCATGCTGATATCCGCCCCTTTTTTCGGCATAATTTTTCTTAAAGAAAAGTTGACATTGATAGAGATTGCCGGCATTGTCATCGCGATAACAGGCGCTCTTATAATGACTTATGAGGGCGGCATCACGATCAATGCCGGCGTGATTCTGCTCTTCGTGTCAGTACTGCTTTTTACTGTAAGCACAATGCTCATAAAGCTGAACAATTCAGATATCAGCCCCTTTACATTTTCGGGATACCGTTGCATTGTGGTTTTTGCGTGCGCTACTCTGATAGGAATTCACACGGGTGGATTTAATTTTTCTCAGCATATTTCAATACCCGTGCTTCTTATAGGCGCGTTTTGCGGGCCCTTGCTGAGTGTTGTCTTATATTATTATGCGTTGCAATACATGGATATGACAAAGGTTGTGCTTATACGGACTACAATGCCTG
>JACRIJ010000098.1 GCA_016220095.1 Planctomycetota bacterium | reverse complement strand
TTTTACTTTTTCGGTATATTCCAGATGGCGTTGAAGGCGATGCCTTCGGTCATCGGGCCGGTGAATTTCATTTTGCCGCCCCTGACGAGGTCCATCGGGTGTACTGCGCCGGCGAAGTAGCTGACGAAGTCTTCCGCGGACATTTCCAGGGTGAATTTGGCATTGGGAGCGGCGCCCGGGGTAACGGTTATTTGCTGGCTTTTTATTTCAACGCAGTAATCTCCGCCGCCTTCGCCGGTGATTTTAAGTTGAATGACCCTGTTGTAACCTTTTGCCCTTGCCGGATTGAATAAACTCGGCAGTTTATCAACGGTTTCTTTCACGTTTGCCATAAAAATACTCCTTATAAACAGAATTCAGAAAAAAGTTTATCTTTATGAAAATCTTAGCTCTTAAATCTAAAATCTTTAATTCTCATGTCTTATCTTCCCGCGAGCATTCCGCCGTCAACGTAGATGGTTTCGCCCGTGATATAGCTGGCTTCATCCGAGGCGAGGAACAGGACTGCCGGGGCGATATCTTCGGGGTTGCCGAGGCGGTTGAGAGGTATCCTGTCTTCAAACCATTTAGCCCTTTCTGGATTAGCGAACAATTGTTTAGTCAGGCCGGTTCTTGTCATGCCCGGGCCGACCGCGTTCACGTTTATGTTATAGCTTGCGAGGTCTATGGCCATTGCCTGGGTGAGCATTTTCAGGGCGCCCTTGGACGCGTTGTAGGATGCCTGTCCTTTAGCCGCGATGACGGACATTACGCTTGTAATGTTGACTATTTTGCCGTACATTTTATCCGTCATAAAAGGCAGGACTGCCTTGATGCAGATGAACGCGCCCATGAAATTAGGATTCATTATTTTCTGGACGTCCTCTATCTGCAGAACCGGGAAGGGCCCGAATTCGTTTATGCCGGCATTATTGACCAGGATATCCACGGTGCCGTACGCCTTGGCGGTTTCTCCCACCATTTTATCAACTTCTGCTTCCACGGTAACATCGGTCTTAACGGCAAAGGCGGCGCCGCCGGCTTTCTTTATGATATCAACCGTTTCCTGGGCGGGCTGGAGGTTCAAATCGGACACGCAGACCTTAGCGCCTTCTTTAGCGAAGAGTACTGCCGTGGCCCTGCCGATTCCCGAGCCGGCCCCTGTTACAATAGCAACCTTGTTTTTTAAGCGCATAGAAAAACTCCTAAAAACCCAATATTAAATTCCATAAAGCGGATAACGATAACCGAGGACGTCAGCCGAAAACCGCCGTTGAAGCTCCCTGCTGCAAGCAGGGGGTGACGATTAAAAGTTATCGTACTCTGAGTCCGCTGTGTGCTTTTATCCTGTCGCAATCCTTGGGTGCCGAAGGGAGCAGAGCGAAGGGCTGTGGCAAAATCGTCAATGCACGAATCTATTTTACGGCTGGTAATAGAATACTTTATCCTGGGCATCCATGAAGCGTTCCATATCGTCTTCCGGGTACAGCATGGTTTTGCAAAGGCAGATATCGTCTTCAAGCCCGAGGGCTTTTTCCATTTTCAATACGGGTTTCATTACAGGCGGCACGAACAGTTTGGTGGTTTTCCTCGCGTGTTCTTCGCAATAAATGCATACGCCGATGCCTATTTTTTTCAGGGGTACTTTAATATGTTCCGCTATGGTCGCGAAGATGCTGTATTCCTGGCAATTGAAGAATTTGGTGAATTTGATTTGAGGCTTGGACATGGCCTCTTCTTCCGGGGGCATGATGGTTTCGCTGACGAGGTCCTGGTCGCAGAACATTGAATACCGGCCCATTCTCATCAGGTCGGCGCCTTCAATGCCCGCCCTGGGGAGCATATCAACGTAGAAAAGCCGGCTGACTCTCCAGCCGAATTCTTCCTTTGAATCGTCAAACACTTTATGCAATGCCTCTTCGCCGTGATTTTTCAGGATGGTTGACACGAATAACGCTTGTTTAATCAGGTTGTAATCGTAAGCCACTATGCCGCGCAGGCAGAACACAAACCAATCCGCGAGCAGTTCCATATTTACTTTGCCTGTTAAAAGGTCGGCTTCCCAGCGTTCTTTCATCGGCCTGAGGGCTACATCCCAGTTGTCCGGCAGGTGGAGCACATCAAAGCCGCCTTCAAGGTATTTCTGCGCGTATTTGAAATCAAGCATTTTATCCCTGTTCAGGATTTCTTTTACATCGTCAATGAACATCTGGTAGAATTTCCGGAGGTCGCTTTTGTATTGGGGTTCATCAGGTATGGATTTCATATTGCCGGAGAATTCAAGCATGGTTTTAAGGCGGCATTCCATTTCGCCTTCCACGGCCTTCCAGTAAGGGGCCATGAGTTTGAGTCCTGGGAATATTTTTTCAGGCGTCTGGTCTCGGAAATCGCCGCCGTAGAGGTATTCAAATTCCTTTTTGGCGTCGTCTGTTTTTCCTTCGTCGTGGAGTCTATTTACGAGTTGCGCGCGCCTGAAGGCTTCCTTGAGTATTTTGGCCCATTTATGCGAATGTTTTTCGCGGTAATTCATAACGGATTCTCCTTTATTTACAGCAGAATTTACTAAAACGGCTTCAAAAAGTCAATCAAAAGTGATATTGCAAAGAAAACAGGGAACAGGAAGCTGGAAACGGCGGGGGTTATTTTCTGAATAAATTCACGGCGTCATCAAGTATGGTATAGACGACCGGTACTACGAAGAGGGTAAGCATTGTTGATGTCAACATGCCTCCGCCGACCGCGATGCCCATAGGTATGCGGGATTCCGAGCCCGGGCCTATGCCGAATATTACCGGGATTACGCCGAACATGGTGGACAGGGCCGTCATCAAAATCGGGCGCAATCTGACGGGCGATGCCGTAAGCACAGCGGACCTGCAATCCATGCCTTTAGCGCGCAACTGGTTGGTATAATCCACGAGCAGGATGGAGTTCTTCGTTACAAGGCCCATGAGGAGTATGAGCCCGATCATGCTTATGATGCTGATGGTAGCGCCGGCTATATAAAGAGAGCCGAACGCGCCTATGAGGCTGAGCGGCAGGGCGAGCATTATGGTGAAGGGGTGCAGGAAGCTGTTGAATTGCGACGCAAGTATCATATATGTGATAAGGATGGACAGCACTAATGCAAACAGCATGCTGGGCATGGATTCTTTGAACGATTCAGCTTTTCCTGAATGGCTGACATGGTATCCGGGCGGCAGTATTTCCGCGGCTGTTTTTTCTATTTCGTCCAATGCCGCGCCCTGTGGCTTGGTTTTTTCAAGGCCTGCGGTGATGTTGATTGACCTTTCGCGGTCTTTCCTGAATATCGTTCCGGAACCTCCTCCTTCCTGAAGGGTAACCACGTCCGAGAGTTTTACGAGGGTGCCTTTAGACGATCTAATGCTGATGTTTTTCAAATCCTGCGGTTCGCGCCTGAAATCGGATTTCAGCTGGATGCGTATATCGTATTGATTGCCTTTGTCTTTGAACTTTGTGACATTTTTACCTGCCACAAGGTAGTTAATAACCGTTCCTATGGACATCTTGTCAACGCCCATATCCGCGGCCTTATCGGAATTCGGGTATATCCTTACTTCGGGCACTCCCTTGTCATAATCCGTATCAATATCGGTATATCCGCCGAGGGAGCGCATCTTGTCCGTGAATTGTTTGGAGTATTCCTCAAGTTTGTCAAGATCTGTGCCTTTCAGGTTGAAATCCACGGGCATAGTGATGCCCATGCCGAATGCGGACGAAAGGTCTATGAGTTTCACGTAGGTGCCGGGTATTTGATTGAGTTTCGGGCGCAGGTCGTTCATCACCTCTGTTTGGGATCTTTTTCTTTCCTTAATGGGGGTCATTGACACGAACATCAATCCCTGGTTGACCTGGCCAACGCCGCCCGGGCCCATTCCGAGCGCTTCGAAGAATCCTTTGACTTCTTTTGTTTCAATCATTATCTTTTCAAGTTCGTGCAGTACGGTTTCGTTGTATTCAATGGACGTTCCGACGGGGCTTTCAAATTTTATTATAAACAGGCTCATATCTTCCGAAGGGAACATTTCACTGCCGAGTCTTTTGGCAATCAGTACCGATGATATGAGTACGGCTATTGAAAAGACGACGACAATGAGCCTGTTTTCCATGCAGATTCCGAGGATTGTCTTATACAGGTGTTCCATCTTCTGGAAGATGGCTTCAAGGGATCTATAGAGCAAACTTGAGGACTGTTTTACATTCAAAAAACGCGAGCAAAGCATAGGCGTCAGCGTAAGGGCGACGACGAGGGACAGCAGGATGGATATTGCCACAGTCAGTCCGAATTCATAGAAGAACCTGCCGATCATGCCTTTTATGAATGCGATGGGAATGAATACCGCGGCGAGCGAAAAAGTTGCGGCCATTGCCGCGAAAGTGATTTCTGACGCGCCGGTAATGGCGCCTTCAATCGCTTTCGCGCCTTGTTCGCGGTGGCGGTAGATGTTTTCAAGTATGATAATAGCGTCGTCTATGACCACGCCGACGGAGAGCGACATTCCCATAAGCGTCATGGTGTTCAGCGTGAATCCGAAGAAGTACATGAACGCGAAGGTGCCGATAAGCGATGTCGGTATGGCGATTGAGATGATGAGCGTACTGCCTATACTGCGGAGGAATACGAATACGATGAAGGCCGCGAGCAGGCCTCCGACGATCACGGCGAATTCTATTTCCGATATGGATTCCCTGATAAAACCTGACGCGTCAAACGCGATTGTTATGCCGATGCCTTCGGGGATAAGATTGTCTTTTTCAATTTTGGCCAGTTCCTTTTTGATTGCGTCCGCAACGGCAACGGTATTGGCTCCGCGCTGTTTTCGGATGCCGATGCCTATGCTGGTCTTGCCGTTGTATTTTGTCACCATTCTTTTATCCGCAAGCCCGTCTTCAATGGAGGCGATGTCTTTCAGGTACACCGGCACGCCGTCTTTGAAATTGACCACGATGCTGTCAAATTCCTCAACTGATTTGATTTCGCCGAGGGTTTTGACGGCCTTTTCAACTGCCGCGGTTTCAAGCGTGCCGCCGGGAAATTCAACGTTACTGCGTGTCAGTGCGTTGCTGATGTCAAGAACGGTGAGCCCGTAGGATTCGAGTCTCTGCGGGTCAATCCATATTCTTATGGTTCGTTCCCGTTTGCCGGCTATAAAGATGGAGCCCACGCCCTTGAGGGTCTGCAGGCGCGGTTTCATGGTATTTTCCGCGAAATCCGAGATGTCCTGTATCTGCCTGTTGCCGAGGCACGCTACCCACATGATGGGTTGGTCCATCGGGTTGTCTTTCATTATAATAGGCGGGTCTATGTCGCGCGGAAGGAACATCCTCGCGTAAGCGACCTGTTCGCGCACGTCCGAAGCCGCGATGTCTATGTTGCGTTCAATTTCAAATTCCACGACGATGCGCGACATTCCATACAAGCTCATTGAAGTGATATGCTTGACGCCCTGGATTGTGCTGATTTGTTCTTCAATGACATCCGTGATGTCCTTGTCAACGACTTCAGGGCTTGCGCCGGTGAGCGCGGTGGTTATGGATATGGACGGGAATTCCACGTCCGGGTATTGGCTTATGCCGAGCCGCTCAAAACCGATTACGCCGAATACTATCAGCGCCGATACGATCATTACGGTTAATACGGGCCGTTTGACTGATATTTCAGGAATTATCATATTTTAAGTCCTTAATGGATCTGATATTATTATTCGTCTTTTATCCTGCGTTAGTTTTTGAGCGGGCTTACTTTCTGTCCGTCTTTAAGGCTGTTGTGTCCTTTTACTATTATGGTATCCGCCGGGGACAATTCTCCGGTCACTTCCACAACGCCGTCAACGCGTATGCCGGGTTTTACCTGTATTGATTGGGCGATATCCCCGTCTTTCAGCCTGAAAACCACGAAACTGTTTTCCTTCGGCAGGAGGGCCTGCTCCGGTATCAAGATGGCTTTTTCGTGTATGCTGAGTGTGAGTTGCACGTTGGCAAAGTATCCGGGTTTGAGTTCGTCGGACATATTGTTTACGTATGCTTTGCATTCAACAGCCCTTGTTGTGGGATTTGATTTCGGGCTGATATAATAGAGTATGTTTTCCTTTGCCTCGAACGTCTTGTTGTTAAGGCAGGGCACGGAGATTTTTACGAGTTGGCCTGTTTTGAGTTGCGGCGCCTCGGATTCCGGCACGGAAAAACTGACCTTGATTATGCCGGTGTCAACGATGCGTACAACAGGCGAACCGTTTCTGATGAGTTCGCCGGCGTTAATCATTTTGGTCATCGTGTAACCGGCGATAGGCGCGTATACGGTTGTTTTTTTAAGGTTTTCCTCGGAGAATGCGGTTTCCGCGATGGACTTGTTTACGTCTCCGAGCGCTTTGTTATAGCGCGATTCCGCTTCAATGAAATCCTGTTCAGAAATGAGTTCTTTTGCAAAGAGGGTTTTTTTGCGTTCAAGGTTTTTCAGAGCGCTGTCAAGTTCGGCCTGGTTTTTTTCAAGGCCTCCTTTTGATTTGGCAAGGTCTATTTGGTACATAGTGTCGTCAATGACGGCGAGCGGCGCGCCTTTGGCAATTTTCGCGCCTTCTTCAAACAGTATTTTAACGACATTGCCGTTGACTTCGGCGCAAACAAGGGCTTCTTCGTTTGCCTCAAGTGTGCCCACGTTGGTTATAACGTAAGGAATATCCTGCTGTAGCGCTGGTGCGACAGCGACGGACGGGATTTGCGCGTCATCTTTGCCGGTCGCCTTGCCGAAGCTTTCGGCTTCCTGCTTTTTGGCACAGCTGGAAAGCAAGAGTATCACAGCGAGAGACAATAAAGATAAGTTTTTTAACATATCGTAACTCCTTATTCAACAAAACAGTGCGAAAATAAAATTATTTAAAAAATCTAAAATCTTAAATCTAAAATCTTAAATCGTTAATGTTCGCCGGTTATCGGTTGTTGCCCGTGGACAGCGTTCCGGTTGCCAGTTTCAGTTTAAGTATTGCCACTTCAAGATTAAGGTTTTCCTTTTCAAGCTGTGCCTCGGCGTTTGTGAGGGCTTCGTTTGCCGTAAGGACTTCAAGGTTAGTTGAAAGTTTTTCGTTATATTCCGCTTGGACGAGTTCGTAGGTCGCGCGGGCGCTTTCAACCTGTTTTTGCAGTGCCTTGAGGGATTCCGTTACGGCATTGAGTTCAAGGGCGGAGCGCTGTACGTCAAATTTGATTTCCTTGACAAGCTGGTTTCGCGCGGTTTCAGCCTGCCGGATTTTTGATTCCGCTTCGGAGACCTTGGCTTTTTTCAGGCCGCCTTCAAAAACAGGCATTTCTCCGGAGATGTATAACTGCCAGTCAAGGTCGCTGATATATCCGGCCCTGTTTGAGTTGTAATCCCACTGAAGCATAATAGTCGGAAGAAATTCTCCCAGGGCTATTTTTTTGCCTTCTTTGGCGTATTCAATTCTAATTTCGGCGCTTTTCAGGTCCTGGCGGTTTGCGATTGCCGTTGTGATAAGGGCGTTGATGTCATTTGAAATTACAGCAGTTTCGGGGAGTGGTTTCAGGTATTTCGCGTTAACAGGCACTCCGAGCAGGAGGTTCATGCGTTCGCGCGCGATTTTTGCGCCGTATTCGGCGCGCACGATGGCGTATTCAAGGCCGGCAACCATGGATTCCGCGGAAAGCAGGTCGCTTTTTTTTGCCTCGCCTTCTTCAGCCTTGGCTTTTATTTTTTCCATCTGCTGTTTCGCGCGTTCAAGGGATGATTTAGTGACTTCAACGTCTTTGTCGGCTTTCAGTATGGCGTAGTATGCCTCGCTGACTGCCGTCAGCACCTGGTCGCGTGCGAATACCAGGGAATCTTCGCGTGATTCTATGTCAAGTTTGGTCTGTTTAAGGAATACCCAGTCGCGAAATCCGACAAAAAGCGGCTGTTTCATGCTGAACCAGTATTCGAATGATGAATCGGATATGAACTCAACCGCGGATTTGCCCGAGCCGAAAGAAACGCTGTCGCTGTTCTGGGTATAGCGCGAGAGGAGGCTGACCTGCGGCATCAGCGCGGCAGAAGCCCTTTGCTTATTCAGGGATGATTGGTAGAGAAGTTCGGCCTGGTTCATAAGCATGTCGCTGTTTTCCAGCGCTATAAGCATGCAATCGTCAAGCGTAAGGGTGTCTTTTTCCTTTAATTGTCCGGTTATTCCGAATCCGTATTTCGCCGTGCCTTTCTCCGCGGGTGCCGTAGTAATGCCTGAAAACTGTTCGGACGCGGCAGGCGATAGGGGCAGGTCCTTGTAAAGTATGCCGTTCATGTTAATGTCAGGCGAATTGACCGGCAGACTGCATCCCGCGGGGATAAGCATGCAGGCCAATAAGGCAAAGCAGATTGCGGTATTTTTTTTCATAGTAAGGTTTTATCCTTTATTTTAGAATGCCGTTGAAAAAAAGGTCGGCGATTGCCTGCGCGCGTTTGGCAAGGGGCAGTTGTTTTTTGCGGTAACAGCATGAGAATATCTCGCCGGATAGGATGTTATGGAGTATTTCGGCGGTGTAAAACGGGTCAAGTTTGCGCGCAATGCCCGTTTGGATGCATTTTTGTATGGCGCCGGCGGTCTTGTCTATGTTGTTCTGCCAGTAGGTGATGTATGTTGGTTTTGAGCGTTCGCGGAATTCACATCGCTCGGTGACTAAGATTTCTATGATATGCCTGTTCTTTTCAAAGAATTCAAGGTAGTGGAAAATGACCGCCCGTATGCGTTCCCTTAGGTCGCTTGTCGATTGCGCGGCCACGCGGATGCGTTCTACGAGCATCTGCATGGCATTGTCGGCCACGGCAAAGAAGAGCTTTTCCTTTGAGCCGAAGCGGCGGTATATCGTGCCTTTGCCGATGCCGAGCGTATCCGCGATTTCCTGCACGTCGGTACAGCGGAATCCGTTCCTGGCGAAGACGTCGGTGGCGGCCTTCAGGATTTCATGCCTGCGTTTTTCGGTCAGTTCGTTGTTTTTTTGTTTTGCTTTTTTCATTTTCGTGTCCGACATGCGCGCGTACAGGAAATTCCGTACGGCGGAATTTACGGACGGACGCGTCAGTCCGCAATATGATAACAGAAAGTAAATGAATTGTCAAGCATTTTCTGCAATGGAGTGGACGGACCGGACAGATTTGATGGATTGGTTTCTAATCTGTAGACTTCCGCGCATGCCTACGCCGAAGCGGCTTCCTCCTTCGCTATGGCTTCGGAGGACAAGCCGCGCAGGCAGGTAAAAAACACAGAAGTTTAAATGCCGTAAAAACTCTAAGCACTAAATCCGAAACTCTAAACAAGCTCAAAATTCTAATCTTCAAATTACCGAAACACGCCGTTTCGCCGGGTTTTATATTTTGAATTTAGGTTTTAGAATTTGTTTAGAGTCTAATTCCGCAACTTTATCGGTTATGGTTGAACTTCGTGAAACCGGCTTAAGCAATCCGGTAATCTGTAATCTTGGAATCCGCAATCTTAAAATCTGTCATCTTAGAATCTGCAATCATAGAATCTGTAATCTTAGAATTTGTAATCTTGGAATCTTTAATCTTAGAATCTTTAAATCGTTTAGCATATTCCACAGCCGCGTTCTTTTTTCCTGAGTTCCAGCCGTTTGTAAATTTCATCCACCGGTGTGGGGTATTTCTTCGTGATGCATGCCAGGCAGAGTTCTTCTTTCGGGATGCCCAGGCCCCTTATTAGGCCCTGATGGCTAATGTAGTTTACCGAATCCACCTGCATTATCCTGCGGATTTCTTCGTTGCTGTTTCCGACTGCGATGAGTTTTGATTCGTCCGGCGTGTCTATGCCGTAATAACACGAACCTATTATAGGCGGGGAGAAGAAGAAGTAATGCACCTCTTTGGCGCCGAGGTCGTAGAGACGGCGGGCGATTTTTTTTGCCGTAGTGCCTCTGACGTTGGAATCGTCAATGACGGCTAAACGCTTGCCTTCAATAAAGTCTTTGATAAAAATGAACTTATTGTCAATCGCTTTTCTGCGTTTTTCGTCGGATGTTTCCTGGAAACTCCGCTTATTGCCGACCTTGATGATGGCGTTTTCGTACGGTATGTTCAATATCTGCCCGAAATTATGCGCTGCGGAGAGGCCGGTTGCGGGTATGCCGACGACTACGTCAATCCTGTTGCGCATGGACGCGAATTCTTCCGCCAGGACGCCGCCCATGTTTTTTCTCGCGTTTTCCACGACCCTGTCCTTGAACTTGGTGTCGGGCCTCGAGAAGTATATGAATTCAAAGAAACAAAACGCCTCCTGCATGGGCGTTATCTGCCTGCGGTGCATTTTCAGCGTATTGTGTTCTATGAAGAGGGCCTCGCCGGGCTTGAGTTCCTCAATTTCCGAATAATCGCTGAAATAATTGAATACCGCGGATTCCGATGAAAACGCGTATTCCATTATCTCGCCGTTCTCCATTCTTTTAGCCATTGACAGCGGGCGTATTCCGTGCGGGTCTTTGAATACAAGCAATCCTGTTTCCATAAGCGTGACGACCGAGTACGCGCCCTGCAGGTCCTTATGCAGGTCCTCAAGCGACTTGAAGATGCGATTTACGTAATCCTCGGGCTCTTTCGCGCAATGGAGTTTGTTTTCGTGCATGTAATGTATCATGAGGTTCTGGAGTACTTTGGAATCCAGTTCCGTCTGGAACGAGAACCCCATTTCCTTCAGGCGTTCGGTCTGCGACAGCATGTTTATCAGGTCTCCGTTGGCGCAGGTGAACATCCCTGGCCTGTCCGCATATACGGGCTGGATATTGCGCTGGAGTTTTTCCGGCGAATCGCCGCCCGTGGTGGCATAGCGCGTATGCGCGATGCCGGCATTTCCTTTCAGATTGCCGTAAGGATAATCGTTGAAGACCAGCGCGGCCGGGCCGAGTCCGAGATGGGAATAGAAGAAATTGCCGTCATAAGTCGCCGCGCCCGTGGAATGTTCCCCGCGGTTCTGCAACCTGTCGGAGCCAGAGATAAGCCTTTCGGCAACGGGTTTTTTACCGATAAATCCGAGTATGCCGCACATGAATGGTTCTCCTTGTAAGAATTAAAATTTTCAATTGTTTAATATTGTAACAATAGGATTGCATAAGGTCAATGATTATTTGTGGGCGCAGAAAACAGGGATAAGTATCGATACTGGCACATGGTGGGATTCGGATCCCGAATTACGGTTCCTTATCCGTAAACACCGGGCCTTTATAATTCCTGCAATGCATCATTACGAATGTTCTTATAACCTTGCCGTATCTGATGATTTGCACTTCTTCAGGCGGGTCTGCCGACTCAAATACGGTTAATTTAATGTCCATATTGGCCGGCGGTTCGCCTTTGTCGTAAACCATCAAGGCGTCCCACCCAATGTATTTCGGCGGGTATGTGATGTAATCGTATTCCAATGCCGATGTGCCGAATGCGTTTACCGAAACTACCGGCGCAGGGTTTTTCTTATAGAAATTTACCTCGCTTGCCATCAGGTATTTGTTGCCGCAACCGAGTATGAATAGCTTCGGAGTGGAATCGGGTAAAGCGTTTTCATGGGCAATAGCCTCTATTTTTTTGTCAATTTGCCCGGCAATTTCATTCCATCCAAAGAAGTTTTTTTCTGCAGGCAGGTTGAATAACGGGTACGCGATAAGGAAGTGCGCAAATACGGTAAGAATCAATGAAATTGCCGCAAAAACGGTAAATGTCCGCTTGAATTTTCCGCTGAATACTGCCGCTGTTGCTATGATGGCAGTAAAAAATGTCGGGCTTGTCCAGTTCAGTTTTATCATCTGCCTGAACGAAGATGCCCCGAAAAACAGGAACATCGGCAGGAAAAAACTCATAAGAAGCAGTAACCTGTCTTCCCATTCTGTTATTATTCTGCGCACGGATTTGTATGCCGCGTATATTACAAATGGGAACCAGTACGGGAATACTGTGCCGAGCTGTATCCCGGCAAACCTGAGAAACAGTTTTATTGAAAAGGGCGGCGATGTCTTGGCCCTGTGGACGGTTTGGAATTTAAATGACGCCCAATCGTTCTGGTAGTTCCATATTATTACCGGCGAAAATACGATGAATGCCAGCAGTATTGCTATGTAAGGTTCCTTGCGTAGAAACCATTTGCGGTTCTTGTTTGACAGCAGGAAATAAAGCAATACCGATATCCCGAGGAATGAGGCCGTGTATTTTGACGACCACGCGGCGCCCATGGAAAGTCCGGCGAAATACCACCAGTAAGAGTCTTTGAATCTTTGAGTCTTTGGGGCTTTGAGTCCGGAATCCGGAATTTGGAGTCTATGCCGTGACCCGTTTTCCGTGGCCCGTAGCCCGTCTAAACTGGAAACGGTAACCGGGTCATGGGAACCGGCAATCATTCTTTCACCTTCATTTTCCATCCTGCCGTCTTCGTTGTTTCCGCGGGTTGCTCTTGCTATGCAATAGATGGTCAATACCCAGAAAAAAAACAGCGGCGCGTCAGGGGTCATCAGAAATGCCGATGCCGCGGAAAGCGGGGTTGCAATCAGTATGATTACGCTCCAGAATGCGGTCTCTTCGTTAAAAAGCAGTTTCGCTAATTTAAAGACCACTATGGACGTTAAAACCGATAAGATAATTGCGCCAAGCCTGACGGTTAATTCGCTTTTGCCAAACAGGCCGAAAACGTATATTATGTTCGCTACCATGTTGGGATGGTCATAATAACTCAGCGATAGGTTTTGCGCGTACGTCCAGTAGTAGGCCTCTTCAGGAAGCAATTCCGTGAAACAGGCCATTACGCACCTGAAAATAAACAGGGCCGTGAGTAGTATGAATAATTTTTGGCGGTAAGTCATGGGGTTAAGGGGTTAAGGGGTTACGGAGTTGCCCGCCTGTGCCAAAGGCTTCGGTGGGTAAAGAGTTACGGGGTTTATACTATAAAACAGCACATCCTGTACTAAAAGCTTGGCTTTGGTACAGGGCATATCTCTCCTCGGCAACCAAAACAACGGCGGTTTTTACCACTCCCTGCGCGGCTTGTCCTCCGCAGCCATAGCGAAGGAGGAAGTAACTTCGGCGAAGGCAGGCGCAGAAGTTGAGAACTTAGACTCTAACGTCCTAATTCATTTTCTATAATTCCGGCGAGGGTATTCGCATAGCCCGTAATAAGTTTCTGGTCTTCGCCTTCTATCATTATTCTCGCGAGCGGTTCGGTGCCGGAATACCTCAACAATAATCTGCCCCTGTCTCCGAGTGTATTCTTTATCTCTTCAGCGGCAATGGATATGGTTTTGATATCGTTAAACGGAGTTTTTTGTTTAACCTTAACATTTATAAGGACTTGTGGAAATTTACGCAGTATCTTCGCGAGTTCTGACAGCTTTTGTCCGGTTTGGCAGGCTATGGCCAGCATGGACAGGGCTGTAATGATGCCGTCACCTGTGGAAGAATGCTTCCTATATATAATATGGCCGGATTGCTCGCCGCCGAGGGCGTAATTGCCTTTGAACATCTCTTCGGCAACGAATTTGTCTCCGACCGGTGTCTGTACAAGTTTGATTTTATGCGTATCCATGCATTTTTTCAGGCCAAGGTTGTGCATTACCGTGGTTACAAGCGTATTTCCTTTGAGCTGTCCGCGGCGTTTCATGAATATCGCGGAAATTGCCAAAATGTAGTCGCCGTCAAGTATAGTGCCTTTTTCATCCGTAATAATTACCCTGTCCCCGTCGCCGTCAAAGGAAAATCCCGCAAAGGCCCGGTTCCTGACAACCAATTTTCCGATGCATTCGGGATGGAGCGCGCCGCAGGCGGCATTTATATTTATACCGTTAGGGGCGCAATGCTCGGCAATGACCTTTGCGCCGAATCTTCTGAAAATTTCCGGGGCTATTTTATGGGTCGCGCCGTTCGCGCAGTCCATGACAATGGTTTTTCCTTTAAGCAGGACTGCTTTTTTGAATATTTTCAGGAGAAATTCAGAGTAGAGCGCCGGCAGATTATCCGCGGAAACCGCTATGCCGGTTTCCTTTCCGGATGCGCGGAGGGGATTGAATTCCGGATCGCAAAAGATGTTTTCAACGAGTTTTTCCGCGCTGTCCGGGATTTTCAGGCCTTCAGGAGAGAGCAGTTTGATTCCGTTATCATGGTAGGGATTATGCGAAGCTGAAATCATGATTGCGAGCGGGGCGCCCGTGGTTTTTGCGAGGAACGCGAGTTCCGGCGTCGGGATTATGCCCGCGTCGCAGACGTTGACGCCTGAAGAATAGATGCCTGCCTTGAGCGCGTCCGATAAGAGGTCTTTTGATATGCGGGTGTCTTTTCCAAGCAGTATGCAATTCCTGAATTGCGCGGTTGTTTTCCGTGACTGTTTTTTTGCAAAAGGGTTCCTGAATGCCGACGGCTGTTTTCGCACGATTGAGCCGAGGGTCGTGCCGAGCCGGAATACCGATTCGGACGAAAGCAGTCCGGTATTAGCGACATCCCTTATGCCGTCAGTGCCGAATAGTTTTTTTTGCATTGTTGAGGACATCCAATTTTCATTTCTTATGGAATATTATATTCACCGTGCCCAGGTCCGGTTCCTTGATGCGCACGGACGGATTATCAACGGACAGATTGGATTTAAGCGGGCATTGCTGGGGCGTGTTTTCCTGTATTGTGTTATTTGCCTGAAGGAGTCCGGGCACGTCGGCAAAAATCCTTATAAACGATGACGGCTGTTTGTTTTTAAGTTTTTCAATTTCCGATTTCGGGCCTATGATTTCAACGGAGATTTCCTTTTTTACGAGTTCCACGGAATAATTAAACTGGTCCGGGCAGAGGATGTCTATTTTTATTCCGCGCGCGGAGTACGTTTCAACGGGTTCTTCCATGAGCAAATCCACTTTTATGATTTTTTCTTCGCAGGTTACGGGGTAGCCGTCAATATTGTTTTGCAGGTACACGGGGAAGTCATAAAGGGATGATGACATGGCCGAGACGTCAACGGGCTCTATTTTTATTTCACTGCTGATGCCGATGATTTTTTCCGGCCCGGTGACTTTGACGGTTTGCGGGCGGGGGTTGGTTATTCTTACGTTGTATTCCTGCTGGTTGCCTGTGACGGCGTTATCCGCATTGATAAGCATCATTTTGGTCATTTCCTTGTCAAGGAGTATTTTCAGCCGCGGAGGGTAAACGTCGGTTACCGCAGTCCTTTTGGGCACGCTGAAGAATCCCTGTTCCGCGGGTATAAGCGAATATTCCATCGAGGAATTGTTCGGGGACAGGGTGAGCTTGCATTTAAAAATTATGGATTGGTATTCAAGTTTTTTTATTTCGCTTTTGGGGCCTTTGACGGAAATCTGCAGTCCGGTTACCGGTGCCCCGGGCGAATCATAATCGTTGAGCACGTTGAGCACGCGCATACCGGAATTGGGCGGCAGGGAAATCTCCATGGGCACCTGCGAAAGCGTCTGTTCGTCGGTCAGCTCTTCGTTGATGAAGACCCACGAGATTATGGCGAGCAGTAGTGCCAGGATTAGATTGCCGTAATTATTTTTGACGTAGCTGAGGAATTTATTCATTTGAAACAGGGTTACGGGGTTAAGGGGTTACGGAGTTTAAGAGTTAAGGGGTTACGTGGTTCTTTAGTTTCTAACCGGTAGACTTCCGCGCCTGCCTTCGCGCAGGCAGGTAAAAAACACAGAAGTTTAAATGCCGTAAAAACACTAAGCACTAAATCCGAAACTCTAAACAAACTCAAAATTCTAATCTTCAAATAACCGAAACACGCCGTTTCGTCGGGTTTTGTATTTTGAATTTAAGTTTTAGAATTTGTTTGGAATTTAGAGTTTCGTGCTTAGAATTTCATAAAATAAACAGTCTTTTAGTTGCGGCTGAAAATCGTTGTCATTTTGTCTGCGGATCGGGTTGTTTTATGAGTTCCTTTTTGGGTTTCAGGTATAATTCCGTCAGGAGCCGTTCCAATTCGTTTTTATCCGCGTTCTGGTTCAGGTATCCGCGCATGCCTACGGATATAGTGCCGAGTTCTTCTGAAACTATAATGGTGATGGCGTCGGTTTCTTCTGTGATGCCGATGCCTGCGCGGTGGCGCGTACCCATGCTTTTGGCGATATCGGGGTTGTCCGTAAGAGGGAAGAGGCATCCGGCGGCGACGATCCGGCCGGACTGTATTATTACGGCGCCGTCGTGGAGAGGGGTGCCGGGATAAAATATGGTTTCAATGAGTTCGCTGGTGACCTTGGCGTCCATGGTTACGCCGCCTTCGGCATAAGTGCCGAGCCCGATTTCCCTTTCAATGGCGATAAGCGCGCCGATGTGGTTTTTGGAGAGGCGGTTGACGGCTTTGACGACTTCGGAGATGCTTTCGCTTTCGGTTTTAAAGAATGAGAAAAAGAGCGGGCTCTGGCCGAGTTTGACGAAAAGCCGCCGCAATTCGGGTTGGAATATGATGATGAAAACGAGCACTATGGCGGGTACGAGTTTTTCAAGGATGAACCTGACGCGCAGGAGTTCAAAATGCTCCGAGAGGTACATCAGGCCTACGAAGGCGAAAATAAGGAAGATGATGAGGCCTTTGAATATGCCGGCCCCGCGCGTGCCCTGGAAGGTCCTGAGCAGGAGATAAAAGCACAGGAAAAAAATAAATATTTCTACAAGCGTTGTTATTACATTATTCATTATTACTGATTATAAGATTTAAAGATTCTAATGTAAGATTCTAAGATTACGGCTTACGGATTACGAGTTTACAAAAAAATAAGGTTTCTTACAATAAAAAAGATAGATTTTTCGTAAGGCATTAGTGAACGGGTAAACAGGGACTCTGCGAAACTTCAACAAGACCACGACGACGACTTTTTAACAGGGACTTGACGAGACTTTTAAGAGACTGGCGACGATTACTAAACAACGGATTAAGCGGATTTTGGTTGATTTTAACGACGGAATTGTATATGTTTTATCGCATGAAAAGAAAACGCTTGTTGTATATTTATGCTGGGATATTGTTGTTGTTTATCATATTGTTTCACAGTACCGTGTTTTCCATAATCAGGGAGTCATTCCTTTTCGGACAGAATCCGAATGGGGTGTCAACAATAGGCCAGGGCAATCCGCATAGATTGGATGAAGACGATCTTTCGTACGATTCGGAACACATCATAGGCAGGGCGCTTATGGAAGGCAATTTAGATTCTCAGGAAACGATGGATGCGCTTTATAAGGCAATTGAAAAATCCCCAGCGGATCCCTTGCCGCATTTTATTATTGCAACTGAGTGTTATGAATTCAAAATGGAAGGTGATGAAGACCCTGCTCCCGCGTTATTGCACCTGAAAAAAGCAATTCAGTTGGACCCGGATAACGGTTTCCTGCACCACTGCCTTGCCGAGATGTATATGTATCGCGCAGGCGCGCAGAAGTATGACGATATTTGGCAGGAGGTGCTAAAAGGCAATCGCGCGCCGCGTTACGATTCCTATCAGCAACGAATGGCAAAGGCCGTATATTATTGCCAGCGGAACGATTCGGTTTCTGATTTCAGGAAGCGGCTGACGATGCTTAGTTCAGCAATAAGCTATGTTTCGCGCAGTCAGTTTCGGTATTTGACGGAAAGATTTGTCTGGGAGGCGCATAGATCTGCTGTAAAAGGCGAGAACCAAAAAGCTCTTCAATATCTTGCGGAATTAATGTTATACGCTAATCGTCGTTCTAACGGTACAGAGGATTACGCGACGAAGATGATTGGCTTGGCAATGCAATCTAAAATAACACTTCCTTTGAGAAGGCTTAACTTGCAGGAAAATAAAATTACTGAAGCGGAGAAACACAGTTTGATTCCAGTAAAGCTTAAAATTTATAATGATAAAAATATCGATTTCGGCAAGAAAATCATGAATACGACATTGCTGCATAGCAGTGTAAATCTGATAATTCTTGTTGGTTTTGTCATAAGCGCGGCCGTTGCCATAATCCTGTCAGTTCTTTTGAAACGCGGCAGGCGCCTGATAGGCAGGAAAACAATAGCGTTCTGCGTCATATTGTTTTTTGCGTGTTACGGAGCAGGGGCTTATTTTGCGGTAACATGGGCGATTGCAGAGACCGCGTCCGATGCGTTTGGAACTATTTTTGCGATGTTGCAATTCCAATGTGATTATGGAATTTATTGGCGCATATTGCCGGCTATCGGCGCCTCGTTTCTGATAGTGCTGATGGCGGCATTGGTGCTTTCGCGCCTGCAGTACGGCGGATTAAGAAAATCTCTGTCGGATACGCCGAAATGGCATCTCTCCGGTTTTAGGAGTGCCGTGCGCTGGATAGCTGTTGTTTTTTTCGCGGTATTTTGTTTGGCTGTTGCAGGGAGATATTCGGCCGAATATTATCTCGCCGGCAAGATGTCCACTGGCAATTTGCCAGGTCTTCTCTCCGCGCGATTTCCTGATGATGAAGAAGCGAAGAAAGTTTTGGATGAATACCTTTCAAAAGCAGATGCGATTATTGTTAAGTTGTTAAGGGATAATCAGATGTCCGATGATGAGCGTGATATTATAATTGAATTGTTTCGTTCGCAGGATATGCGTTTTGAGAAAAAGATAGCCGGCAATTTTGAGTTTGTTAAAATATTTGCTTATGATTTTAAAAGCAGCAGGGCGGTTGCGTATAACGGGAATCCGGTCTTTTGGCATGCCTGGAAGGAAAAAGTAATGGAGGAGGATTTGAAAAGCGTAGATGACTGGCGAATACCATGGATGGTGCAATCCGGGGACAAGGATTTTATTCCTTTTCTGAGAAAATTTTACAATGTGCTGAGTAAGAACAGCAACGATCAGCGTGCAAATATTTCAATTGAGCTTTTTTTGCTTGGGGAAAAAGAGGAGTTATTCAGCCTTTTAGAGCAGTCAACCAAAACGTTAGAGCTGTTAGCATATAGAGATGTCATGCAATATGGCGATTTGATGGCAGACGAGAAATTCAGGGGGAAGTTTTTGGAGCTTTTAAGACAGAATGAATCAGTTGGTTATCTTTTAACTGATTTGTTTCAGCATTACCATATTTCGTCCGTATCCGGCGAAGACGAGATGAAGGCATGTGTTTCCATCGGAGAAAATAATTCTATGGCATTTTATATACTGCGTGCCGGGGCGGACAAGACGGCCGCAGGTCCGTTGATTTCGCTTTTGGACGACGAATATAATAAAATAGGGTCTGCAAGGGTTATTTTTCTGCTTGGCGAGCTCGGGGCTCAGGATGTCGTGGATGCAATAAAGGCCAGACAGTGGTGGGCTTCGCCGGATGTCCGGTATGCATGCATATATGCCTTGAATAAACTATTGCCGCCGGAAGAGATGTCGCCTATTTTGAAAGAACATCGCAGTGATCCGGATTATTTCTGCCGAATGGCCGTATGGCAGATTGAAAACCTTCGTTGAAGAAATATAGATTAGAAAATACATAGTGTGGTTGACTGTGATGGATAATAAATTTGTGAAGTATTAATTCGTTTCGTTCCGTCCCGTCCCTCGCCCGTCGTTCGTCCCTCTCCACTCTCTACTCTCTACTACGTCCGTCCTTCATTATTCATTTTTTCATACTTCATACTTCGTATTGCGTCCGTGATTCGCGCGATTCTGACCATTTCCTTGACATCGTGCACTCTTATGATATTAGCGCCGTTCATGATGGAGCAAACCACGGCTGCGGCAGTGCCTTCCATGCGCTGGTCAGCGGGCAGGTCAAGGATTTTTCCTATGAAGGATTTTCTTGACGGGCCGCTGAGTATAGGCAGGCCGAGTGATTTCAATTTGCGCATCTCAGCGATTAATTGCAGGTTATGTTCCACGGTTTTTCCGAATCCTATGCCCGGGTCAACGATTATATTTTTGCGTTGCACGCCGGCTCTAACGGCTTTTTTTATCGATTGCTTTAGATAAGATATGATTTCTCTGTACAGGTTTTTATAGGCCGGATTTGCCTGCATTGTCTGCGGTGAACCCAGCATATGCATCAATATAACAGGGCATTTATATTTTGCCGCGACGCCTGCCATTTCAGGGTCTGCATTGAGGGCCGATATGTCGTTAATAATATTCGCGCCGGCCTTGAGCGCCTCTTCGGCAACTTTCGCCTTAACGGTATCTATGGATATGATAGTCTTGCCGGCTATGGCGGAGATGACGGGGATCGTACGTTTTAATTCTTCGTCAACACTTACGGGTTTTGCCCCGGGCCTGGAGGATTCGCCGCCTATATCAATTATATCGGCGCCGTTTTGTATCATTTCAAGGGCGTGTTTAATTGCGATTTTATTGTCAAAAAACCTGTTACCGTCGGAAAATGAATCCGGCGTGATATTGACTATGCCCATGACAGCAGTGCGGTTTTTGAAATCAAGGATGCCTTTGCGGGTTTTGTTCCGGGGTTTGGATTTCATTTTTAACAACAGATTAAACAGGTTTTGCAGATTGACGGCGAAACGACTAAATAACTGAACAACTTTGACGACGACGATATATAACAGGGATTGGACGAGACCTCAAGAGACTGACGGCGGTTTCTAATAACAGATTGAACTGAATGATTTTTGGCCACTGTTTCCCGTTTAAACGGACCACGGGCCACGGAAAACGGGTTACGGAGTGGACTCCATACTTCGTCCCGTCCCTCGCTACTCGCTACTCGCTACTCCGTTATTGTTTTTCCTGAGTTCCGCCAGAGGAACGCCCTGGAAAATCCTGTCTATATCGGTTCCCGAGAGCACCTCGTATTTCAGGAGTGCGGCCGTGATATTTTCAAGTTCCTGCTTATGGGCTGAAACGTACTGTTTGGCGAGGGTATAGCAGTGGTCAACGATTTTCTTGATTTCAGTGTCAATGATTTCCGACGTGGATTCGCTATGGGAGCGCGTTTTTGCAATTTCCCGCCCGAGGAACATATGTTCTTCGCTGTCGGAATAATTAATCATGCCCAGTGCGTCGCTCATTCCCCATTCGGTGACCATGAGGCGCGCGAGTTCGGTAGCTTCTTTGATATCGTTGCGCGCTCCGGCCGAGATATCGTTGCAGGCGATTTCTTCCGCGGCCCTGCCCGCGAAGAGCACGGTAATGTTTCCAAGCAGGTAGTTCTTATGCATATGATACCTGTCTTTTTCCGGCAGGCGCATGGTAGCGCCGAGAGCCATGCCGCGCGGGATGATGGTGACTTTATGAATAGGTTCCATGCCCGGGATGAGTTTGGACACGAGCGCGTGGCCGCTCTCATGATAAGCGGTGACTTTCCTGTCTTCTTCTTCCATGACCCGGCTGCGTTTTTGCCGGCCCCATTTAACCTTATCGCGGGCCTCTTCAAGTTCTTCAAGGTCCACGAGGGGTTTATTTTTCATAACGGCGCGGAGCGCGGCTTCATTTATGAGAGCCTCAAGGTCTGCGCCTGAAAAGGTGGGGGTTGTGCGGGCGAGGACTTTAAGGTCAATATCTTTAATGAGCTTGATTTTTTTTGCATGCACCTTGAGTATTTCCTCGCGGCCTTTCACATCGGGCATATCAATAACCACTTCGCGGTCAAACCTGCCCGGCCTGAGGAGAGCGGGGTCAAGGATATCGGGCCTGTTGGTTGCGGCGAGCACGATGACGCCGTCATCGGTATTAAAGCCGTCCATTTCAACGAGTATTGCGTTTAGCGTTTGTTCGCGTTCGTCGTGGCCGCCGCCGAGTCCGGAGCCGCGGCGTCTGCCGACAGCGTCTATTTCATCCAGGAATACTATGCAGGGCGAATTATCCTTGGCCTGTTTGAACAGGTCTCTTACGCGCGAAGCGCCCACGCCGACGAACATCTCAACGAAATCCGAACCGCTGATGCTGAAGAAGGGCACGTTGGCTTCGCCTGCGATGGCTTTAGCGAGGAGTGTCTTGCCGGTGCCCGGGGGCCCTACAAGGAGGATGCCGCGCGGCATGCGGCCGCCGAGTTTCTGAAATTTCTGCGGGTTTTTGAGGAATTCAATGATTTCCTGGACTTCCTCTTTAGCCTCGTTTATGCCGGCGACGTCGGAGAAAGTAACTTTCTTTTTTGGGTCCATCGGCTGTTTAGCGCGTGTTTTGCCGAATGAGAGGATGCTTCCGGGACCGGCGGTGGCGCGCAACTGCCTGGATATGAGCCACCAGGCGACGAAAAAGATGATGAGCCACGGTATGAGGGGTAGTAGTACATTATAAAGCAGTACGTTTCTCGTGCGGACGCTTATTTTTTTCGGGTCTCCGCCTTTTTCAAGAAAAGACTGTTCAAGTTTGCTCGTATATTCAGGGTTCCGCAGGTGTTCTTCGGGGAAAACGGTTTCGTAGTTTACATTTTCACCTTTCTTTTTGCCGTATATGGCGTCGCCGTCGTATTCCATAGATTCAATCTTGCCGGTATTAAGGAGTTCTATGAACTGCGAATGCGAAATGGTGATAATTTCGTTTTTAAGCGGATTTCCGACCTGCCACAGCAGGATGACGACCACCATAAGTAGGAGGAGGAACGTCAATGACCGGGTTTTTTTCATTTTTGATTCCGGAGAATTCATGTTTTTATCTGATTGAGGTAGCATCTAAGAAAATTTAAAGCCGCCTTTCATCGGCATACGGCAATGCTTCCTGAACGGTGAGTCCGGTTTTACCACGGGTTTTCCATGCAGGAGACTGCCCATCGCGCCAGTTTTTCAATTACTTCGGCCTTGGCTGATGCCTCGGATTCGCCTTTGGTGCCGGAGAAATTGGCTGATTCAACGCGGGAGCCATTATAAATAATGCTGTTGTTTTTATCAAATATTATTATGTTCAGCTTAATGGTGACCGAGGATACGATGACCTGGTCGTCTATGTTTTCAACGAGCGAGGGGGTGAGGTAATTTTCAATTTCGCCCCTGATTACGACGTCGGCATTTTCAGGTTTTGCGGTTATGGCATACCGGGTGCGTTCCTGATAGGCTTTTATTACGGCGTCGGTAAGGTCAAATTCGTGTTCCCTGCGCAGGGTTTTGTTTTCGATTACAGGTATGCATATAACGGCGTATTCCGTTTTATAGATGCTTTTCATTGAATAGCCGCAACCTGCTGAAGCAAGCATGCCGCACAAAACTGTCAGGCAAAAAAGAAATATTTTCATACGGATTCACTTAATCGTTTTCAGTTTTTCCGCGGCCTTTTCAGCCCAGGAAGTCGCGCTGTAGGTTGTAATTATATTTTGCAGGTAAATCCTTGCCGCGTCCGTCTTATCGCGTTTCAGGTAGAATTCCGACGCGTACCAATCGCGCTCCGCTTCTTTTTCGTTAATAAGCGCGAGTTTTTCGTTTACTAATATTGTTTTATCAGGGTCATCAAGCTTGTATTTTGCCAGGTACATAAGCATGTTTTTCCGCGCCTGTTTCAAGGGCGACGGGTCGTATTCCCGGCCCCTGTACAGATTAAGGTAAGCGGTGCCGATTTGCAGCTGCGCGGTGCCGCACCACGGCGATTCGGGGTATTCGTCAAGAAGCGCGCTGTATTCAATGATGGCGGTATCGTATTCGCCGGACGAGAAGTAATAACCGGCGAGTTTCAGCAGGGATTCATCGGCGAAGTCTTCCTGCGGATAGTCGGTGATGATTTCCTTGATGATGTCAATACCGTCGGTATCGCCGCCGTAGATGAGCTTGAATCCGCATTCCAGCCGGCGCAAGACCGCGTCAGCGACCATAGGCCCGTCCGGGTAATATCTGATGTAATTCCTGTAATATTCGGCCGCGTCTTCATATTGTTCTTTGGCATAATATTCATCGGCGAGCGCGTACGTTTTTTCGGCGGTTTCTTTGGAGTAGTAAATCCTGACCGGTTCTGACGCGCAGGCGCCGGCGGACAGCAGAATGAGCATTAGTAAAGTCAGTTTTTTAAGCATAATTACAAACGGGTTTTTCAATGACATACGAGAAATAATAATTCAATATCCTGCGGGTTTCCGGATGCAATCCGCCCGCGAGGACTATCCTGTCAAATTTAGTTATCCTGTTATTGAGCATGGAGTCAAAAAACGTGAATACGCCGGTGGGCGTTTCAAGCTTTTCCGGGATTTTTCCGGCGCAGGCGCGGCAGAGTATGCCGCCCGACGAGGCGCTGAAATTAGTCCGGGCGAATTGCGTTTCCAGCGGTTCACTGCACATAACGCAGGAAGATATCTGCGGAATATGCCCGAGAAGCCTGAGCAGGTGCAATTCAAAATACAGCAGGTCTATCTGGGGTTTTGAGCCGAGGCATATATTAGCGAGCGCGTTAAGGCACAATTCAAATACTTCGGAATTTTTCGCGTGGAAGGGGAGGAGTTCGTTTATGAGCAGCAGCATGCGGGAAGACGCGTTGAATTTTTCAATGTCCTGCCTTATAGGCAGGAAGGGGTTGATTATTTCGGACCCTGTAAGTATGTTCAGGCATTCGGAGGGTTTTCTTATAAAGGTTATTTCATATAAATGAAGGATATCCAGCGGGCCGCCGATGGTGTTTTTGTCCCTTTTAGCGCCTTTCGCGAGCGTGTTGAAGGCGCCGAGTTCGGGCGAAAAGAATTTCACGACCTGGCTGGTTTCGCTGTAATCGTAACGGTTGATTGACAATGCTGTTGTTTTGACGTACTGGCTCATAAAAATCAATTATATCTGAAGAAACGGATATAGTCAAGGTAAATTAGTATTACATGTCCATGATTTGAGATATGGAAAATTTAAGAGTTTAGATTTAAGAATTAAAATTTTTGTGAAATACATCGGATAACTCTTGAATCTGAAATCAGTCCTATTTGTTTAATCCGGCTTATCTCCCTTGTTGTCTTCCCTGTTGTCTTCCCGCGGCCCACCAGGGGCGTTCGGATTTCCACTGGGTGAATTTTTCCATTTGCTGCGCGTCAAGTATTCTTGCCATTTCTTCATCTGTGCGGGTTGCCACGTCGTCCCAGAGTTGTTGCACATCCTGCCTTGATGCGTTGCCGCCTGCCATGGATTCCCTTATTTTCGCGGTATCCTGAAAACGCTGTTCAATTATTTTCGTGACCTGTTCTTTTTGCGTATCCGTCAGGCCAAGGTCAGCGGCGAGCGAATCAAATACGCGCGTTTTCAACTGCGTGTAACGCTGGTCATCCTCTTCCTTTTCCTTTGTTTTAAGGATGTTTTCCACTTCAGCCTTAAGCGCTATGCGGTCGGA
>JACRIJ010000099.1 GCA_016220095.1 Planctomycetota bacterium | reverse complement strand
GAGAAATTCAAAGAGTAAAAACCCGATCCATCCGGGTCGCCGCTTGTGGCATATTCAGTAACACTATATGTCACATTGCCATTTAACGGATTTGATTGGCTATCAGCGGTGTCATCATAGTTAGTGAACACCACAGTATAATTCGCGACTCTGCCTGTAGAATCATCCGTTGTGACCGTAGATGTGATAGAGCCGCTTACTGTTCCGGTATCGCTTTCTGTTTCCGTTGCGTAATTGAATTTAATTGGTATGCCCAGCAATTTTGTAAGTAGAGGATTATAATCGTTGTAAGCGTTGTCAATATTTGGTTTGGAAAGAGAAAAAGAAGAACCGGACTGAAAGTTTATCCACCCGCCCACAAAATCATCGGCATTAGCAGTAGTTATAGCGGCTTCAGAAGTATTACCGGTATAACCGAGGTCTGCAAGCACATCGGGCGTTTTTCCTTTGCCTCCACCTCCTCCGCCGCAACCGAACAATAAACCGAAAATTATGAAAAATACGAATACCAATACAACGCTTTTCAACATAACAAATACTCCTAAAAAAATTCCTACAAAAACGCTTTTGTTGCGAAAACCTTCCCAAAAACGTGTTATTTACCCCACTTTTAGGGGCATTGCACGCACAATCCCTATCCTTTTTCACAGGGCTATTCCTATAAAATTTTTGACATTAGCCCAACCATACAGATCGTGCGACATAACTCTTTATATAAAAAAGAGTTATGCAAAAGTTCTATTGCAACCCTTTATTGTTCACGCAGTTTACTTGAAATAATAGATTTCCGTTTCAGCCTACCCGGTATTACTGAGCAATATCCATGCCAAAGAGCATGCTCAAGCTCTCCTGCCGAACTTTTATTGAGTGTTACTGCCTAAAGGCTCATCGACAAAAAATTTGCCTACTTAAGCGTTTTGAAATATTTCAAGAGATTTCAGCGACTGTAAAATTTATCCATCATCCGTCTGTCGCCGTCAATCATCAGATCGCCAGGTCACCAGATCACCAAATCGCATTACGCCGCCTGTTTCTTTTTTTTCTCTATCAGCATAATGTTACGAATATACACAATGGAATTAAGCGCATATCCGATTATGAAAACAGGGTCCATCTGAGTAAACGCGTAAATCAATACCAGCATACTGCCAACAATGCTTAAATACCAAAACGACTCGGGGATCACGCTTTCCTTTTTCTTTTCCGACACTATCCATTGAACCAAAAACCGCAATCCAAATACAATCTGCCCGACAAAACCCACAATAGCCCATGGGTTCATCAGCTTTTCAAACATAAGCGCCCAGTTAATATTCATTTTCAATACTCCTTACCGTTGCCCGTCTTCTGTTTTCTATTTTCTGTTTCCTGTATTACGTTTTCTATTTCGTATCTATAATGCCTTTTCTGCATCCAGCGCACGGCCATCAAATCGCAAAACGCCCTGAATGCCCTGTTGCCTACGCCGTATTTCGCCTTGCCGAATTTCCTCGGCAGATGGTTCACCGGCACCTGCGTGACCGTATAACCGTCCATCTTCGCAAGGGTCGGAAAAAACCTGTGCATTCCGGAAAACAGTTTCATGCGCCTGGCGGCCTCGGCCTTGAACGCCTTCAAAGAACAACCGGTATCTATAATCGTGTCTTTCGTCAGAAGATTCCTGACAAAATTCGCTATTTTGGACGATGCGCGCCGGACAAAATTATCCCGCCTTTTCACGCGTATGCCGCAGACAACGTCAAATTCCGGCATCTTTTCAAGCAACTTGGGAATATCCGCTGGATCGTTCTGCATGTCGGCGTCCATGGTAATTACAATGCGGCCCAAGGCATATTCAAAACCCGCGTTAAAAGCCGCGGTCTGGCCGCAGTTCTTTTTGAATTTCAAGCCGCGTATCTGCGGATAGGTTTGAGACGCCTTGAGGATTTCATCGTACGTGGCATCCTTACTGCCGTCGTCAACGATAATAACCTCATAAGTTTTGTTAATGCCCCGCATGGCTTCAGCCAATGAAGCCGACAGTGGCGCGATGTTTTCCGCCTCGTTATAAGCGGGAATTACAATGGTTATATCTGTTTGTTTTTCTGAATTCATATATAAACAAGCAAAAACGAGCCACGAAGGCGCGAAGACACGAAGGTTAGCAGTATCGCTAAAGCTCGCAGGAGCCGCAGGATCGTTGAGACTCGCAGTAATCGCTCAAAGACAGTATCCGTGGTTTTCCGTGACCCGTGGCCCATTTAAACAGTACTCGGAACCCGAGACCGGGATCCGGCCACCAAAACTCGGAACCCGGACGACATCCTTCATTCTTCATCTTTCCTTCTTCATACTTTGTACTGACCGCAGGTCTCGACCTGCGGCTACATATTTATATTCCCGTTTTTCTCTTCATTAACACCAGGTTTTTCTTGGTGCACCTGTATTTATCCCCGGCCAATTCAAAAGTCCGCGGATAATTCATTTCAAGGTCAGTAATATCCTCTTCAGCGAGTATCAGGTAAACATTCCTGTACTCATCCAATTTATAGCTCACTTCCGGCGTGCCCAGCATCGGGATCCGGCGTTTCGCGTAGAAGATGACGGCGTAATCATAACCATTCCCGTAAAAGCCCACGAAATCGTCTTCTTTCACGTTCGGTTCAATATTATTCCGCACAAAGGTCCGCGGATTATCCGGACTGCCGTACAATATAGGCACAATCCAGAAAGACGCCGCGCTCGTGCATACGACGAACATCATGACTATGCTTATTACGCCGGCAAGAAACTTCTTTTTCAACATCAAAACCGAGCCGGTTATGCACAGAACGGAACTGATTGCCAAAACTTCCGCCAGATTCCTGTGCGAATTTTTGCTTGAAAACTGCTCAAGTATCTTCACGGTCCTGCCGCTCGCGAGTTTGCCTATGGTAATATCGTAAACGTCCGGGGCGAGAAACGCTATCGCGCACACAAACAACAGGATACCCAAAATCATATAAACAACTGAAAACACCGAAAGCAGGGCCGCGCGCCTGCCTTCGCAATCCTCCATGACGGAATCAAGGAAACTGCCCGTAAGTATTGACGCCGCGGGTATTGCCGGTATGAGATACGCCTTCCTTTTGTAATCAATCAGGGAGAACCCTATGAATACTATCAGGAACCACAGGAGCGCGTAAAGATTCCCGCCTTTTTCGGAAAACATGCCCTTGCCGAAGCAGAAAATCAACGCGAGCGGAAGAATAACGCTCCACGGCATGAAAAATCCGAAAAATTTCGGCATAAACCAGTACCATGGTTCCATGAATGAATCGTTATACAGCCCGCCCGGTTCGGTAACCCTTTTGATGCTTTCGTTCATCAACAGATTATTGTATTCGCCAAAGCCGTATTTATTGCCGGCTATCATGTAATATCCGCAGACAATAACGACCATCGCTATCAGTCCAAGGATCGTATCCTCGCGCCATACTGTTTTCCAGGCGCGCTTTGCGATAATAAATATTATAATAGGCAGAGCCGGTATGGCCAGGCCCACGGGCCCTTTGGCGAGTATTGCGAAGGCAACGCAGACAAAGGACAGGATAAAATACCCGCCTTTGTCACTTTCAAATCCGAGATAGAAAAACAGGAATGCCGTTGTGCAGAAGAATGTCAGCGCCATGTCAACCCGCGCGGCTGAAGAATAATTCCAAAACACTATGGAGCTTACGAGAACTATCGCGGACAGGAACGCAGCCCGGCCGTTAAGCATCGATTTGGCAAGAAAAAAAGTTGACAGTGCTATGCCTGCGGCGTAAAGCAGGGCCGCGAATCTTATGGAAAATTCCGATACGCCGTTCAGCAATGCGGAAACTATCGCGGCGAGCCAATGGAATACGGGCGGTTTGGTAGGTATGCGGTCTTCGTTCGGATACGGAGTCAGCGGGTCGTGAAAATTCACCATCTCCCCGACCGTTTCGGCTTCACGCGCCTCGGACGCGTCCGTAAACGGGAGATTAAACGTGTTCATTTTGAAAAAATATACGGGAAGGAATATTACGAGGAAGAAAAGGAACCAGAGCATCCATGCAATCCCGGATTTGCCGCCTGAACCGCCCGGTTTGCCGCCTTTATCCTTGGGGGCGCCGGCATCCTTTTTCGGCGGCGCGGCAGTATCTTTTTTCTTTTTGTCTTTTTTATCTTTTTTGGACACAGTCTCTCTCCATTGCAGATTATAACCTTCGGCAGGTTATAATCTGCGGTCAGTGGGTTTGCGCGCTAATCTGCGGTATAAATATACCGTTAGGGCGCAATAACCGGCTAAAAATCCTACTATTATAATCGTCAGAATAGTGGAATGAGCTTTATACCATGGATAAAGACTTACTAATGAAAGAAGTTTGAAATATGTTATAGTGGATTTCCGCGACAGCGTAGGAACCGGGGTTACAGTGAGCGTTCCGTTGTCCATCTTAATATACGCCAGAATCCGGAGTTCCCTGCCGATATCCTTAATCGGCCCGCCGCCTTCTATCAGATATGTAGTATGCCCGCGCCTTTCCTGCCGAAAATCGTGCACGTGCCCTGAGAAGACATAATCAACCTTATACTTATCCAGCATCTGCCTTAACGGTTCGTACACGGATTCGTCAGGCAGGTCCTTCTTTGTCTCGGGATTATCCCAATTTATCAAAGGCCTGTGGCTGAACAACAGCCTGCTTTTCACGCCGGCATTGTCTTTAAGGGTCTTTTCAATCCAATCAAAATCATCCTGCGTAAGGAATCCCTTACCGGTATCAACAATCATAAACAGACAGTCTTTAAGTACAAAAAAAAATCTCTTCCTGTCAAACAGGCGCTCAAAGATTGTTGAATCGGGATAAAGGTCGTGATTGCCGGGCACGACCAGCAAAGGCGCATCTTTGATGAAATCTGAAAATATGTAAAGAGAGTGAAGAAATCTTTCTTCGGTGCCGAATCGCACGAGGTCTCCGCCAAGGATTATGAAATCCACGCCCTGTTTCTGGACTTCCTCCACGAGCAGGGCCGCGTTATGGATACCGACATTGTTCACGTCGCCTATAAAAGCCGCGGTAAAACCGTTTTTAGGAGCGGTTTGGGATTGAATTTGCGCGATATATTCAGCATGATTGCCAAGCAGAGGCAGTGGATTTAATTCGGTATGCGCCGCGCCGATATAGACGGACAATACAAAAGCAATCAGGATTGCCGTCAGTACCGCAAATGTGGATGTCAAAAATATATGCAACAGATTTTTTGTATTCATTCAGGGCTCTTAAGATACTTGCCGGCACAAAAACCTAACCCGAATACCGCATCTCATAAAAACTTCACGATAGTTCCACCAATCAGAATCCACCGCATTCAGGATTTCAGGATTATTTGCGCTTTTCAATGCTACCGCCACAAATTTCCTGTCATCTTTATGAAAATCTTTCAGGGCCGGCTCATCCGGGAATTCTGTAAAAACACGGTCTTTGTTTTCGGTTATATCAACCTTTTCACATTTATCCACGTACCCTTGATTATCCCATATCCATTTCACAAAAGCACTTCCAGGCCCAGGTTGTCCTGAAAAACCAAGTTCACTAATATATTCATTTAAAATTAGATTTCCATTATCCAGCACAACTGTCCCTGAATTCACAAGAGTTTCCAATTCCCGAATACATGCACTTACGCAGTCTAAACTTGCTTGAGGAGCATGATTATTGGCTACAATAGGCACATTTGTATCAACCACTGAAAAAGTCATTGAATTTGCTCGTTTTTCTGGCGTTCAATACCGGCTTTAACGGTAGCGGCCAATTCGCCGAATTCATCACCAAAAAAATCTTTAGGCCAATTAATAATATTTCCGGATTTTTCCAAATCTAATGCTGATAATTCCGAATGGCTACCTGCCATTTCGCAAAAATATAAAGCTATTTTCTCGTTAGATATCTTGTTTTCTGCAACACGACGCTGAATGCGTCGTAACAAATGTTCACTATGGCTTTCAAAAATAATTTGAATATTTTTGCGTTTTACAGCATCAATAAAAACATCTGCCAATCCTGCTTGAACTGAAGGATGCAGATGAATCTCGGGCTGTTCCAAAATGATTGTAGAACCCTCCGGAACATAGAAGCATAAAACTAAAACTGGCAGTATTTGAGAAACTCCGAATCCTACATCGGTTATCAATGCTTCCGGACATTGCGAAGTTTTTCTGACAGTAACCTTGTATAAACCGCTTGATGAACTGATTGTATCCACCTTAAAATCGTGAATAAGACCAAGTTCTTTTAACCACCACGCAACATGCTCTTCCAATAAACGCCGCTTTTGACGCTGTCCCATAGAAATTGTCGTATTATTGATCCTCGCGGCAAGCAAGGCATCAACTACGTGTTCGCCACGCTGTCCCATATCTGCCGGTTCTGAACCACTCCAGGAATATTGCCGTTTTGGATATTCACGCAACGGCCCTAAATAGTAAACATTGGAGAACATCTCCTCAAAAGCCAGTTGCAAATCCGACATAAATCCTGCATTTTGGAAATATGCCTTCACCTCATCAGGAAAACCATAACATTTAACCGGCGAAGGTAACTCCCATGGCCGTCCTTGAGTTCGGATAAACTTAAAGCCTTGCTGATTCTTGGCATTCTCGTAATTGAGACGATACTTACCGTTACCATTTTCCCGCTCCATCTTAAAACGATCTGATCCTAACTGATAAACTAAAGATTTGACTTTCAAACGGTCCTTTTCTTGAATCACTTCAGTCTCAAACCACATATCTCCGGAATCAAAAATAATGGCTTTCTGATCGAAAGGGTCTTTAATCTTTAAATTCTTAGCGCGTCTCCATTTAATACGGCAAGTAAACGAATTATTCAGGTCATGAGAGTAAATTATTTCCTGAAAAGATCCGAGATTAACAGGAGTTTTTTCATTGCCGAATATCAATGCTTGCGCACGATCAGATGACTCAACAGTCTGTTTAAGCATCAAGAGAAACTGCAAAATACTCGTCTTTCCGGAACTGTTTACCCCAAACAATCCCGTAATCGGCGCCAACTTCATTTCTCCGATTTCTTTCCAGGATTTAAAATTTCCTATACTTAATTCAGTAAGCATACTGCAATCTCTCCTTTATTTCCATATCCAATCTATATTAAAATATTATGCTCATCTATTTTAACAAAACTTGTCGTAAAGTCAAAGTATTTAAAATGCTTTAGAACAGGTCATCCAATTCGCTCGCGCCGCCGCCCGGAAGTTTGCCGTGTTTCTGCAGATACTGTTGGAGCATTTCGATCTCACGTTTGGTAAACATCGGGTCTTCTTCGTACTTGAAATATTTTGCCGCAGTATTTTTATTCAAATGCTCCTCCAGGCCCTGGCGTATATTCATTACGCCCGTTATTGCAAGGACTTCCTTGTTTTCATCAAGCAGTTCATACACGCCTTCTTTTTCCGAAACCTGTGCTATGCCTGCGGCGCTGAATTCCAGCCACGACTCAGGCGGCATGCAAACAGGGCTGAACTTCAGGCGCATATTGCATTTCAGGCATCTGCGCCCTTCTTCAACTGCGGAATCCTTTTCGTAACCGAGTTCTATTTCCGCAAAGTTTCCGCGGCGCTCTGAAACGCCGAGCATCGGCATCTTCCCGCGCCCAAGATACGCGAACCGCTCTTCACGGCCGAAATTATGCCCTGCCTGATACGGCTCAACAAGAACTTCATCTATATTGCCGTCTCCGCCGAGGAATTTATCAATATCTCCAGCCGCCTTTCGCCCTGCGGCTATGGCCTGTATCACGGAATACGGATTCTTTACCGCCTCGCCGCACGCGAATACGCCGTACGCGATAACCGACAAACCGTCCGAATTTGCGGTTATCTTCATTCCTTCCTGCAGGAAAGACGTATCCGGCGCCTGGCCAATAGCGAATATTACGGTATCAGCTTCTATCTGTTTTAGTTTGCATTCGTCAAAGGCGGGATTAAACCTGCCATTATTATCAAACACGCAGGTACAGCATTTCAAAGCAATACCCGACACCCTGCCATCCTTACCGAGGACTTTTTGCGGGCCCCATGAACAATCTATTTTCACACCCTCTTCCACGACCTGGTCTATCTCCCACTTGTGCGCGGGCATCTCAGCGCGGGATTCAAGCGAAACGAGGTGTACCTGCATTGCCCCCGCGCGCAGTGCCGTAAGCGCCACATCTATTGCAACGTTACCGCCGCCGATGACAACAGCTTTTTTGCCTATTGACGGCTTATTGCCGCTCCTGACATCGCGAAGGAAATCAATTCCCCACAACACGCCCGGCAGATCAGCGCCTTCAATTTTCAAACGCCTGCTCTGTTGGCATCCTGTTGCCGCAAGGACAACGTCATATTGCTTTTTTAATTCAACGAATTGAATATCTTTACCAATGTTTATGCCGGTTTTTATTTCCACGCCGGCATTTTGGATTTCTTTTATCTCTTTGTCCAGGGTCCGCAGAGGCAGGCGGTATTCGGGAATGCCGTAGCGCATCATGCCGCCGGGCTCGGGCTGGGATTCATAAATGACAGGCTTATGGCCTTTTCTCGCCAGATAATACGCCGCTGTCAGCCCTGCCGGGCCCGAACCTATAACCGCGATTTTCTTTCCCGTAGACGAATGCGCGGCCTGTCTTGATTTCCATTTAACGTCGTCATTATCAGCGGCAAATCTTTTCAGACTGCAGATGGAAATGGGTTCATTGACCTGGCCGCGTCGGCAGGCGGTTTCGCACGGATGAAAACAGATTCTGCCGAGAACTGCGGGAAAAGGTACTCTTTCACGCACCACGGCAAGCGCATCAGCAGGCCGGTTTTCCGCGGCCAATTGGACGTACCGCGGCACGTCAATGCCTGCGGGGCAATTTGCCTTACAAGGAACGAGGCATGCTTCACGAGATACGCCTTTAAGTTCCTTATCCAGAAGCGCGCCTGTAGGGCAGACTTCCACGCAAGCGGTGCAGAATTTGCATCCCGAATCGCGGAGTGCCTGCGCCATGGAGCCGACTTTCGCGCTTCCTTCGCTATCAATAACATAGCCGAGCGCCTTTATGCCGCGAAGGTTATCGCAGGCGCGGACGCAACGCGTACAGCCGATGCACAGGTTATAATCACGGTTAAACAGAGGCTCGTCCTTCAAAACCGGCATATTTTTATGGACAAACCTCAGGGTATCCTGCCGAATGCCGACAAACTCCGCAACCTTCTGTATCTCGCAATTGCCGAATTTTACGCAACAGCGTTCAATTTCAGGGACATTAGACGAACACTGGGTGCGGCTGCAACCCTTGCTTTGCGCGCAGGTAAGGCAGGCGTGGGGATGGTTCGCCAGTATTTTAGACAAATTTTTCCGGCGTTCATCCTTAACCAGTTGAGAATTGGCATGAACGACCATGTTGTTTTCAACGATGGTTTCACAGGCCTTTTGCAGAGACGTGCCCTGGCGCGTTTCCACCTCAATGAGGCACAGGCCGCAACCGTCATACTGCCTGTCCGCAAGGCTGTTTGCGAATACCTGAGCGCCCCTGAAGATTTCCCGGACGGGGACGGATTTTTTCGCGGGCGCAAAATCCGGATGGGAACAGAGGTGCGGCATGTAAATACCATTCTTCAGCGCCGCAAAGAGCACCGAAGAACCCGGCTCCGCGGAAATTTTTTTATCGTCAATTGAAAATATAATACTCATAATTAAAATGCATTATCGCACAGGATCGCCGCGGCTCGCAGTAATCGCAGGATCGCTGACGCTCGCAGGAAAAAACCGCCCTGCCGCAGTACCAGCTAAATCAGCGAAGCTGATTTAGCAAAATTATCATAAAAACCCGTTTCGGTCAAGAATAATCTAAAAAACTGGGAATTTTTTCCTTGCTTATTGGCGCAATCATTGTTATAATATTCTCAGCAAAAATTGATAAGGGCAATAATTTTCAGGGTATGGATTATGAAAGAACAACTGCGTACGCTGATTCCTCCGGCCAATACGTGCCTCCTGTACAAAACGCCTGCCGAATGGCGAAAAACCGTCATTCCGTTCATTGAAATCGGCCTCAAACGCAATGAGAAATGCCTTTGCGTTTTATCAGGCCATTCCACGCCAGAAATCAAGGCCCAACTGTCAAGAGGAAAAAACGGCGTCAAATCTCCTGTAAAACCAGGCCTGCTTATTTTTGAATCTACAGCGAAATTCTGCTTTCAAAACGGTTATTTCAACCCCTTGCAAATATTAACCAGACTCCAAAAAGAAATGCAATATGCAACTGAAAAAGGTTTTACCGCCCTGCGGTGCGTTTTTGAAATGCCTGCCAAAGACGTCCCGCATGACATATTCCTGGAATACGCTGTTACCCTTAACAAGACACTTTCTCTCATGCAGACCTGTATGATACTCTGCACTGTGAATCAGCGTATTTCTCCGCCGGAAATAGTCAGAAACGCAATTTTAGCGTACCCAAACCTGATTTACAACGGCCATTTATACCATAATTTCTACTGCATCACAGACCTGCCCGCGCGCGGACTAAAACATGACAAACTCGGCGCCGATTACTGGCTCAAAAACCTTGAACGCGAAAAAAACTGCCAGGAACGCGCGTTTTTCCTTACGGATGTCATGGAACATTCCGTACAACCCTTTTTCGCCGGATATCCCGACGGCAGGATAAAGGCATTTAATCCCGCATTTTGCAGGCTTTCCGGCTACAACAAAAACGAGCTGATCGCCCGGAAGTGGACTACAACCCTCACCTCTAAAAAATGGCGCAAAGTTGACGCGGAATTCATGGAAAAACTAAACCTCACAAAACAGCCCCAGCATTACGAAAAGGAAATCCTGTGCAAAAACGGGACCTCAGTGCCCATAGAATTGTTCGTGCATCAAATCAGCGATGCCGACGGGCTCCCGCTGTATTATTACGGATTCATCAACGACATCTCCGAACGCAGGAGGTCGGAGAATGCCCTGTATGAAAGCGCGGAACGCTACCGCAATCTGCTGGAAACCGCGCCAGAAGTCATTTACAGCATATCAAAACAGGGATTATTACTTTCACTAAACCCGGCCTTTGAAAAAGTCACCGGCTGGAAATGCTCGGACTATATCGGCAAACCTTTCATGGCACTCATACATCCGGAAGACATGGAAACGGCCTTCAAGACTTTTCAACAGGTTTTGAACGGCGAAATACCGCCGACATACAGGATACGCATAAAGACGAAATCCGGCAATTATATCATAGGCGAATTCACCAGCACTCCGCTCATTGAAAACGGAAAAATAACCGGGGAATTCGGCATCGGAAGAGACGCTACAACGCAGGTGCAGTCCGAAGAGGCCTTGCGTGAAGGCGAGCGGTTCCTGTCAGACATCTTTTCCAGCATCCAGGACGGCATAAGCATACTTGATACGGACATGAACGTAATACGCACCAATACCGCCATAGAACACACCTATACGCACAACATGCCGCTTTGCGGGCATAAATGCTACCAGGTATATCACGGAAAAACGGAGCCATGCCCGATATGCCCGAGCCGGCAGACAATCAAAACCGGCAAACCCGCGTTTGAAATAGTTCACAAAACAGGCCCCGGAGGAAAACAGACCGGCTGGCAGGAACTATATTCCTTTCCGCTGAAAGATTCGAAAACAGGCAAACTTACCGGAGTTATTGAATACGTACGCGATATAACCGAACGCAAAAGATTAGAAGACCGTCTGCAACAGTCCAATAAAATGGAAACCATAGGCCGTTTCGCCGGCGGAATAGCGCATGATTTCAACAATCTCCTGACTGCCATCATGAACCATTCCATGTTTGTAAGGGATTCGCTTGCCCCGGGAAGCCGGATATTTGATGACATAAACGAGGTCATAAAAACAACCGAACGCGGGGCAAGCCTTACACGCCAGCTCCTTACATTCTCGCGCAACCAGCCGGTAAATCCGCAGGTTCTTGACATAAACAACGTGCTTGCCGATATGGAAAAAATGCTCCGCCGCCTTGTACGGGATAACATTGAATTCTCAATCAAACCGTCAAAAGACATAACGACCGTCAGGATGGACAAGGGACAGCTTGAACAGGTGATTGTCAATCTCGTAGTCAACGCGAATGACGCCATGCCCGACGGCGGCAAACTGGTCATAGAAACTGAAAACACGTTCGTCAAACACAGCTTTGATTACCATCCTGTAAATGCGCCACAGGGCAGATATGTAATGCTCGCCGTCAGCGACACCGGCACAGGCATTTCTCAGGATGTCAAGGAACACCTGTTTGAACCGTTCTTTACAACCAAAGGGAAAAATAAGGGGACCGGACTCGGACTGGCCACCTGCTACGGCATAATGAAACAAAACAACGGCGAAATAAAGGCGTACAGCGAAGACGGCAAAGGATCTACTTTCAGGGTATACATGCCCGCCTTTGAAAACGGCCAATCAATAGTCCCCGAGCAAACACCCGCGCAAGAATTCAGCGCCGAAGGAACTGAAACAATACTGCTGGTTGATGACGAGCCTGCGGTCCGCAACATTATTTCCCGAGTTCTCAGCGAAAATGGCTACACCATAATTTCAAATAAAAGCGCGTCCAAGGCGTTAGCCTTTGCGAAAAAACCGCAGGGGAAAAATATACGCCTGCTCATAACAGATGTCGTTATGCCGGAAATGAGCGGAAAAGAACTGGCCGAACAGGTTAAATCCATAAGGCCGGGAATAAAAGTGCTTTACATTTCAGGATATACCAATAATATAATTTCACACCACGGCATTTCAAACCACACGAATGAATTCCTGCAAAAACCGTTCTCAGCAACAGGATTGACGCAAAAAGTAAGAGAAGTGCTGGATAAGAAGAGCCTTTGAGTCTACTCCGCGATACGTGACAGAGAATGAAAAATGCAAAATGAAGCATGAAGGACGAACGTCAGTGACGAACTCCCGACTTATAACTCCAGACTTCGTCGCTTCCTTCTTCGTTTTTCATTCTTCGTATCACCACGAATGCTGAATCGCGCCGGGTTTGCAGGCCTTCATGCACGGTAATGGAGGCCTGTTTGATATGGGTTTGCACGCGGCGCAGGCGTATTTCAACTTATTCCTGTTTTCGCCCGCGACTACGGCTGTCGGCACGTCCCTGAGAGGGTCGTTTTCGTCCGGCTGAACCGCGAATAACTTAGCCGGACACACTGTCACGCATTCGCCGCAGCCATTGCATAAGTCCGTGTCTATGGTTATGTAAAAATCCCCTGAACCGTCTTTGTATCCGTAATTAGCCTTCATATAAATTCCTCCAAAACCATGATGGTTTTTGCCACGAAGGCACGAAGTCACGAAAAACGACGAACGACTACGCCGATTTGCCACAGCCCTTCGTCCCGACTTTAGTCGGGACTCAGGATAAAAGACCACAGAGTACACAGAGTACACAGAGATTAACGACAATATTTAAACGCGTACAAACGTCAATGGCTGTATTGCCTGCAAACTGTCACCAAATGCTCGTCTTCGGCTTAACGGGATGGCCGGCTTAGCAAAGTCATCGTCGCTCTCTGAGTTCTCTGTGCGCTTTTATCCTGAGGGAACCGAAGGACTGTGGCAAGTTTTCGGCATCGGCTCGTGGTTTCGTATTATTTTCTTTCTTTTTCCACGAGCGCCTTGGCAAACAATGCCGCGCCCATGGCGCCTGCCAATTGCGGGTCATATTTCGCGTTTCTCGGCAGAGCAGTTGTCTTCAATTCCTTCTCTACCCTTTTCAACACGCCGACATTCTTGGAAATGCCGCCTGTAACGACGAAATCCTTTTCAACGCCGACTTTTTCCAGCAGTGTCACCACGCGGTGCGCCATAGCCGAACAATACGCGGCGAGTACTTTTTCCTTTGGCCAGCCCTGCCTCAAAAGACCAAGGGCCTCGGACTTCGCGAATACCACGCAGGTACTGCTGACCGGCTGGGGCTCAGTCTCTACCTTAAATGACAGCTCGCCTACCTCTTCAATAGGCACCGCAAGGAGGTCTGAAAACACTTCCATTCCCCTGCCCGTGCCTGCCGCGCATTTATCGTTCATGAGAAATGCCGTAACCTTGCCTTTCTCGTCGCACTTGATTGCCTTGCAATCCTGGCCGCCCATGTCAAGCACTGTTCTGACGGTATTTCCCCAGACATAATTCGCGCCGCGCGCATGGCACGCTATTTCAGTGATTGCCTTATTCGCAAAAGGTATATTTATCCTGCCATAACCGGTGCCGACAATGTAATGCAAATCCTTCTGCGCTATGCCCGTAGTCTCAAGCGCCCAATTAAGCGTCTTCTGCGCGCTGTCCGGGCTGTTTGAACCGGTCCTCATCAGCGAGAACGCATACAGTTCGCCGTCCACCATGATGGCGGTCTTTGAACTCACGGAGCCCACGTCAATGCCCGCGGTTATAATTTTCCCGGATTTCCAGTCCTTTTCACCGACTGTCATCCTGTATTCGGGCCAACGCCAATATTCCTTTGCCATTTTTATTCCTCCGAAAACGTAAACCACTGAAAACACTGAACTCACTGAATTTTATAAAACAATTCGTTGTATTTCCAATTTTGTCTTCGCAAAATTTAACAAAAGTCCCAAACGTTTTCCTGTCGCTTTCAAATACGACAGAACTTGAGCTTTATGAATATCATCAAAATCTCTTACTGCCTTGTTTTCAACAATTACCTCTCCTTCAACCAACAAATCTAAGCGATGTTCACCTACAACCATATCTTTATAAATAACGGAAATTAATACTTGATTTTTAACGTCTAAACCAGTGTGCTTAAGTTCACAAATCAGGGCTTTTTCGTAAATATTTTCCGTAAAACCTGGACCAAGCGTTTTATGCACATCTATCGCACATTTAATAATCTTGCCTGTTAATTCGGAATAGGGATATTTATCTTCAGTGTATTCAGTGCGCTCAGTGGTTTTCATTCTTTTTATTTCTCTCCGGCTATTATTGCCGCGCCTGTGGCTCCCGCGATATCCATCTCTTCCAGCGGGGTTATATTCATATTCAGGTTTCTCTTGAGTGCGTCAACAAAACCCGGATTTTTCGCCACGCCGCCTATAAGGACTACTTCCTCTTCAATTCCAACCCTGCGCAACATGGATGTTATCCTGTTCGCTATGGCATCGTGCACCGACCTGGCGATATCCGCTTTGGGCGTATTCGCGTGCACGAGCGTAACTACTTCGGATTCCGCGAACACCGTGCACTGAGCGTTCATCGGGATGGTCTTTGTTGACTGCTGTGACAATTTGCCGAATTCTTCCAGTTTTACTTCCAGCGCCCTGGCCATTGCCTCGGTAAAGGTGCCCGCGCCTGCGGCGCATTTCTCGTTCGTGGCGAAATCCACCACCCTGCCCGTGGCATCGCATTTTATCCCGCGGCCTTCTTCAGCGCCTACATCAATTACCGTACGCGCCTTTGGATGGAAATAAACAGCGCCTTTCGCGTCAGCAGTAACTTCGGTTACCTCGCCTGTAGCCGATATAGGCCCCTTGGCAAGAACTTCCTTCCTGCCGGTGCCCGTGGCCATAATACTTTGTATATCAGCTCGCGAAACCTTTGCCATTTTCAACGCCTGGTCAAAAATACCTTCCGCGGCTTCGCGCTGGTCAAATCCACTCAATCCTATAGCCTTACCAATTATCTTTCCGTCTTTCATAACGACAACTTTAATTGTCTTGGACCCCAGGTCAATACCGGCTGTTATCATAGATAGATCTCCTTTATTCTAATTTTTTCAATCCAAGTGTTTCCATAAACGAATCTATACGGGCGGTAGTGCGCGCCTCGTCAAATTCACGTTCATCGCCCATATTGCCTTCAAACGTCATCACGGGATATCCGGCCTTTTGCAAAGCAAGCCGGTTCTCGGCTATGCCCAGGCTTAGGCCTTCGCATCCGCGGTTGTAATGCAATAGAATACCGTCAAGTTTCCATTCTTTCGCGATTCTTATCATCATTTCGCTCTTCAGTTTGGGCGAATAAAAATGCTGCCATTCGGGCTTGCTCAGGTTCCAGTCCGCGAGTATGCGCAATGCCTGGTCGCGATTTTCTATCTTCAGGCCTTTCTGCCTGGGCGTTGTACGCGGGCCCCATGTGCCGTCGGGCTTTACTTCCCAGACGCCGATAAGCCCGAATGTATATAACGACCCGATAGAAACGCAACCGAATCTTTCCATATACCTGAAAATCTTAAGGAATCCCCAGGGCGGCTGTGTATCGGACATTACCCTGCAACGCTCGTTAGGCACCGCGGCAATACCTCTTTTCACCCTGTCCTTGACCTCGTCAAGCAATTCCCTGTAGAAATCAGCCACTATTTTACTGTGTTTCATCAGAGTGCCGAGCACGTAAAGCGCATACATGGATTTCTCTTCCAGCGGCGCCGGAACGGCCTTGTTAAGAGCGCATATCTCGGCCCATGTGGATGTCGCATCGCATTCGTTATGGACTGCTTCAATGAGTTTTTCGTCGCTATATTTGCGGCCCGTGGTTTTTTCAAGCCACGCGATGCCGTCATGCATCTGATTAACAAGGTAATTTATCCTGTTTTCAGTGACTTCGTCATACGGGCCCGCAGCGGCATCAATGCAAAACACGGGTACGCCGCCTTCAAGTTCGCTGGCAACCTGATACCATTTCGCGTGACTGCAACAGATATGGTCCTGCCACATGAAATCCGGTTTGGGAAAAGGACCGCCGAAGGCGTATTCGTTTAATATAATGGAACCCCAATAACTTCTCATATAAGAGCACAGGTCTCTGGCGTATCCTTTAGATTCGGCGGCTTCCATGCACCTGATGGAAAATTCCTTATTGAATGCGATGGATGCGCCGTAAGGTTCGCCGGTTATGGGATAGACGTCATCGCCCAGGCCGGCCGGTATGGCGCCTAACGACCAAGCGCCGCCTGCCCAGCGCAAGCCGCCTTTATCGTGCGCCTGTGCGTAATTTTTATAATAATTTTCCCTGATTTCCTTGGCTTTATTCCAGCATTTAAGCTGTTCGGTAGGATATTTAGCGCCGGCCATTGTAATTCATTCCTCCAAATTTATAAAACAGCACGATTTTTTGCCACGAAGACACGAAGGCACGAAGTCGCGAAGACTTATGGGAAAACTCCGAAGGCATTTTAGAACAAATCATCCTGCCCTATCATTTCCAGGAACGCCTCCACGCGGGTCCTGAACGGCCCGATGGGAACGGTCACGTCAAATTCAAGGAACAGCGACGGTATGCCGTTTTTCTTAAGGTCCTTGATGATTGCAGGTATATCCAATTCGTGCGGATCGCAGAATTTCTGTTGTATAATTATGGCGCCTTTTGCGTTGAAGTCCTTGGCGAGTTTAAGAATATGCGGAAGCCGCCTGCGTTCCGGCCAATCCTTGCTCGGGCATGCGGGACGGTCAATATAGCGTTTCGCTATGGAGGTCAGCACGTCGCCTTTCAATTCCGTTTCATTCCAGAACTGCCTTGTGCCCGTGCAATGGTCATCCACGACAAGCGTCGCCCCCACGGATTCTACCATTTTAATGAATGCCGTATCGTCATCTTCACTGCCGATAATCATAAGCCTGGCGCCGGTCTGGCGGTCCATCTTGCGGCCGGGCAATTCTTTAAGTATTTTTTCAAGAAGTTTACTATGATCATTCTTATCCGTCATCTGGCTGGAGACTACCATATACATGGCTTCCAGGCCTGTCATAGGCGGATTGTCCTGTTTGCGCAAATCGTAAACCTGACGCATCAGCCGGCGGTTTGTATTGACAAGTTCGGTTGCCTGCCGGAGTTTTTCATCGGTTATTTCATTTCCGGTCCATTTTTCAAGCGCGTTTTTGAACGCGAGAAATTCGCCCTTGAGGTATGAAAGGGCGTGCGGAGACTGTACGCAATTAGGCATAGGCAGATAATAGGAAAAGCCCGTGGGCACGTGCATCTGCCAACTGGTGTATGCCTGGCGTATATGCAGACAGGACTGTGAAATTGTAATACCGTCAAGATAATCGTACCGTTTCTGGAGCCCTTGCGCGAGCACGTCGCGGCAGAACGGACAATACATGCCGAAGATATGCGGCTCGGTTACAGACTGAGGCTCGTGGCTTCCGAGCAACCTCACGGGCAGTACGCCCGCGGCATAAACGAGTTCCTCGGGAACATAGGTGCAGAAGCAACCGAGCACCTTGCCGCCGGGGTGATTCTTCTTCCATTCTTTGGCATAGGCATGGCGTTTATCGTACCAATTTTGCATCTGTTCAAACATAGATTCAGCTCTCTCTAAAATGAACTTTTACAGTTGTGAAACATAGTAAATTTACACTTTACTGAAAAAATTGTCAAGAAAAAATAACGAATTGAACGAATTGGCGACTACAAATAAAGAACCCCGTAACCCACCGCCCCACCCTGGCGGTAATGGCAACAATACCAGCGAAGGGAAACAGAAAAAGTCTGCCCTCTCGGTCTTAGCTATTTCCAAAACTATTTCCTTTTACTGTAGGGCCTCAGTGAAGGTGAATTTTTAAGTTCCCCAGCGGCATTTTGTAGGGTATTTTGATATTTATGTTATTTGCTCAACCCACCTTCACTGATGATTACGGGCATGTTAAGACCTTTTTCGCTTCAGCCGCAGGAACACTATAAGCAGGATTATTCCAGCGCCAATGCAAATTCCGATTATAAATACTGTCCTGTTATTGCTTTCCACGGACTGCTGTGATGAATTAACTGGCAATTCGTTTTTCTGAGGCCGTTCAGGAGAAACCGTGGGTGCTGTCTGCTGAACAACCTTATGGTTTTTTGGTAAATTTTCAGTTCCGTTTGTTTTGCTGGCGTAATATTCATTCACATATTCTATTAACGGATGTGTTTTATTCTTGAGCATTTCTGCTTGTTGTTTAAAAAACAACTGAAGCTCCACTTTTCCAGACCCCGGCTCAATATCTTTCCAGCCCATCAAACGATGTATTGTTCCGGCATTAAGAAGTTCAACTATCTGTTGTGAAATTTTACCTGCTTCTTCGAAATCGCCTTTATATATCAAGACATCCGCTAAGCGCGCTAATGAATAACCATCCTTACTATCAATAGCAAGATTCTCACGAAGGAGTTTTTCCTGAATATCTTTACAAGCAAACATCTCGTCAATACTGTTAAAACTTTTGTCACATAAATAGTCGTTATAGATTATTTTTTCTTCGTCTACCTGTATAGATTCACGAATCCTGAATACTATTGGTTCGGAAAGCATTAATGGCAAGATCTTCCCTTGATATTCTATAGGCATTTCGAAATTTAGTTTAAATGTTCCCGTATGAAACTTGCCTTCTAACGGAATTATCTGAAACCTAATATTAACACCCAAATGTGGTTTGTCCAGAAAAACTTTTCCATCCTCAACGGTAACTCCTTCTGCAGGCATTATTGTAAGTGCTTTAGCAATACATTTGGTCGGTGTTTGATATAATGGATATTCTGATGTAATCTGATGTGGCAATATTGTTATTTTGGTTTTCTGCGAAATTTCATCCGGATTAAATGAAACAGCAACGCCATTCATGCCGCTATATATGAAAACCTTAAATACTACATCCATTTTGTCAAGGAAAAATATCTTTCCGACGGTACTATTTTGATCGTCTATATAATATGGATACAATTCAGGCGCAGCTTCTGTATCTATTGATACATTAGCAACATCATTACCTCGTGAAATTTCCTGGGAAAACAACACGGGGACAAAAGACATTAATGTGACAATAATTATGATTATATAAAAGATTTTCATTGTTAATGTTTTATATGAATTTTCATCTGATCAATATCTGTCGCATCATAAATACTGGGAGCTGGATTGTGAACGGCAGACACCATAACACTCCAGTTTGGATTATGAAAACCTACCACAGACATACTAAAGGGGGGCACATCAATTGGAATCAACACTTCAATATTGCCCAGAACATCTAATCTTATCCTATAATGTTCTGCATGTATGCCATGTCCGCTTTCGTGAGCAATCGTTTTTCGTATCGCGTCTCGCAATAACGGACGATTTGTTATAAGATCAATGTTGTCAGGAACCCAATTACCAGCGGGTTGTTGTACAAAGCCAATCCATATCTGTGTTGTAAATATGGCAACATTAACTTCAATGTTGTTATGCTGATTAGGACTATTATTCACTTCATCTGAACGATCATCATCGGGGAGAGGCAGGACAACTGAATTTACACGAAGATCCGCAGGGTCTTCGTTAACATTCAAATCATGATCATCCGCATCTATACACCAAGAATAAGGCATCCCTTGACCTATTGCTATAATCTGAATATCGTCACTGCCCACCATCACAGCCGTATTACAAACTCCATCCGGCCCGGTGGTAATTACATTTCTAACCGCATCAAAAATATCATCAACACCTGCGTTAACAAGAGGATCAGAACGCGATATTGTCGCATTTGCCAAATTCAGTCTGGGAATTGAATCTATTATGCCATTAGGACCGGGGTAAATTGCAATGCTATGGGGTTCACCTTCATTGATTGGAATTAGCTGAAAATCATCTGGACTGGAATTAGTTTTACAAATTCCATTAGCTCCAGTATTCACTCCTCCGATACGAGTAAGTCCATACGCTCCCATTGCATTTCCTTCAATTATTCTTAAAGCTTTTTGCAAGGTGGCGCCCGGAATAGAATAAATGTTACTATTTATCCATTTTGCTTGGGTTCCTGCCCATTCATCATCATTTATACGATGCACACTTAGTGGACCATTGGGAATAAATCCTAATTCCATATCAACGCCACCCTCCATAACACTGGCCCAAATGAATAAATCCTTATCTATAGGACTTGTCCTATTATGCCTATGACTTACAGGAGTATTTGCATTATCCCCATAAAAAAATCCACGATACTCTTCAAAAGCAACCAATCCGTCACCAAGCGTTCCAACAGGACTGGGATTCCTGGTTATAACCACTGCTCCCAGTGTTTCCGGATTCGGATCCAGATCGTATTCGTTATCATTATGTCCATCTCCGTCTGAATCCGGATTTATCTTGTCAAATACAACATTCCCTGCACCCGGTACGCCTGCAGGTATTACCCTGTATGTGTCTTCCCATAAATCAGGCAGAGAGTCTATATCCGTGTCAATCGGTATCCTTATCTCATGCGATGTCAATACAACGCCTCTTCTGATTATTGAAACCCCTGCAATCGTCCGTCCGCCGTAATCGCGGCAGTATAAATCCGTTGCCGCTCTCTGCCCTTCAAAGGCTTTAACCTCCGCTTGTAATGCGTCTCCGATGCCGATTGATGAAAAAAACATGTTTCGCTATTCAAAAGGCGTAATCATTTCTCCCCGCGCTGTATATTCTTTTAATTTCTTCACTTTTTCATCCAAAGTGACATCTGTTTTGTTTGGCAATTGATTATTTAAAAGTAACATGGACACATCTTTACCATATGTTTTAACTAATACCCATGCATATAATTTCAAGGTTTTATCTTCATTTTTTTTATGCAGTTGGTTTAGTATCAAATGCCATATGTCAGGTGACTTAATTTCAGCAAGCGCATTAGCAGCGGGAAAGTATGCTGACCAATGTCGCTTTTCCCCAGAACGAAATGTTGACTTATCGAGTTCATAATCAACAATTCCTGTCAAATCCGGAACTATTTCTAATGTGCGCAAATGTTGCAAAGCAACTATTGTCACGTGTAAAGGACAGCTCTCTTTGTTGTTAAAACTTTTTTCTGTCAACAGCTTTTTGAAATTCTGCATTAACATTTCTCTTTCCTTGTTTTCTAACGCAATCAATTTTTCTAATGCTTTTTCCCGAATATCCTTATTTTGACTTACGGAATCTACACACCATCGCAATGTTTCGCAATTCTCTATATCTTCACCACACACGCCACTACTCCACAATGCAAATATCCCTGACAAAACAACAAGACTGCAAAAAAAATATTTCATATTTCAACTCCTTAAAAATACTTTCAGGGCTTAATCATCGTAAGAATTGGTATCATGTTGTTTTCCTGGACTCCCCCAGTCAACATCAATTCTTCCATTTTGATTATCCGGCTCTGCGGCTTCTGCTAAGCCTTCAATGTCACCCGGATCTGCAGTATCTATTACATCATTAAAGTTTATATCTAAATTTTCAGAATCAATATTTCCGTTTGCAATTATATCTTCAAACTCATCTATATTTCCGTCGCCATCTATGTCTTCTGCAACATCTATTTTGCCATCTCCGTCTATATCCTCGCCGTCATCCAAAACGCCATTACGATTTACATCTTCATGCACATCCAATATGCCATCTCCATCTATATCTTCAGCAACATCCAATTTGCCATCACCATCTATATCTTCTGTATCAAGGAAATCACCATCACCATTAAAATCTCTATAATGGTTATAAATACGTCCACCAAGCGATGGTGGACTAATCGGAAGCATATTAAATGACCAATGGTTATTTGCAACATTTGACAATCCTGATATGCCTAATCCAAAAGCTTCATTAGTATAATCAACTGATTGGTCAATTGCATGACAATGTTCATGCTGTACTGTATCGTCAAAACAGTCTATTCCTGTGGTTATGCCTCCTGTAAAATCAATATCTTGCGCAATTTCACCTATAAGCAACCTGCCATGTATCAAGTTATAATCATCAGGAAACCAATAAACAGCTGGTGTTCTGCCATACCTATTTATTCCGATCGTACTCCCGGCATAACGAATTTCTTCTGAATTCGGAATTACCTGTCTCCAATAATAAAACCAATTAGGCGCACGGGGGCCGGGACCAGCACCATTGTTTTCAGCAGGAATTGAATTAAGATTTGGGCCGGGATGATTCTTGGCAAAATTAGCTTCATCGCGTACGAGTGCAGGGTTTATTAAAAGCGGCCAAAACACTTCAATCTCTGCTTTTTTTTCGCGTAAAAGTCTTTCGCCTTCTAATAAATGAACGGTAATTTCCTTCCTGCCAAAATCATTATTTAACGGAGGAAGATTGGTAAAGGTTGCCCGGGCATTCCACAGATTAGTTACCGCATCATATACGGCATTTCCTGCTGTAGGCTCTCCCACCCAAAAATTATCCCATTGAAATAAAACGTTGCCTCCTCCTGGATTAACATGCGAATCATTTATCGCGTCAATTCGAACTCGTATTTTATCCTTAAAAATCTCCCCTGCTTCAAGGAAATCAGGAATTATGCGAACCTTACATGGTATATCAAGAATTCCCGGGTTTGCAGACGTGTATGTAAATTCGTTCCCTGTCAAATTATTTGCGCCGGTCGCAGGATCATCTATATTACCATTGCCATCGCTATCAACTGGATTTGCTATTTCTATTGTTACTACCGTAAATCTGATTCTGTCGCCCCATTCAATAAAATGCTCTTCGTTTTTGTAAATCAGAGCTATTTCCACATCGGAATGCCACCCGCTGACATTTACGCCTTCTATATATACTTTCTCAGGCAATGGATCATCCTGAGTACCTTTGGTTAGCTTCCATGTCTTCTTCTTAACATTATCGCCGGCTATCAATTTATATGCCGACCGGGTTGCGGCTCCTTCAGGATTCCAGACACGGATTTTGTCCGCGCCTTCTATTATTTTTAACGTAACTTCGCCTTCCTCAAGTTCCTTAGGCGTTATCTCTATGCCCAATTCAAACAAATCATCTTCTTCATCAAACAATACTTTACTTGCGGTGATTTGCACGTTATCTGCTCTGCCTTCATTGTCGTCATCGTCATCATTTACGGTCAAAAAGCCTCCGGGCAGTATTTCTTCGTTTTCAGCCAGGCCGCCATATCCCAAATCTATTCCCACTCCATAAGCGTATTGCGTTGTCTTTAGAGACATGTCATCAGCGTCATTGAAATTAACCGGGTTTCTGATATCATCCGCATTAATATCTATCAGAAGTTTTCCCGTCAGGAATGTTTGAAAGATATTTTCTCCGCTTATATTTCTGTTTATATAAACGCCTATCTGCTCAGGCTCTAACTCCTGGTCTATTTTCACGGGATTCTTCCAGTCAAACTTTAACGAATCATCCTTGAATTCCGCAATCGGCTCTTTGACGCGCCAGAAACATTGAATGCCGTCCTCGCAATTCAATAAAACCACGTCTTTATCAGTTCCTTTTTTCTTCAGGGATAGAATTCCCGGGCCGTTTACGGGAATCATTCTCAATGGGGGATTGTCTTTGACTGTTTTCTTTTCCCCATTTTCGTCTAAATAATATTCATCTACATTCCCCTCGCTTGTAAATCCCGCGGGCTGGTCTATAAGTCCGTTCGAAAACCATATATCGGTATCCTTACACCCGCAACCGGGCTTTGTTATGCTTTGAATCGCAGTGCCCGGAATTTCGTTTTCTATTTCTATCTTGTAGTTATAGACACCCTGCTTGTTTTCAAGGTCTTTTCCTATTGTTATTTTGTACGTCCGCTTCCAATCATCGTTGCCATGTCCGTGTCCGTTTACAATCTCAAAACGTATTTTTTCCACTATGTCTTTTGCCCCATCCTGCAAAACCGGCAGGTGATATACCGTAACCGAACCGCTGCCCGTTTCTATATATCCCTTTTCGTATATTGGCCCGAGCTCGCTTTCGGCAATTGGGGAGGGTTCATATATCCATTTTATGCCAACATTTCTATAATCAACCTTAAAGTCCTGTTTATAGCACGCGATATAACGATATCCGAAAACAAGCCTGCTATCTTGCTCTGCGCCTGTGAAATCGTAATCATACGCTACGCATCCAAAAACCCAATTGTCAGGATCGCCTTGCCCTATGTCCGCTGTAAATGCTATGGCCTCATAATTATCGGTATATATAACTGCTTTTATGTCCGGAACCGGGGGCTCGCCTCCATCATAACCCAAATCCAGGGATTTGCATTCGCCGTGTATTGTCGTCTTCCACATAGTGTATTTATACGCCCCTGCACCGGCAATACCATTAACGCCTCCGGTTTTATTCAGCAAATTGTCAGGAACGGTTGTTTTGTCAGCGCTTGCATTTTCATTCAGCCACGCGCTAAATTCCTGAATAGTATTTATAGCGTCTGTAAACTGATTCCCATCAACATAATCCCTGCCTGTAACCGCATAGGCCGTTATTGCCGTAAAAATGTATTCAAACCTATCCGGGAGATTGGCGTAGTTCCGGCCCGCTTCATCAAAAACAACCTGTAATTCATGCTGTACCGCTTCTATTATTCTTACCGTGTCGTGTGCCACTACTTTTTGTATCGGATATGTCATTGCGCCAAGGCCTTCGGCAGTTTCAAGCTTGTTTATCAGGTCTTTCATTTTCTGGAACATCCCGTTTGCATCGCCAGCCATGAATTTGGCATATATGTTGTCTATTGATACCAATGCTTCATACAATGCATCATAGGCAAGCATATTGGGCACATGTTTCATCCTGACCATTTCTTTTACTATGTCATAAGCCGTACCAGTCAACAACTGAGTGTTTAATAATGCCGCCCTGTATTTTATAAGACTGTATGCCAACAATTCCACATCACCGCACGCCTTTTCCGCCTTCATAACCTGCGCCAATGCCTGAGAAACGAAATCTACCTGTTTATCCAGGCCTATTCCGGCTTTCGCTGATTTCTTCATAAAATCCCCGGCGCTTTGCAGATGCTTTTTTATTTCGCCTGAATTATTGCCTATAGCAGTATTTAAATCCGACGTTATGGCTTGATATAAGTCGTTAACTGTCAATAATGTTATGTTAACGACATTGCTGTCTATATCACCTGTGCTAACCCATACGGAAGCAATACCGGCGCCAATATTCAACGGCGCAAGAACTGTCATTGACGTTTTACTGGAAGTTATCGGAAAAAGTGCGGTAGTTCTAATTTCAGTTGTAAAATAAACCGTATTCTTAAGCGGGTCGATATCAAACCCGTTACCGGTTATCGTTAAGATATCTCCCGGCAGGACCGACAGCGGACTTATGGAATCTATATGCGGCCCGGGCGGGGCTACGTTTACCGTCAACTCCACCTCTACCCAGCCGTAGCCGCCATGCACCCTGGAACCGTCCCTGAACCTGAATTTATAGACTATCGCGCCTTCCGTAGCGCCGGTGAATTCCCAGCTTCTACGATGCTCTTCGCCGTACGTAAAGCCTCTTCTCTGGTATAACGCGCCGTCTATATACAATTCCCACGAATATACATTTGTGCCGATAGGCCTGAAAGGCATGATGATTTCTCCCCAAGTGTCTATTGTGTATGGCTGTCCTATCTCTGCCGTAACCGGTCCGCTGATGCTTATCCTGACGTTATTCGCCACGTCTTCTTTATATACGCTTTGGCCGGATTCCGTTATATTGACCGTTGACGTCGTGCCGGCATCTACATTATTCCAATCATACGACATGTAGTCGTTTGACTGCACAGTAAAATCCGCATTTCCAGTCTGAAGTACCCGAAACCCTATTCTTAAAGGCGATGTGTAACTGTAGCCGGATGATGTGTCGGTGTAAATACGGATCTTGCCGGCAATGTTATCATAAGTACCGGTCGGGCCTGAGCCCGGATCAATATGCGCCCAGGTCTTTGCCCAGCCTGACCCCAGGCCGGTATCGTCATAGTAATAATAAGCGCCACCGCCACCATAGTACGGCATTCCCGTTGCTACGGCCCACCATACCCAGGATCCGTACAAATTATTCGGGTTTTCTTCAATGCTGACGCATTGCAGTTTGGCCGGGTCAAATGTCATGAGTATGTTTCCCCAGACATAAGCGGGCACGCGGGAACTGAATTCAAGATAAACCACGTCGCCAATCTGATTTACAGCGGCAATGGTCAGGCCGGAAGGGCCGGTGATTTTATACTGATATGGCGAAACATAAGAAGTCTGGAGTCCCAGAGCCTGAAGTCCTAAGTCTGGGGCTTGGAGTCCGGCGGACGTTCCTTCATTTTTCATTTTTCCTTCTTCATTCTTCGTAATAACAGGAACTCCGTCCTGAAGGACTACCGTATCCTTAATGCCATCGCCATTGGCGTCAAGTTGGATTGACTGGTTATTTACCGGTGAAGGCGGGATATTGGTAAAACTTGAGGCATCAGCGGATTGCATAGTTGATGATTCCGCGCTCCAAGTGTAAAGCATGTTACCGTCAGGTTTAATTAGAAGCACGTCATTAAGGCCGTCAACGCCGAAATCCCGCACCTGTATGTCAATCGCGCGCGTAGAAGCAAACCCCTCATTGAAAAGTTCCACTGTACTATCTAAAAACGCACCGTTACCGGAATTCAATAAGACGTAATTACGCGGCGAGAATTCCGCGAGTATTTCATCCCCTTCATAATTTAATCTGCCGATTGAGGTAAGAATGATATCTTCAAAAGAATCATTATTCACATCAACTACTTTTAGTTTAGTAAGCACGGTGGCGTCAAGGTTTGGAAGAAGGTTGGAAGCGTCCGTGAATTCGCCCGTTTGAGAGCCCAATTGTATCTGCAAAGGCGAATTCAGGGTACCTGCGAGTGCCGTGATGATATCATTATAGCCATCCTTATTCACATCCATTACCTCTGTTGCTATAATAACCGGGGCGGGAAATTCCGGCTCGGAATCTTCTGCAGTAACGTCTGTCTTACTCAAACCGGTAATAGGATTCTTGGTAGGCTTGTCCGCCGAAGTCTTAACGTAGGCGGATAGGTAGTATACGGAGTTTAAGGGTTTAGTGGTTAAGGAGTTTGGGGGTTGTGGGGTTATGGAGTCAGACTGTTGAATAAGAGCGAGGAGTTGATTATCTGAAAAAGTGAGAAGGATATCGCTGAGGTTATCGTTATTCATATCGGCTTGTTTTATGGAAATGGCGGGCGTGGACACGGCGGAGAGGAATTCGCTCAGGAAGTGCGGTTTATTATCTTCCAACGGTGACAGCGATTTAAGTCCTGAGTCTGGAGTCTTGAGTCCGGAGTCCGATGCCGGCGTCCGGCCTTCATTTTTCATTTTACCTTCTTCATCCCTGGAACTGCCGCAGACGATGATAGACGCAAAGAAGGCGCACAGGATAAGAGCAAGGAATAATTTCAGATTACTGTTGGAAGCTTTAGCCATAAACAAGTTTTCCTTTCAAATTCGCACACATCACTACTATACACCTTCTTACTACAGCCACTATAGAATAAGTCCCGGCAATTGTCAATAAAAATCAATAATGGATTAAACGGATTGACGACAGGAAGAACTAAACGACTGAACAACTAACATAGCCACAGAGAACACAGAGAAAAACGAATGCTAAACAGTCCGCTCCTATGGAGCTTGTTTGTCTTCAGCTGTTAATTGCTACAAACAGCGCGCTCCTGCGGAGCTTCGTCCCGTCCTTCATTCTTCAGACTTCGTTCGTGACTCCTGACTCACAGACTCATTTGCCTGTGCCATTGGCCGCTTATACTGAACTGGTGTTTAGGCGCGAGCCAGAGTATCTCCGGTTCGTACTTCAGCCATTTAGACGGATTAAATTCAAAATCAAGGTATTTTCTGACGTGCTTAATCTTTCCGCATCCGGGTGTCTTGCAATCTATTGAACCGCCCGGGCAATCTTTTCTTACGCAGATATGGCCGAGAAATTCCTTTTTGCCCGTGAATAGCATGGCGGATATATTAAGATACTCGCCGGTTGCCTTGCAATAGCATTCCGCGAGTTTACGCATGCAATCCGTATTTTCCATAAACACCAGAAAATCAAGGTATTTAGCGGTCTTTTTTTCAACCGACGGGCTGTGGAGCGCGATTTCAACGACACCGTCCAGGCTTCCCGCAAGTTTGGCAAATTTGTTTACGACCTTTGCTATGGCCTGTTTTTTGTGTTCCGTCTGCCTCAATAACCGGTCTTCATCAACAGGCTCCTCTTTTGTCTCTACCCCGAGAAGCAAGAGCCAATCGCGAATCTTTTTTTTAAGCGACATGTCATGAAAATCAAACCACCTCATTTCCTCGTCAAGGTTCCCGGCAATAATCTCCCTGAACCGCCTGAACGGCTGGGGCTTGTGTATGGCCTCCGCAAGTTTCTTGTTCAATTTATCATCTTTAACCGTCAAAATAAATTCATCCATCCAATCGTAGGATTCGGATGAAGTCAGCGGCGGTATGAGTTCGTACCTGTCGGGATGCTCCTCTATCGTATCAAGAAGTTTCTCGTTATCCACATCATAATCCGAGATAACTATAACCTCGCCGGACCTCAGGTCAATGTAATTATTGGCTTCCGGCGACTGGAGTTCCGCGTAATTCAATATGTCTGAAATATTTACTTCAATCTTCCTGGTTTCCATTTCAGTATTCCCCCAAAAAAATTCCCCTTAAACTCGTAAAGCCTCATATTAGTTATTATACCACAAAAAAACCGAAAAAGCAAGACGAACGAAGCCATATCCGAGATCCGGGAGCCGAGATCCGGGAAACGGGACGAAGTCTTGTTCAGCCTCCTCCGTTTTCCGCAGCCAGTGTCCGGCCATCAACGGCCAGCAGGCCGTTTTTCAGTCGTTCAGTTCTTCAGTCGTTGGCAATTATTCTTTGACAATTTTAAATTAAAAGGTATAATTCTCCGAAAAGAACATACGTTGCCACGAAGGCGCGAAGTCAAGAAAAACAATTATTGTTATTTTTCTGGAGGAATTAAAAATGGAATTATTGAAGAAATTAACCGAAGCCCCCGGCGCTTCCGGCAGGGAAGACGTAGTGCGCGAAATAATCGTTGCGGAGATGAAAACATGCATGGATGAAGTTACCGTAGATTCCATGGGCAGTGTCATAGGCGTGAAAAAATCCGCGGCAAAGAACCCGAAGAAGGTAATGATATGCGCACACATGGACGAAATCGGTTTCATCGTAAGCCATATAGATAAAAACGGTTTCATACGTTTCGTTCCGGTCGGCGGTTTTGACCCGCGCGTGCTCCTCGCTCAACGCGTCATAATACACGGCAAACAGCCACTCCACGGCATAATAGGTTCCAAACCCATCCATATCCTTGATGACGCCGAAAGGAACAAAACCCTCCAACTGAAAGACCTTTTCATTGATACCTGCATCCCGAAAAAGGCGCTGGAAAAGATTGTTGAAATAGGCAATCCCGTAACCATAGAAAGGCAATTCATTGAATTCGGCGATAAAAATAAATTCGTATGCTGTAAGGCATTTGACGACAGGGTCGGCGTATACGTTATGTTGAAAACCATCCAGGCGTTAAAAAAGGCGGATGTGGACGTTTACGCGGTGGCTTCGGTGCAGGAAGAAGTCGGCCTGCGCGGCGCGCAAACCACAAGCTTCGCGATTCAACCCGATCTCGGCGTCGCGTTAGACGTTACTCTCGCAAACGATATGCCCGGCGTAGGCGAACACGACCACATATCAACCCTCGGCGGCGGAACGGCCATAAAACTGCTTGACTCGGCTGCAATTTCCCACATGCGACTCGTGGAATTCATGAAAAACACGGCAAAAAAGAAAAAAATCAAATACCAGATGGAAATCCTTCCCAGAGGCGGCACCGACTCAGGCGCCATGCAACGTTCCCGCGGAGGCATTCCGGTAGTGACACTCTCTATACCCACAAGATATGTGCATTCCTCAGTGGAGACCGCGCATAAAGACGATATAGAAGCGTCAATAAAACTGCTCACGGCGTTCCTGATGGAAGCGCATAAATTCTAAATCAAACGCTAAAAGGAAACTACAAGATTACACAGATTGTTTACGAACGTTTTTTGCCACTCCCTACGGGATCCCTTACATTGATGTTATGCTAAGGAAAAGGGAGAAGGCACGAAGAACAAATAACGGCTAATTGCCCACGAATGAACACGAATACCGATGATATATCGTACGTTATCCTGTGCATCCGATGCAAATATCCGTTCGTACGCGCCGTCGTCCTGTATAACCGCTCATACATGTGAATAGCTGAGCCAAAGTGAATGTATCTATCGATTCTGCAATCACAGCATTCCTCATCATCACATATCAAATAGGCCGCTCCGATGGAGCTTGTTTGCGCTTTATTGTCAATTGCTATAAACAGCGCGCTCCTATGGAGCTTCTTGGGGAATTTAATGATAGGGTGACAAGTACCGTTAGTCGTAGCGTCAATAAGGGAATCATATGCGTGTCTCGTCAAAGTCTCGTAAAGTCCCTGTTAAAAATCGTCGTCGTTGTGTTACTCAAAACAGTTCAACCCTTAATTGCGTATATCAACGTCCACAGCAATACAAAAACAATCACTCCGAGTATTAAGCCGAACAGCGTTTTCAAAATACCCGACCTGGACTGCCCTTCCTGCCCCGCGGCCCCAGCCGGCGCCGTTTTGAATAACGCGCCAATAAATCCGCGGAATACTATCAACACCCCTATAACAAAACCTATGATGTGCGTGATGGAAAAATGCACGGTTACGTAATTCCACAGGGCGCCGGCATAATTCGGAATACTGTTCATAAGCCCCTGCATGTACGGACTTGCCGTCTGGGCATGATCTTTTAACGCGGATAACCCTTCGGGAATTGTTATCGCGCCTTTGTACCAGAAATACAAAAAGCCGGCAAGTATAAGGAAAACCAGCATGAGCACCAGTATCCTGACGAATAAAACCAGCCTGCCCAATAAAATGCCGCACAACACGCTCAGCAGAAATTGCAGTATCGTATAAACAACGGGATCTTTCATCAACTGAAAAATGTAATCCTTATTCATATCTGTATTTTCCTTAAAAGTTTTGCCACTCCCTGCGCCCTTGCCCCTTACAGGGTCTAAATAGACAGTGACCTGCACAAGCACCAGTCATCGCCTGCTATTCTTTGTGGTTATGTTCTTTCTTTTTCGAATTTCCAGAAATCGGCCGGTTTGAGTATTGGAATGCCTTGAAAACTCTTTAGTGCCAGAATATCCCAATCTCCTGTTATCAGGCAATCTGCCTTCCCCGCCACGGCTCCTGCAATAATATTGTCATCATCAGGATCACGTGATACCCTGCCTGAAAGCGGAAGCGGAACGACAATAACCGCGTTTTTCCGCAAAAACTTCACCGCATGGCTAATCTCATTCTCTGAAAAATGAAATTTCCCCGCAAGATTGGTGCGGAATTCATTTACCACTTGTTCGGAAATATATATAATATGTTCTGAAATGCAGTGCTCAAAAAGTTCATTTGACGCCCCTCTTGTTATAAAAACTGCTATAAGCACATTAGTGTCAAAAAAAATCTTCATGATACCCTGTGAAAGACATCCTCATCCGTATATATGCCCGCTTGCTCCGCCTTGGGAACCATAATATGCCTTAGACTGCGGAATTCCTGTTTGACAAAGAACTGCCTTAACGCCTCACGAACTATATCACTGCGGTTAAGATGTTCTTTTTTTGTCAAACTGTCAAGCTTCTGTTTGATTGATTTCGGTACGCTTATTGTAATAGTTTCTCTCATATAACAAATCCTCCATTAGCTGTAATACAATATAACACACCCACTGCCAAAAGTCAATAAAAACCTTCGTTACAGAGTATCGCCTCAGTAGAGGTGGCATTAAAGGACGTTAGTAGCCCAGCCATTTATGGCTGGGTTATGAAAGGCTGAGAAATATGAAGGGCATTCATGCCCTTAATATAACGCCATGAATGGCGTAAGTATCAGGCTTTTGACATACAAACCCAGCCATAAATGGCTGGGCTATTATACGCTATATGTTTTTTCTATTATAACTACTAT
>JACRIJ010000100.1 GCA_016220095.1 Planctomycetota bacterium | reverse complement strand
GGTAAGGCCGTTAATCTCTTTAAACGTATCGGCAATGTTAGCGGCGCTGTAATACGGATTGGACATGTCCGCTGACGTTGAAACCTGGACGGCATATTCCAGCGGCGTAGAGCCTGTGGAAGGATACCATATCAGGACTACGTTGGCACTCATGTTTTCCGCGCCATCGGCCGGGAAATACGCCGCGGGCACGGACGGCGCCTGCGACGGGTTTATATAACCGCCCGCAATCTCAAATTCATAAGCGCCAATATCCCATGCCGCAGTATCAAAATTCGGCATCTCCCAAATATCTATTCCGCGTGCGTCATCATCCTTATCATTATTGAATTCCATAACAAGATTTTTACCGCTGTCAATGGCATTGACGGCCACATTAGACAAATGAAAATCATTGCCGGCGGCGTCAATAAAATAACCGGACGTTGCTTCCGTATAACAATTCTCCAGAGTGCTGTTTATGATAACGGTCCCGGATTCTATCAGGCAGTTTACCAATTTGGAATTCTGTATCGTTGCCGTTGCCGAGGGCGCGGGATTATAAATAGTCAGGTTTTCCCCGAGCGCGAGGTTTGATATGCCGCCGGAGGTTATCACGCAATTCCGCAATACTTCGCCGCCTGATGCGCCCTGGCCTGTAACGGCAAAACCGCTTGAAGGCGACAATATCGCGTTTTCTAAAGTAACGTCCTTGGTTATCGCGATATTTTCGTCATGCGCCACAGTGTCCTGAATGCGTATCACGTCGCCGTCAACCGTATTCGCGCTGTCAATCGCGTCCTGCAGGGATGAATACGATTCGCCGGTCATCGTATTGGTTATCTTGGGTATAGCAGAAGTGGTCGTGAATTTAAAATAAGACGGATTGGACGGGTAAGATGAATTGCCTGCCCCGTCTATGGCAATTACGCGCCAGTAATACGTATTGCTTCCCATCAGGATTTCATTGCCTATGCCGGAGAGCGTATAAGACGAATCGGACAAACCGGTTTTATTAATCAGCAGTGAACTGAAAGTGCTGTAGTTATCCACCTGCAGGTTGTATGTTATCCCGCTGAGATCTGTCAAACTGTCCCAGGAAAAAGACGCGACAGCGGAGGAAATGGATTCATTATTGGAAGGCAGGGATAAAATAACCGTTGCAGGCGCAGTGGCATCGTACTTGAACGGCCCCGCATCCTGGGCGGTGCCGGCAGTATTCGTGGAAGAATACGGCAGGTAATGCAAATACCATGAACCATCCGAGGTTGCGGAGTTAAGGAGTTGTGGAGCTGTTGCGGGCGGGGTTGAAGAGTCCCAGACGGATTCGCCGAGCGTAAAGGTATATGAAGCCGTATTATCCCAGGCGTAATAATATTTATCTATCTCAGGGCCGAAGCCGGTGTTATTCGTAAACGTAAAAACTGCGGTTGAGTACCACGTATTGGCCAATTTATCGCAGGACACGGAATCACCCGGGGGCGTTATAGGCACGGTATAAGTTACGGTAATATCCGCCAAAGAAGGCTCGCCTGAGGATTCATTGCCGATGAATGACACGCGATACTGAATATATCTGCCGACAGCGGCAACGTCCACATCGCCGTTGCTAACGCTTTCCCACGCGGGAACCGTGCCGGTCCAGCCCGCGGGGTCGGAATTATCCGCTCTTATTTCCATTGTAAGCGTACCCGTACCGTTTGCAGTCCAATTTACTGAATCTATAAAAGTATCGTCGCCGCCCGTATCCTTAGCCGCGGAAATAAATGTGCCCGACGGCGCATAGGGTAATTGTTCCGTAGTTCCGGTAGAAGATGTCGGATTGACTGACGCGTATTTGCGCGTAAATACGTTTGCAATGCCGGAATCAATGCTTGTTATTTCCAGCCATTCGCCCCCGCCGCCTTCCTGCCCCCTGCCGGCCCAAATATACCGCCCGAAGGCAGTGGTTGCAGTAAAAGACCTTGCCGACCATGTATGCGCGTTAAGGCCGTCCCCGTCGGTTTCATCACCGCCTATTTTCAGGTAGGCATTATACGGATTGATGATGGACCATACCTCGTCGTCGTCAACCGAACCCGAATAAAAAACAGGATTGCCTTTGATGAAAAATTCCTTGCGCACGTACCATCTGGCCGCGCCGACATCCGGTATAAAATCAGTGGAGATATCCACATTGGTCCATGTGGAATCGTTATAATCAAACGTAGTCAATGGTGATTCCCAGACCGTCACCCTGTTGGCAGTAGTCCCTGAATATTTCCAATTCGCCTTAAAAGCCGTCCAGTCAACCGCGTCAAAGATACTTGCGCCGTCGCTGTCGGAGACCGCGGATGAATTTCCATAATACATTTGCAGAGACGACGTACCGGCGGAAAGGCTCGGAATTTTTATCCAGAAGCGCGTATCCGATTCCTGCCAATAGTTGTATTCCTGCGTGCCGTCGGAATTAGTGAAACGGACATCGGTAAAATCATGCCGGTATTTCGGAGCGCCGGAGGCGTAACGAGCGGAAACTTCTGAAGCAGACAGGGAGCGATTATAAACGCGAAGTTCATCAAGCAAACCATTGAAAGTTCGGTTTGCTGTAGTGCTATCACTTCCTATTCTTAATGGGGTTGAAATATTTGCAATTGAATCAGTATCAGTTCCAGAACCAACCGAAACTCCATTTTTGTATAAAGTAAATGCATTACCGTTTCTCGTAATTGCAATATGATACCAGGTATTTATAGACTCTGATAATACATTTTCCTCAATGGCAATATTAGTAGACCCTCCGCTGTTATGAACAAAAAGAAGTCCATCCCACACTGTAAAACTATTTGAAACATACAGCCCCCAACCATCATTTCCTGAAATCCATTGAGACATAATTGCTTTAATAATGCCGGATGAAGGCAATGCCGCCATGTTTATCCATCCTTCTATTGTGAAATTTGAAGTTCCAAACGCCCAGGAATCACTGTCAGGGACAGAAACATAATCATCCGTTCCGTCAAATGAAAGCGCACTGCCGAATCTGCCGGACGCGGTCCACGTGGGGTCATTCGCATCCAGGCCCGCAAAGGAACCCAACTGGCCGTTATTACTGCGGCCGGACATATCCGCGGCGGCCTGGCCTAAACCCTCGGAAAAATGCCACGAACCAACGAGCCCGGAACCGTAATGCATTGATACCTCTTCGGCGGACAGGGCGCGTTTATAAACTTTTATATCATCAAGAGGCCCGTTGGCAAATTCAAAAACAGTTGAGGCATTCGTGGAATACCTTGCGCCCATAATCGCGCCGCTTGAACCGCCGTTTATGGATACGGCACCGATGCCGCTACTGCCTGCGCCATTGCCGTTCAAATAAAAATACATCGTCGTGCCAGAACGGACCACGGCGATGTGATACCAGAGACCGGCAGTTACGGTTAATGAACCGGAGAGGATATCAACGTAGGAACCGCCGTTATAGTAAGCAAAATCAAGGCGGAGCGGCCCCGGAATAAGGCCCATTGTCCAGAGGTTATTGGCGCCGTCAGCCTCACTGCCCGCGGAAATAAGCCGCATCACACCGCTTACGGAGGAATAATTAGCCCAGCCTTCTATAGAAAAATCGCCTGTCCCGAAATCCCAACTGGAACTGTCGGCGGTTGTAATCCGGTCGTTGGTCCCGTCAAATAACAGCGCGTTGCCGTATCTGCCGACTGCCCATACGGGGCCGTTCAGCGTGCCGGTATTACTATTGGGCGAAGAATCGGCAGTCGTACCGCCGATGCCTTCGGAGAAAGACCACGAACCCGCAAGATTCGTATTATCAATGCTGTCATTGATAAAGGCGCCGCTGTCGCGGAAAGGTTCAATCTGCAGTTGATAATCGCTCTGAACACTGCCGTTGTTGTTTGTTACGGAAACCGGCCTGCGGTATTTCCACAGAGACGACGGGGTCACTTCGGAACAGACCGCTGCGGACGGCTCTGACGAAACGTATTGGCGACCCAGATATTGCGCTATGATTTCGGACTGCGAAAGCGTACGGTTGTATATGCGGACTTCGTCAATTTTCCCCGGCCAGTTCTCGCCATTGTCCGTTGAATTGCTTCCGATATTCCAACCTGCGGATCCTCCATGATTACCGCCCCTGTTTATCATGGGCTGTGAAACGCCGTCAATATAGACCTTGTGGTTTGAATCATTGCTCGCGTAAACCACCCACGTAATAAGATGCCAGTCATTCGGCCCTGTGGTTGAAGGCCTTGTACCGGTGCCCCAGTGATTTGTGCCTCCGTATAGAAGTACGATTTCACCATTGCCGTCCCAATAGTCGCTTATCCCCAGACTTACGCGTTGGCCGCCGATGCTCAAATTGAGCATTTCATCCATGTTTCCTGAACCGGAAGGATTCCAGCCTGTATCATGAAGCGCCCATAGAGACACTGTAAATGGATACGAATTATTGGGATTGGGAACAGAAACGTTATCGTTTACCCCGTCAAAGATTCCCGCATTAGAACCGAACCTGCTTGTTGCCGTAAATGTTATTCCGTTATTGGCCGTGCCGTTATAATTATTCCCGGAGGAATCATTCCAGCTGTTATTCATCAGCCATTCGCCCTTCAATCCCGTATTGCCGTTATAAGAATAACTGGTTCCGGCGGCTGTTGCGGTATTGGCGTAACTGCCCGCGCCTGCGGCGGAAGAATTGCCGTAATACGAGTAAATCGTTGACAACCCCGCGGGAACGCTGTTGACGCCGGTGATTTTTACCCAGAAAGTGCCGTCCTTTTCCATCCAGAAAGGAAATTCGGTACCTGAAACTCCCGCGAATCTCATATCGTTATAATTCAGTTTAGCTTTTGCCTCGTAGCGCGCGCTGACTTCTTCGGCAAACAAAGCGCGGCTGAATATCTGCACTTCATCAACCATTCCGGAAAAAAAATTAGCCGCGGATATTTCAGAACTGCGTCCGGCTACGCATACCGGCCATGTAAAGGCCCTTACGCTGGCCGCGGTTGACGTGGTCGCGAGATCAACCGTCCCGTCCACGTATATTCTTACAGTCCCGCTGTTAAACGTCGCGACAACATAATGCCACGCCCCGTCATTTATCGTACGGCTTCCACCCTGCGACCAGTCATCCATTCCGGCAGGGGCATTGTCCAGAAAAAGATATGCCTTGCCGGTGCTGAGAATACCGAGGTCAAAGGCCTGGTTATTCGGATTTGTGTCCGAAGCCTTAGTTACTATTTTCCCCTGGCCTGTATCAGAAGTCTTTATCCATACCGCAATGGTAAATGACGTCGTACTCATGCCTGACAGGTTTCCAAGGTCTGCGTAATCATCGGTCCCGTCAAAATTCAATGCCCCGCCGAATCTGCCTGAAATTCCGTTCGCCCATGCCGCCGTCGCGGACGTCTGCGAACCGCCTGCCGCAATGTACAACGTCCCGTTGTTATTATTTCCGGACGAATCCGCCGCAGAGGTGCCGGTACCCTCTTCAAAATGCCAACCGCCCGTGAGGCTGGTCTCGTCATAGATTGGATTTGAAATCTTGACCTGATAATCCGAAAGGGCCGTTGAACCGGAATTGTTTATGGCTACAGGCCTGCGGTAAAGCCACGCGGACAAGGCAGAAGGCCAATTGCCCGCAGGGTCCCACCAGTCGGTTTTCAACGACAATTGCACGGAATCATTGATTACCCGCGTATCTGATGGGGTGCCAATTGAGAAATCGTTTGAGGTAGTTTCCTGCCACGTATCCGCGGACAAGCCGACCGCCCATAAGAATACCATCCCAACCGACAAATAACGAATAAGGCGCTTTCGCATTGTAACGTTCATACAAAAATCGTCCTTCGTGCCTTCGCGGCTGATAATCCGTCAAAATCCCAGTATTTTTTACGTAAAAGCTAATTAGTTGGATATTAATTAGTATGCAAAAATAATGCCACATATCAAGACTGGCCTGCAAAAGACGAAACACATAACGCCTTACCAATAAATAAGTTGCGTAAATAACGCGAAAGGGTTTTATGATGGATTTCAGGCGTAGTATTTAAATTCAACACATAGTACCAATTTTACACACTAATACCGGCGATATGTCATTCATAAACTTGATTTGAACAGCTTAGACCGTCTTGAACCGTTTGAACCATGTTGAACCGTTTTATTCGTGTTCATGAGTTTACATTAAGTGTAGCAAAGCATGGCATGGCATCGTTTCGTCGTCAATCAGTTCAATACGCTTAATCTGTTGTCAGGAAATTCGTCGTATCGTTCTCGTACGTATCCTGTTCATCTTGCGTATACGCTGTAAACAACGACGCGTTTACGAACGACTATTTACATCGATAGACAGGATACACAGGATAACGACGACGTATTCATGTCACAAAAGCAGTCGTTCTTCGTGTCTTTGTGCCTTCGTGGCAGAAAATCGTCGTCGTCTTCAGTGTTAATCAGCCTGCACTGGGCAGGGCAAATGTGTGTAATCTGGTGGTTAACCGTCGTACGAAAACCACAAGATTTACGGCGTTAATCTGGTGTAAATCTGTGAAATCTGTGGTTTCGTAATCGTCCGTCGTCCTTCATGCTTCATTTTTCATAATCCATTTTTCGTAAACCAAGCATCTTAATAAAGCACCCGCCCTTCTGCCTGACCGTATCCTGAGATGCCGTTCCTGAAGTGCTGTTAGACGTACTGTAATAATCTGTCTGAACAGTAGTCGTTGAAGAACCATTTTGCGTTCTCGCAAATACCCGTGCGGACGACCAATCGGAGTAGCCGTTTTCATTATGGGCGCGGACTCTCCAGTAGTAATTCACATTGTAACTGAAATCTGAAGTTACCTCCAATTCGCCGCCGGTTATGTTCGTATAATTCGCCGCTGATTCCGCAAAATCAGCTGATGTTGACGCCTGAAAATCATAGGTTATGCTCCCCGTGCCGGATGACAGGTACCACTGGAACGTTATTACTGAACCGGATATTTCCGCATTGTCAGCCGGGCTTGAAAGCACCGGTACAGACGGCGCATACATCGTCTCCGTGCCCCCGTCCGCTAAGATAGAAAATTCCCAGACGCCGCTCCACGCGCTTTCTCCAACATCGTTCACGGCCTTCACGCGCCAGTAAAATGGAGTATTGTAAGGCAGACTGCTTATCTGCAGAAATGCGTCTTCTATGCCGCCAATCGCGTACAAAACAAGGTTCATATCTTCAGCCATTGCCAATTCCAATGAATACGTTACAGGCGCGGTGCCCGTGGACGGATACCATACGAACACGATGTTATTGTCAAGACTGCTTACGTTATTTTCAGGATATGAAAGCACCGGCACGGACGGCGATTCCGGCGCCGTAGCGCCCGGCGGAAGCGTTATCGTATCAGCCTGCGTTGTAAAATCATATACCGCGCTCCAGGCGCTGTCTCCGGCGCCGTTTGACGCCTTTACCTGCCAATAATATATGGTATCCTCGGTAAGGCCGTTAATCTCTTTAAACGTATCGGCGATGTTGGCGGCGCTGTAATACGGATTGGACATGTCTGCTGACGTTGAAACCTGAACGGCATATTCCAGCGGCGTGGACCCGGTTGACGGATACCATATCAGGAAAACATCAACACCCATATTTGCCGAACCATCGGCAGGAAAATACTCCGCGGGTACGGACGGCGCCTGCGGCAAATTCAAGTATCCGGTCTCTATCTTAAGTTCATAAGCGCCCATATCCCACGCCGCAGTATCAAAATTCGCCATCTCCCAAATGTCTATTCCGCGTTCAGCTTCGTCCATGTCGTCGGTAAATTCCGCGCTAAGATTTTTCCCCTTATCAATGGCATTGGCGGCCGTATTAGACAGATGAAAATCGCCGCCTGCGGCATCAATAAAATAATCCGCTGTTGCGATGATATAGCAATTTTCCAGTTCGCTGTTTATGACAATAGTCCCGGATTCTATCAGGCAGTTTATCAATTTTGAATTCTGTATCGTTGCGACCGCCGACGGATCCGGGTCGTAAATAGTCAGGTTTTCTCCAAGAGCAAGGTCCATTACGCCCCCGGCGGTTATCACGCAATTACGCAATACTTCGCCGCCTGATGCGCCCTGGCCTGTAACGGCAAACCCGCTTGAAGGCGACAATATCGCGTTCTCCAAAGCAATGTCCTTGGTTATCGTAATGTTTTCGTTGTGCGCCACAGTATCCTGGATGCGTATCACGTCGCCGTCAACCGTATTCGCGCCGTCAATAGCCTCCTGCAATGTGGAATATGATTCACCGGTCATTGTGTTGGTTATCAGAGGAATAGCCGAAGTTGTAGTGAACTTCTGATAAGCTGAATTCGTACTGTTACCGGCGCCATCAGTTGTTATTACGCGCCAGTAATATGCCGTACTGCCGACAAGTTTTTCCGGGGCCGTTCCGTTGAGGGTATAGGATTCTGATGAAAGGCCTGTTTTATTTACGAGCGGCGAACCGAAGAACGTGTAGTAATCCATTTGCAGTGTGTAAGCAATTCCGCTCATGTCAGTTACCGGTTGCCACGAAAAAGCCGCCGTAGAGGTTGAAACTGAACCGTTATTAGCCGGCAGTAGAAGTGACGCGGCCGCGGGCGCCGTGCCGTCATAATAGAAAGGCCCGAGGTCCTGCGCCGTGCCCGGAGTATCAGTGGAAGAATACGGAAGGTAATGGAAATACCATGAACCATCCGCTGTTGCGGAGTTAAGGAGTTGTGGAGCTGTTGCGGGCGGGGTTGAAGAGTCCCAAACGGATTCGCCGAGCGTAAAGGTATATGAAACCGTATTATTCCAGGCATAATAATACCGGTCTATATCAACGCCAAAACCGGTATCGTTTGTAAACGTAAACACCGCGGTGGAGTACCAGGTACTGTTTAATCTATCGCACGATACGGAATCCGTTGGCGGAATTACAGGAACCGTATATGTAACGGTAATATCCGTAAGCACAGGCTCTGCGGAAGTGCCGGCACCGGTAAAAGTGGCACGGTATTGGATGTATTTGCCTGTTGCAGTAATGGTTGTATCACCGTTATCAGCGGATTCCCACGAAGGGGCAGAATCACTCCATCCGCCCGGGTCGGAATTATCCGCCCGAATTTCCATTGTCAGCGTACCGGCGCCTGTCGCAGTCCACGAAACCGAATCAATTTTCGTATCATTTTCACCGGTGTTTTTGACAGAGGAGGTAAACGTGCCGGAGGCGTTATAGGGAAGGCCTTCACCGCCTAAGAAAAGAACCGGCTCGTTGGCGGTATAAGCACGGGCCAAAACATCGTCACCTACAGCTTCTACATAACTGCCTGCGGAAACGTTGTCATTGTAGTTGCCGGCCTGTAAATACCTCAGCCCTGTAACCGAACCCGGGATTGTCGTGGTAACAGGCGAACCCGTAACCTCTGCTGTTCTCGCCGCATCCAAATAAACATAGGTCTTGATTTGGGTATCCGATATTCTTTTCATTAAAATATAATAATCCGTATTTACTGCAGTTGTAATATTCGTCCCGGCCGAAGCCGAACCTCCGTCCATATACCTGTTTACAATAAGAACATTATTGTTATATGTGAAAAATATGGCGTCTCCTGAAGCGTTATACCTGTTTTCCAAAGCCGAAAAATAACCGAAATCAAGCAATGCCTGCGTACCGGAACTGCCGATTGGCCGGAATTTCAAATCCAATTCCCACGAAGTATTTGAAACCGAACTCCTGTCAATATAGGTTCTGTTATTCGTGCTGGAACGATCGGCCTTCATATATAAACGCTGATTGGTTGTGTCTGCATACAAAAGACTGCCCGTGTCCGTCCACCGATCTGCCGAAAAATCATCAAAGAACTGGTAGACATTGCTTTTGTTTTCTATGGCCGTACCGGCAGAGGAATTATTGTAATACAAGTAATAACTGTGCTGGCCGGTGGCCTCGGAAGTTGAAGAGGCGTTTACCGCCGACTGCGTCTTGAACCAGACTTCGTTTCTGGCGTTGTAATGCTCGCGGATTTCACTGGCAGGAAGAGAACGGTTATAAATGGCAAACTCATCAATTTTTACCGGCGGGTACCCATCCCATGTGAATCCTCCTATGGTTAAAGCGTTGGTATTAATCCCGGAATAACTGCCGACTGTAAGCGTTAATTGGCCTCTTAACACGCCATTGACATATACATAACTATTTGTTCCGTCAACTACAAATGCAATATGATACCAGTTGTTGGCAAAAATACCCAAGTTGGCATAAGTTATGCTTAAACCTCCGGATCTTGTTGTAGTTGAATATCCAAAATCCATTCCGCTTGCATTATTAGTCCTGATATAAAACTCATCAATATTGCCGGTTCCAATATTTTTTTGCAGGATGTCCTTCCATGTAGATGGCAATGAATTAAAATACAGCCACAACTCATACGTATAAGGATTATTGGTTGTCGGATTCAGATTGCTGTTGTGCGGAACATTCACAAAATCATTTGTTCCGTCAAATGTCCCGGAATACGCCCCTAACTTTGCGCCTGAAGCTGTCGTTGCTCCATTATTGGCTGTGCCGTGATTGCCATTGCCTGAGCTGTCAACCACCTCGTTAGCCGTTCCATTCCAACTGCTTTCATTCATGTGCCACAACCCCAGGAGGCCTGTGGTTGTCGCAGGACTCAGTTCTTTTCCTATTCCGTTCACAGCCGTCACTTTCCCTTCCGCATAATACGGACTGCCGCTTAGTGTGCCGTTATTGCCGTTATCCGATGCATCAGCGGCGTTGCTGTCAAGGTGCCAAAGGCCGAAGGTATTGGCATCAGTGGTAAACATGGTTTGCTTGGGAGCAAAATTTTGAGAATAACGAACGATATTTGAAATGCGAACCTCATCAATAAGCCCATTCCAAAAATACGCGTTATTACTTCTTGCCCCTATCCATACATTGGCAGTGGTATTCTTAACAGTAGCGCCGCTGAAATTTGTAGCAGAATATGAACTTGCCGGCGCTGAAACTCCATCTACATAAAAACTCATAACTGTGGGGGTCGATGCGCTGAATACAACCGCTACGTGATGCCAGTTATTGTCATTAAATGTGGCAGTAGTCATAAAATCCGTATAGCCGCTTGTAGCGCCAAAAAATATGGCATAAATTTTCCCGGGATTCGTTCCTCCCGGATTCATTAAAAGATCCCAGGACCGATTCGCGCCATTGTCATCTTTGGTTATTAACTGTTGTTCGTTGGAAGTACTATTAGACTTGAACCAGGCTTCAACGCTTATCTGGGCATAAGCGGCAGCTATGTTTCCAACATTTATATACTGACTGCTCCCGTTAAGACTAATAGCCTGCCCCCTTGCAATATCTCTATCCAGTTCATAAGAAACGCCTCCTGTCCTGTCATAAGCGACGACTCTAAGGTCATCAAGGTCGTTTTGAACCTTATTTGCAACGCGGAGGGATTCTATATCCGCATCGGCCTTAACGGAATAACCGCTTGTTGCCGCATCAACGGTGTTGATCGTAATTTTTTGCCTGTTAAGCCAGGTCGAAGACGGAACGACTTCCGAGCCCATAGAGGCTACGGCAGGTTCAATGGCCGTATATTTTCGTATGAGAAGTTTTCCGGGATATGCCCGGGTGGAAAAACCGCAGTTATTGTATAAATCCGAAACTTCGGTTGCGCTAAGTGTCTTGTCAAACATAAAAACGGAATCCATAAGGCCGTTCCAATTCCTGCCGCCGCTGACCCATCTGCCGAGCATTAAATTCAGCGGGTTATTGTAAGTAATGTTCCCGGTCCCCGTGGAAGATGACGGCGAATTATTAAAATATACGGTGCTGGTCCGCGATGTCCCGTTTCTTGCTATAACCAGATGTGTCCACGCGTCCGCTGTCAGGTTAATCGCTACCGCATCGCCTCCATCAGTGCTCCAGTAATACTGGTTAGTCAAGGTGCTGTTCTGCTCTATAGTCCAATTCCAGTTGGAATGATTATTGTCTATCAAATCCGTATATTGAAGCTGTGTAGAGCCCGCGCTTACCCACATTGCTATGGTAAAAGTCTGGTAGTTAAACCAAGTTCCCAAATCAACGCTGGTGCTTGAACCGTTTAATTTTACCCCGTTTGAATATTTGCCTGCGCTGATTATGCCGTTGCCGGCAGAAAAACCGCTCAACGTGCCGTTGCGGTTTTGTCCGCTGGCATCCGCGGTAGTGCCGGTTATCGTGCCCGCCGGTTCTTCAAATTGCCACGCGCCCTGCAGATTGCTTATTTCCCTGATAAAAGTGCCGGCAGTGCTGGAACCGCTTACGGCAGAGGCATTGCCGTAATAAACAAAAATATTTGAAAGCCCGGCCGGGACGCTGGCCGGCTTAGTCCAGAAGACGCCGTCTCTTTCCATCCAGTAAGGAAGTTCCACGCCCGAAGAATCCGTAAAGCGCACGTCCGAGTAGTCGCTCTTGCATTTATTAAATACGTAGTGTTCGCTGATTTCCGACTGGGAAAGGACGCGATTATAAATGCGGACTTCATCTACCGTGCCGTTTATGTATTCACTGTCGTTAACCTGCCTGCCGATGTATGCCTTGCTCAAGGTTACATTCCATGTCTTAGCGCCTGACGAAACCAAAGCGCCGTTAAAATACAACCGCGCGGTAACGCCGTCATAAGTGCCGGCCAGATAGACCCATTGGTTTACGTACGGGGCAAGATTCGGCGTATAGGTAACGTCATCGCCATATCCGCCAAAAGAGACCAGGTCATTATTAAACCCCAGGAAAAAGGAATTGCTTATCGCGGCTGTGCCGTAGGAAACAACCCAGCACCAGTTGGAAGGTTCGGCCGCTAATTTTACCCAACCCTCTATTGAGCGCGCGGAAGTGCCGGAAGGAAGCCCTGCCTGGCCGAGCGTAATGTAATCGTCAGTGCCGTCAAGACGGATGCCTCTTCCGAACTTTCCGCTTGAACCGTTGGACCAGGCGTTTGCCAGAGTTGTCTGTGAGCCGCCGGCTCCTATTGTTATCGTGCCGTTATTCGCATTACTGCCGGTATCGGCCGCGGTTAAACCGGTGCCTTCTTCAAAATGCCACCAGGAAACCAGGCCGGTTTCATTGTAAATCGGATTCTCAATTTTCATCTGATAATCCGTAAGCGCGGATGCGTTTGTGTTATTTATTGTAACTGCCTTGCGGTACTGCCACGAGGAGGTAGATGTAATTTCAGAAGCAATATAAAGGGCCGGCTCCGGCGAGACGCTTTTTCGGCATTGATAATGCGCGCTGGCCTCATCCGCCGTCAACGCGCGGCTGTAAATCCGCACGTCATCAATCTTGCCGCCGATTCTATAAAGGGCATCAAAAGGCCATCCGCTTATATTTGCGGAAGAAGTTACGTTTTTGCTTAAAGGCGCGCCTTGCAACTGGCTTAATGTCTGGCTAGCGCCGTTGATGTACAGCGAACTTGATGTGACACTGCCGTTATTGAATATTGCGGCAACATGCACCCATTTGTTTGACAAACCGGTTGATGAAATTCCGTAAACGTCGCCATTCGCCGTATTAAATCCAAAAAAATTGTTCCTGAGATACAGATTATACCCATTCCAGCCGAAAGGCATCTTGTCGTCCGCACCGGTCCAGTACATCCAGAATTCAACCGTAGTCTTTGCGTTTGCAGTAACCGTGTCCACGCCCGCAAGTGACGGCAGGCTGACGGTTTCGTTGGTCCCGTCAAACTCAAGCGCATAATTATTATATTTGCCCGCCACCCAATCCGCAGGCTCCATATTGATCAGGGTGCCGGTATTGGTTCCTTCGCTGTCGCCGGCCGTAGAGCCACTGCCTTCGGTAAAAAGATATTGCGATACAAGGCCGCTTTCATACGCGTAACTTTGCTCCATTGTATTGGCAAAATTGCTTGTGGTTGCGGCTATTGAATTGCCATAATACAAAAAAACAGAATTTAACCCTGTTGCAAGGGGATTGGAAGAGGAAAATTTCACATAAAAAGTGCCGTCCTTTTGCATAAAATACGGGAATTCCGCGGTGCCGTCGGTATTTACGAATCTGATATCGCCGTAATTGAGTTTTGCTTTCGCGTCGTAATGCGCCTTGATTTCAACATCCGAAAGCACGCGGTTGTAAATGCGGACTTCGTCTATAGAACCGTTCCAATATTCTCCACCAGCAAATTCCCCCTGTCTTCCGATAATTACAGGGCCGGTGCCGGTATAACTTAATGCAGATCCTTTCACTGCTTTAAGGATACCGTCAAAATAAAGATAAGCATTAGTCGTTGTAGAAATACATGCTAAATGATGCCATTCGTTAGTCGTCCAGGTTCCAATATTAATGTTAATCCAGTTGTCGGAAACACGAAAATCGTCATTTGATGCCGTTCCTAAGAAGAATGCATTTCCGCTTGTGGCGTTAGTCCATTGAGAAACAAGCTCTCTAAAACCGGCAACCTGGTCAGGAGTATTAAACCATACTTCCACGGTATAGTTTGTTCCTCCTGTCCCAATGAGTGAAGTTCCCACATTTACATAATCGCCGGTCCCATCAAAATTCAAAGCGTTGCCAAACTTGCCGGAACTGACTATGCCTTGAGGACTGGAAAAATTAGTCAGTGTTCCGTTTTTACCGTTGCCGCTTGAATCCGCGACACTGCCGGAAATCGTACCAGCGACTTCTTCAAAATGCCAGGAGCCTATAAGGCTGGTTTCATTATAAACCGGGTTTTCCACCTTGACCTGATAATCCGATAAAGAACTGCCGGTATTGTTTATATTTATTGCTTTCCTGTATTGATAGGACGAGTCCCACCAATTTTGCGAAGGGTTCCACCAGTTTTCTGAAGGTTTCCACCAATCCGTTTTTTCCGCTAACTGGACGGAATCACTTATTACCTCGGTATTACCGGACGTACCGCCGGTAAAATCGTCCTGCCATGCGTCGCCAAAAATAAGCGCCGCCCAGATGCCTGTCAGGCATAAAGATGCTATCACAAACGGCAAATGACACTTTGTAATTCCCGGCCTTATTACCATTAGACACACCTTAAAAATAAAAACTTCTTAAACCTGCAATCTTAAATCTTAAATCTCATATCCCTTCTATATTATATGCAAAAGCAGTGCCATTTCAATTGAATAACATGACTTGCGCCGTCTAACGCAACACGCTGTATTACAATGCGTTACGCCTGCCAATGCGAAATGTTTCCTGTGAATTGCAACGCTGATGTATGAAATTCATACAGTCAGTTGAATTTAGATACACAAACGAGACGCCGGCCGGAATTTATAATGTATTCATCTCATTTTTATTTCTGTCCCGACTTGCCGCCAGTATTCTCCGCCGGGCCCCTTAACTCTTGTAGGATCCGGTCCAGGCCATTGTAAAACAATTTTCCTTGTGTCACTTCCACAATCAGTATAGTATACTTTTCCTGTTTCGTTAGCAATATAAGTTCTTTTAGCAAATTCTCCATATTTGCAGGGATAAGCAACAAAAGCAAATTTACAAGAATTAGCAGCCCTAACTCTATTAACCCCAACCGGATTTTGATTATAAGCAACCCCGGATTCATCAAACAACATTGCCTGATAAATAAATTTTCTGTCAACATTCTTGCGTTCAGCGGAAATTTTTAGTTCGTTTCCGAATTCGTCTGAACGGGCCGGCTTAGCATCAGCATTTGCTGTCTGGATTTCGATCAATGCTATCTCCTCGTTTTCAGGATTAAGAATACGAAACAAAAAAGAAACATCATATGTCCAGTAATCATTAATGCCATTGAGATCAAAATCTTCTTGCCGGAAAATTCTTTCCGCATTCAACAGGCTCCACATTTCAGGCATGGGGCCGACGTTATCTTTACAAGACAAAACACTTGCAATAATTAGAATACAGAAAAACTTAAATGCTTTAATATTCACTATAAACATCCTTATGAATACATAACAACGGTTTTTGCCATTATTTTTTCTTGCTTTTCACAAAAACAGTTAATCTTTCCCAATAATGCCCAGCTGTCTCATTCTCCTGTACAGTGTGGAGCGATTGTATTCCAGCAGGCGCGATACCTGGACTATATTGCCGTTGCATTTCTGGAGCATCTCGGTCAGCACTTTTTTGTCAAACGCCTCTCTTAATTCCTTAAGGGTCATCTGCTTTGCGGTTTGCGGCGTTTCCTGCAATTTGCACGTGCGGACCGAATGTGAAAACATTGATTCCTGCAATATATCCGCGTTTTTATTCAGTACGCATATTCTCTTTATCTCGTTCTTAAGTTCGCGTATATTGCCGGGCCAGGAGTAATTCATCGCGGCATTCAGGGCCTCCTGCGAGATATCCATCGGCCTGCCTGTTGATGTGTATCTGTTGATGAAATGCTGTATCAACAAAGGTATGTCTTCCTGCCTGTCTCTCAACGGGGGCAGGTTAATTATTATGGCGCTGATGCGGTAAAACAGGTCCTCCCTGAACAATTTTCTCTCCGATAACTGCTCTATATTCTGATTGCTTGCAAAAACAAACCGGGTATTGATAGTCACAGGTTTTTCAGCGCCTATGCGCCATACCTGGTTTTCTTCAAGCACGCGCAAGAGTTTCTGCTGTATCACCGATGACATGTCGCCGATTTCATCCATGAAAAGCGTGCCGCCGGAGGCAAGTTCAACATAGCCCTTCTTGATGTCCGCGGCGCCGGTAAACGCGCCGCGTGCATGCCCGAAAAGCTCGTTCTCTATCAGCGTTTCAGACAGCGCGCCGCAATTAAATGCCAGCCAGTTTTCATTACAGCGGCGGCTGTTCTGGTGCAGAGCGGCCGCGATGAGTTCCTTACCCGTTCCGGTCTCGCCTTGTATTAAAACAGGCAGGTCTGTGGGCGCGATTTTTTCTATAAGATTGAAAACTTCTTTTAACGCGTCGGATTTTCCGACAATATTCTTATAAGGGGAACCTTCATACCGGTCGTTCAGCGTGCGCGTCAGCACGTCCGGAATATCCGGCGCGCCTGTCTTGGATATTGCCGGCGAGGATTGCAATTGGCGGTAGATATTTTCAAATTCGCGGTTTTTTTCAAACAGCCATACGGTATCAACTTTTTCCAGGGAGAGTTTTATTTTCTGTTCAACCTGAACGGCCTTTTCCGGCATATTGTTAAGATAATAGCATTTGCTCAGAAGGAGCCCGGCCTCAGCAAAAAGAGGATTGATCTTAAGCCGTCTTGCCTCTTTCATGACCAGCTTCAGGGTTTTGACGGCGCCTTCAGGATTGTTCTCCATAATATCCAGGAAGGCAAGATGTATCTGCGCCTCAAGCACGGTAACGCCGAATTCTATTTTATTGCTGATTGCTATGCATTCTTCAAACGCAAGCCGCGCGTTGCGATAATCCCCGATCGCAATCAAATATTCGCCTTTGAAATGACAGCAATCTATAACGGTCATATCGCTCGGAAAAATTTTCATGCAAACCGGAAATTTTTCTTCAATAAGTTTCCGGGCCTTATCAAGCTCTTTCTTGAAAAGATAGCAGTATCCAAGGCTTATTATGGATATCCTGTAAATTGACGGGTTCATCGGATAGGTGCTACTGCCGTATTGCTGTACGTAGCGTTCAACTTCCTCCAAGTACGGTATCGCCTGGTCTATATTCTTCTGCATCATCAGTGACTCACCCATCCTTGCCAGCATGTAGATCCTGTATGACGGGTCAAAAGACGGTTTGGAGGTTATCAAAAGCGCTTTATAGAAAAGGTCCACTGCGCGGGAGAATTCCATATTCTGGGAATACGCCGTGCCCAGCCGGCTGTACAACAGAAATTCTTCAGTAGGCGAATGCGGAGAGAGCGGGAGTTTTTTCAGCGCGGTCTTGCCATACCTCAGCACCCGCAAATAGTCGTGCTTGTTGGAGGCGATCCGCATAAGTTCAATGTAATAACTCAGTTGTTTTGATGACATAATAAAATTTTGCAAAACTGTTTACGAACTTCTTTGCCACGAAGGCACACTTCGCTTTAACTCAGTGCAAGCGAGGACGCGAAGAACGGCAATTACGACGAACAGATTAGCCGCGAATACACACAAATTCACGCGAATACCGGGTTAATCCGTAATTCCGTTTCGTCGTCAATCAGCTCAATCCGCTTAATCCGTTGTCAGGAAATTCGCCGTTTCGTCGCACGTATCCATATCGTAAAAGCAGTCGTTCTTCGTGACTTCGTATCCTCGTGGCAGAAAAACCGTCATCTTCAATGTTAATCGGATAATTCTATCAGCACCCCGTGCGTCTCTTTCGGAAAAAGAAAATTCACTTTATGCCCGCCCGCGCCGGTTTTAGGCTCGTCATAGACGGGATGATATCCTTTTTTGATAAGTTCATCAGTAGCCAATTTAATATCTGCCACCTCAAGGCAGATATGATGAATACCCTCGCCGCGGGTATCCAGAAACTTCGTCACGGTCTGCTCTCCAGGCAAAGGTTCTATGAGTTCAATAACGGTATTGCCGGTGCTGAGTTTAGCGACCCTTGCTTTCATGACAGGAACGTCTTCCATGGCCAGGACCTGCAACCCCAGGATATCCCTGAAAAATCCGATGGAGCCGGCAATGCTCTTGACCGCTATGCCGATGTGGGCTAATTTAGTTGTTTGTATCATATTTATTTTATTATACTCTGTTTTTCTTATGAAGTCAAATTATTCTCCTTGACTGACGCAATGATATAGTACTGGCTTACTGATTTGGGGTATTAAATGGAATTGGAAACTTTAAGCCGTTCAGAGGCAGGGCTGGCAGGAGGCATGTCGACATCCAGCTAAACACATCCCTAACTCCTCGTTTTACTAACTACCAACTATTAATTACGTAATATTTATTGCCGCCTTGGGACAGGGATGGGTTTTGAGCCAGTCAGCTCTTTCCGGTTCGGCAGGGAGCCGCCATAACTTGAACCGGTTTTGAAGCTCCTCCTTGCAGGCCGGGCAAAAATCCTTGGTCCTGCTTTGGGGGTGCATAATGCATTCGCGGGTCGTGCCGTATTCGTCCTGTAACCGTAACATGGAGTGGCCGAATTCATGCAGAATGCCCGCGGCCAGAACACGGACGCCTACGCCGGGCTTGCCGCTTTTCTGGTCAAGGTCTAAAAGGTTGGTATTGACCGTGAACGGCCCGCCGAACTGCGCGTGTCCGCCGAGTTTTTCCAGCTTCTCAAAATGGATATAGCCGTCCTGCGAGTTGTTTTTCAACTGCACGCTTTTCACATACATATTGCCGTACGTCTTTTCCCAGAGTAGTACCGAGAAGGCGTCAATGGAATCCTTGATTTTTGTTAGAGTTTCCTCATCCGCTTCGTATCCAACCGCGGCGGTAAGATTAAGGCCGACCGGCGGGGCTATGGCTGTCACGTCCCCGGGCACGCCCTGCGCGTTGAGTTCAACAGCCGGGGTATCGGATATCTGCGCTGATTGGCAACCTGCCAGCATTGCCACAATAATACTTAAAACCAAACATACATTTGTCATAATTCAATTCCTTAAATCAAGAGACGCAACATGTTGCGTCTCTACAACATCATGCCCTTTCAGGGCGCTTTATAAATTTATCTTTCCTTAATCCAGGGCTATGCCCTGGGCTGAGATATTTTGCCCCTTCGGGGCTTCGTCTCGTCCTTCCTCCTTCGTTTTTCCTTCTTCCTCCTTTTTATCTATACTCTCCGTAGATATTCTTGAGCGTACCGACTATCTCACCAAGCGTAGATGATGCCTTTACGGAATCAATAATATATGGCATCAGGTTTTCCGTATTTTTTTCCGCGACGGAACGCAACGCGGCCAGCCGACTGTCAACCGCCTTGATATCGCGTTTCTTTTTGTACGAAACAAGCCGTTTCAACTGGTCCTTCTGCGCCCGCTCATCAACCTTAACGCGCTTGACCCTGACGTCTTTGCCGTTTTCCTTATCCTGATAGGCATTTACGCCTACAACAATCTGTTCGTTTTTTTCCACTGCTTTCTGGTATTCGTAGGCGCTCTGTTCAATTTCCTTTTTGAAAAATCCGGCCTCTATCGCCTTGACTGCGCCGCCGAGCCGGTCTATTTTATTTATATATTCGTACGCGCGGCGTTCAAGTTCGTTTGTCAGACATTCCACATAATAACTGCCCCCGAACGGGTCTATAACGTCGGTAACGCCGGTTTCATAAGCCAATACCTGCTGTGTGCGCAAAGCGAGCCTGACGGAATCCTCCGTGGGCAGGCACAACGCCTCGTCTTTGGAATTCGTATGCAGGGATTGCGTGCCGCCGAGCACGGCGCCGAGGGCCTGCAATGCCACGCGCACCACGTTATTATCGGGCTGTTGAGCCGTAAGCGTGCAACCGCCGGTCTGCGTATGGAAGCGCATGAGCATGGATTTGGGATTTTGCGCGTTAAACCGGTTTTTCATTATGTTCGCCCACATCCTGCGCGCGGCGCGGTATTTTGCTATTTCCTCAAAAAAATTATTATGCGCGTTAAAGAAAAAGGACAACCGTCCGGCAAATTCGTCCACGTTCAGGCCGCGTTTAACGGCCTCATCCACGTAGCAGATGCCGTCCGCAAGGGTGAAAGCAAGTTCCTGCACCGCGTTAGAACCGGCCTCGCGGATATGATAACCGCTGACGCTGATAAAATTCCATTTCGGGGCGTTTTTCGTGCAATACTCAAACACGTCCACGGCAAGTTTCATGGACGGTCCCGGGGGGAAAATATAAGTGCCCCTTGCGAAGTATTCCTTGAGTACGTCGTTCTGGACAGTGCCTGAAAGCGCGGCAACGGGAAACTTATTCTTTTCCGCCATAACGAGGAACATCGCGAGTATGACCGGACAGGTGGAATTGATGGTCATAGACACGCTAACCTTATCAAGCGGTATATTTGCAAAAAGCGCCTGCATATCTTCAAGGGTGCTTACGGGCACGCCGACCTTGCCGATTTCACCGGCGGCCATTTCCGCGTCGGAATCGTAACCCATCTGGGTAGGCAGGTCAAAGGCCACGCTCAGGCCGGTTTGGCCGTGTTGAAGGAGATAATGGTAGCGCTGATTGGTTTGTTTAGCGGTAGCATAACCCGAGTATTGGCGCATAGTCCAGGGCCTGCCGAGGTACATGGTGGGATAGATACCGCGGGTATAGGGGAATTGGCCCGGAAAGCCGACGGACTCCGTGAAATCGGACCCGGCAATGTCTTCCGGAACGTACAGTTCCTTAATGTCAAAATTGGATGTTGAACGATGAGAAGTCATATTTTGCAAACTATAAAACAACTAATACGCAACTAAAAACAAATTAAAATAGTAAGGCGTCAGAACGTATGAAAAAATCTTTTAAACCAGCCATAAGGGCGCATATTTACGCGTTTCATGGATGTTTTAAGATTTTCCTATCTGTATAATTATGTTTTCTAATATTTATTCTATAATTTTGTCACTTTACTGTCAAGACAATTTTCGCCGACAATGTATGGCCTCAGTCGAGGTGGGTTTTTGCTGGCTTTTCGATAACGCTGAACACGAACGACACACCCCTCTATCCCCTCTTAATAGAGGGGAAGGCGTCGTACGAACAATCCCCCCTCTATTAAGAAGGGGCAAGGGGATGTATGGTTATCCTAAACTGAAGCCTTGCTCTATTTGCCACGAAGGCGCGAAGGCACGAAAATTGACCACTATTGAACGACTTTTGAACAGCGGATTAAACAGATTACACACCTGTGTGCCGAAGCCTGCCTGCACGCACCTGCGTGCTGAAGCACCTTCCTACGCCCACAGAAGTGGGCTTCGTGCCTACGCACCGTAGTGCTTTGGCACGCAGGTGCGCGAAGGCGGGCTTCGGTGCGTAAGCACGAAGCCGATGCTTCGTTTCGGCGAAGGCAGGCACTTCGGTGCGCAGGCACAGATACGCACAGCTTAGGACGAAGGAGGAAAAATGAAAAATGCAGAATGAAGGACGACGAACGAAGGACGGAACGAAGCTCCACAGGAGCGCGCTGTTTATAGCAGGTGCCTGACCTCTTACGCCATAAAAAAGTCGTCGTCGTGTCTCGTTAAAGTCTC
>JACRIJ010000007.1 GCA_016220095.1 Planctomycetota bacterium | reverse complement strand
GCCCGCCTTCGCGCACCTGCGTGCCAAAGCACTACGGTGCGTAGGCACGAAGCCCGCTTCGGTGGGCGTAGGAAGGTGCTTCAGCACGCAGGTGCGCGCAGGCAGGCAAAAAACACAGAAGATTTACACGAAAATTAACCAACGAAAGCACCGAACTCACTGAATCGTAATATATTATGCCATTAAATGGCAATCCCCTCCCCCTTGGACGGGGGAGGGTAAGGGTGGGGGTGAAAACGTGTACTTAGTTGTGTGTACATTGTACTTTGGACGCCGCCGTACAAACTACAAAGTACAAATAACTCAAGAGGGAGGGGGGAAAGACGCTAAATATACGTTTTCAGTGTGTTCGGTGTGTTCAGTGGTTAATTATCGTATTTCGTAGTTTTGGTTGCGCCTGCGCACGAAGCGCTTCGGCCTGCCTGCGCGGCCTGTCCTCCGAAGCTATAGCGAAGGAGGGAGCCGCTTCGGTCGCCTACGCTCTCCATCCTCCGTCCCGATTTATCGGGACTGCGTAGGACGGGCAAAGCTTCAGCGACGGAGCGCAAAGGCAGGCGTACAGGTACGGATTTGTTGATTTAGGGTTAAGGTGTTCCCGCGTCCCTCGGTACTCGCTACCCGCTACTCGCTACTATTTTAATTCTTCGTTCTTAATTCCTCCAGCAGTGCTTTAGCTTCGTCAACGTTATATCCTTCGCCCGGATATTGCACTGCCTGGGTAAGATAATGAATGCCTTTATAGGGGTTATTCACGTGGTACATATAAATAAGCGCGAGGGTATATCTGACCTTGGGCGCGCTTTTGTCGCGCGGATAGGTTTTCAGGTAATTTTCAAACACATTTACAGCCCGGTCAAGGTTTTCGCTCTTGGCAAATATTTCCCCGGCCTTCACGTGGTATTGCGGTTCTATCTGCCTTTCGCCGTACATACGCGTAAAATTGAGGTACCTGTGTATGAACACCGCTTCATGGTTATTGCCGAGGGCTTTCGCGAGGATTTCATTGGGCCCGCCTGACGCCTCTACTTCCACGGGTTCAATCGTTACCGGTCTGCCCTGGATTGATTCCACGGTCTTGTTTTCAGTTGCGCTCATTCCGAGCCGGCACAATCCCGCGACGGCTACGCCGTAAACAAAGCCGCCGATATGCGCCCAGAAGGCAACCCCGCCGCCCGTGCCCGAAGAGGGCAGGAGTGCGACGTATAATAATTGCATTCCGAACCACAGCAGGATGGTCCATACGGCCGTCATCATGAACGTGCCTGCGGTGATATAAATCCAATAAAAGAATTTTATTTTACGCCAGGGGAAAAACACCAGGTAGAAACCTATCACTCCCGCGATGGCCCCTGAAGCGCCTATCATGGGCATGTTGTGATACGGCGCGATGAGTGTTTGAGTAAAAGCCGCCGCAAGGCCTGAGGTCAGGTAAAACACGATGAACCAGAAATGCCCCAGAACGTCCTCCACGTTGTCGCCGACAATCCACAGGTAAAGCATGTTGCCCGCGAGGTGGAAGAAGTTCACGTGCATGAACATGTGCGCGGCAAGCCGGTCAACGCTTATGTCGCTGGGAATGAACCCGTACATATACACAATGCTTTCAAAATTATGCCGGAAATTGATAAACAGCCATACAAAAATACTGATGGCTATGAAGGCATAATTAAAAAAAGCAAACCTTCTTGTCGGATTTTCATCACCTATAGGCAGTATTAACATAATTGCGGATTAAAAGATTACAAGATTAAAAGATTAAGATTACAAGATTCTAAGATTATAAGATTACGGATTCTACCGGCTTTGAGTTTATAATCTATAATGCGTAATGTCAAGCTATTTTTAATTGACTATGCCTTTCCTCAATTGTATAATGCCGTGATATGAACAATTTGCGTATCGGTATCGGTTTTGACATTCATCGCCTTGTGCCCGGCAGGAAACTCATGCTCGGCGGCGTGGATATCCCTTATGAAAAGGGCGCTCTCGGCCATTCCGATGCCGATGTAGTCTTGCACGCGCTCATAGACGCGCTTCTCGGCGCCGCGGGCGCGCCTGACATAGGCGAGCTCTTTCCCGATACTGATCCGCAGTACAAGGGTATCCCCGGCGCGTTCCTGCTCCAGAAAACGCTTGATATCCTTAAAAAGAAAAACGTACAGATACAAAATATTGACATTATAATACTCATTGAAAAACCTAAGATTCTGCCTTTCAAGGCCGCTATACGCGCGAAACTCTGCGGGCTTACCGGCCTGCAGGAGGATTGCGTAGGCCTTAAGGCGAAAACCATGGAAGGCCTCGGCGACATTGGCGCGGGCAATGCGGTTGCCTGCCAGTGTTCAGTTCTGGCAAGAAAATTATGATAAGAGTAAGGTTTGCGCCGTCTCCAACGGGATTTCTGCATCTCGGCAATGCCCGTACAGCGCTTTTCAACTATATGTTTGCAAAGGCCAATAAAGGTGCGTTTATTTTGCGCATAGAAGACACCGACAGGGAGCGTTCCAGGGAGGAATACACGGCGCAGTTGATGGAAGACCTGAAGTGGCTCGGCATAAGATGGGATGAAGGCCCCGATGCCGGCGGCCCTTACGGCCCGTACAAGCAGTCCGAACGCCTGCATATATATAAGGAATACCTTGATAAACTTTTCACGCAGGGCGCGGTTTACAAATGTTTTTGCACGGAAAAGGAACTTGAAGAACGAAGGCAGATAGCAATACTCGCGGGGCGTCCCCCAAGGTATGACAATCGCTGTAGGGCGCTTACCGAAGGGCAGGTCAAATCCTTTCAGGACGCCGGCAGGGAATACGTCATCCGTTTCAAGGTGCCTGAAAATACCAGGATATCTTTCAACGATGTGATACGCGGCAGGGTGGAACAGGACAGTTCCCTGTTGGGCGATTTCGTTATTGCCAGGCCTGACGGCATACCGTCGTTTCATTTTGCCGTCGTGACGGATGACGCATTGATGAAAGTAACGCATGTAATAAGAGGCGAAGACCATCTGTCTAATACCTTCCTGCATTTACTGCTGTTTAAAGCGCTCGGGTTTGAGCCGCCGCAGTACGCGCACATGTCGCTTACAAAAGGCGCTGACGGCGCGCTTCTCAGCAAACGCCACGGGGTAACTTCAATAAAGGATTTCAGGGATAAGGGATACATGCCGGAAGCCGTAGCCAATTGCATTTCGCTTTTAGGCTGGTCGGCGCCGGACAAAAAAGAACTCTTTAGGATTGACGATATCGCGGATGCGTTCAAGATAGACCACCTTTCCAAATCACCTTCGGTTTTTGACTTAAAAAAGCTGGATTGGATAGCCGCCGAACACATGAAACTTCTAAGTGCGGGCGAGTTGTCCTTAAGGATTGCCGCGCGGGGGCTTTTCATGCCGCAAATTGACGGCGTACTGCTCCATCGCCTTATAGATGACATAAAAGGCGGCGCTTCCACGCTTAACGGACTCCATGCCGGCATTACGGCGATTCTCGGTCCGTTGGCTGTTACGGACGGGCTCAAGAGCCGCTTGTCGCAGGACCCGGCCCGAAAGGTGCTCTCGGCTTTTGCGGAAAAAACGGAAAAGGCCGAATACTTTGACAGGGACACTTTTGACCGCATAATCGGTGAGATTGCGGAAGAAAATCCCGGCCTTAAAAAACGCGACATTTTCGTTCCCCTGCGACTGGCCGTGACAGGCACTGACAGGGGGCCGGATATGCACCTGCTTATGGAAATATTCGGAAAAACCGGCTGTCTTGACCGCTTGAAAAACTTTTCCGAAAAAGTTTGACAAAAACCTGTAAAATTGTTACAAGTAAAAGTTTGGAAATAATGGAGGCTTTCTTTTTATGAAAAGTAGAATAGTACAGATACTCCTGTTGATTGCAATCGTATCCGCCTGCGGTTGTACGTTAAGTCTTTTTGATTCGAACCGCCGTGAGGCAATCTGGCGCGGCACAAAGCAGGACATACACGAGTGGAACAATTTCATGGATAAATTCATCTTCAATTACGATGAGACGGATCCTAACAGGTATTGATTTCTTATGGCTAAATACAGTCGTCCAAAAAAAGAAAAAAGCAGTACATTGCTCCTTGTGGTGCTTATATTGCTTGTCACGCTGTCGTTGAGTTCCCTTACGGTACTGGTGCTTTTCAGGGCCCGGGAAAGGAACACTTCGGATAAGGTCAATTTCGCCGTTGAACAGAAGAAATACTTTAACAGGAAAAACCTGGATTATTTAAAGCAAATCCAGATACTCCAGCAGATTACGACAGGAGACGCCAATTCGGGCGTTGAACCGGTCAAGGGCCTCCTTGACAGGAAAAAAGCCGAGCACGCGAATAAAGAAAGCGACAAATCCACCGGCGTTGTAACGATAGAATCGTTCTTCCGCTGGGCAGTCGCGGATTTGGGAACAACTGAAAAAAGCGTTTTAATAGCCGAATCGGATGAAACAACGGCCAGGAATAACGAGGAACACCAGAGCAAGGCGTTTCTGGACTTGTCCGAGAAGCTTGATGACCAGATTGCGATAATTAAAGGAGAGATAACAAAAATCGATGACGATGTTGAAGTCAAGATTGAGGAATTCAGCAGGAAAAAAGTGGAAAAGGACGAGGCGTTGAAAACAATACAACAGGAAAAAGAAGATATTGAAGCGAGATACGAAAAGCAGGAGCGGGATATAAAGATGGAAATCAAACGCCTTGAGGAACTTATCAGGCAGAATTCCGTGAGAAAAGAACCCGTTACAGGCATGCTGGAAAAACAGGGTTATGTAATGAACCCTTCCCGGTCGGCAAAGACCGCGTATATAAATCTCGGCACTGAAGATAACCTTGTTCTTGGAATGAAATTCAGGGTTTTTACCGAAGTGAAGGCGGGCGTGATAAAATGGAAGGGCATGGTGGAGGTGAAGAAAATCCTTGAACAGCACAGAAGCGAGGTATCAATAACGAATCAGTCTGAAGCTTTTGAGCCCATAGTGGACGGCGACCTGATAACGAATCCGTTCTACGGCAGGAAAGACGCTAAAATAATCGTCCTTGTGGGCAGGTTTGAAGAACAGAATTTCCCTTATTTCGGAAATTATTCGCTTGAAGAATTAAAGCGCAGGATTACCGGTTTTAACGTCAAAATCGCGGATTCCGTGACAGTAGATACAAGTTTTATAGTTAAAGGCCTGAGGCGCGAGGAATCCCAGACCGACGAGCAGAATACCGAAATGGCAACATTGCTCGCCATTCCACAGCTTTCCATCAAGGACCTCCTTGATTACCTGGAATATTAAAGGCATTTTTAACGGGCTGACAGTATGAGTATTGAACTCAGAAAAGACTCTACGACAATAGTAACGCTTATTTTTTCAGCGGTTGTGCTGATATTCAGCGTCCTGTTCACCTATTTCAGCAATCAGAGAAATGATGAGCTTAAAATGCTCCTTATTGATAAGACAAAAGAAATGAATGAACAGAAGGAAATATTTGAGAAATCCGTCAAGACGTTCCATGAACTTTCGGATATTATAGGATGGTTTAATTCCGAGGATATTGAAAAATCCAGCAGTTTTGAAAAGATAATCAAGGACCTGAACGACTGGAATAAGAAATTAAAAGAACAGTATAAGTACGACCAGTACGCGATGTGGGAATTGGTGCCGGATGCGATTACCGGGCAGAATATAGCCGAAGCGGGCATTACCGCAGTTGTCATTCTGGATAAGCTTGAAGAAATGGCAAAGACACAGAAGGAAAATATCAAAGAACACCAGGGCGATTTTGACCAGCATGTAAAAGCGGCGCGCACGTATCTCGGAGAGGACGGAAAGTTCAGGGAGATGGAGAAGGAAAAACAAAGGGATTTTGATATCCAGATGAAACGCCAGGCGGACAGAAAAAACGACATAATGGCTACGATAAAAAAAGGCGAAGAAACCCTTAAAGAACTTCAGAGGCAGATAGAAAGCAGGAGGGGAATCATTGACAGCATAAAGAAAGAAAAGGAAGCGCTGTACGCCGAGTTAAGGACGCAAAAGGCGGAACTTGAAAAACGCCTTGATTTCATGACTGCCGAGCCCGTGACCCCCAGGGAAGGCATTGATATTGACGGCAGGATTACGGAGGTGTTTCAGGCGACGTCTTACGCCTATATTGATATCGGCAGGAAGGATTGCTTGTTCCCCGGAACCTCTTTTACGGTTTATCGTCTGTTGAAGGACGGCGTTCCGAGAAGGATAGGCGAAATAGTTGTAATGGATGTGCTGGATAATGATACCGCCAAGGCCGCTATCGTTTCCACGATTTCTCCCGAAATACTCATAAACGCGGGGGATTACGTGGCAAACCAGAAATTTGATAAGAATTCGCCGAAAGTCTTCGTCCTCGTAGGAAGGCTTAAAATGAAATATTCCAACGAAACCGCCATACAGAAATTGACGGACCTCGGCTGGAAAGTTGATTTGAATATTTCCATTTATACAACTTACGCGGTTATAGGGGAAGGATTCCAGGATGCACCGGAATTCAAGGCCGCTCAGAAATTAGGCATATCAATATTGGGCGAAAGAGAATTACTGCAATTGATTGATTGACCTGCCGGCAAGGACGTTGGAGTCTTACTACGGAGAGCATAATATACTTGACATTTGAAGGTAGCCGCAGGCTTTAGCCTGCGCTTAGAATCCAGTATTACAGCGCAACCTAAAGGTTGCGGCTACCTTAGCGCTGGCTATGAATGCCAAGTATATTATGCT
>JACRIJ010000096.1 GCA_016220095.1 Planctomycetota bacterium | reverse complement strand
GATTATTTACTGCAAGCTGAACGCGGCGTTTTTTATTGTCCCATTCATCAGTGCCGATACTGCTCAATTCAGGTTTCGCATCGCCCGAACCGACGAATTTTTCAACAAGGTCGGCCTGTGAAACCGGGACATAGAGCTTAACGCCATCCTGGAATTCCAGCACGAGATGATCCTGCGAGCGGCCGTCTTTTTTAAGGGTTCTTACGCCAAGAAACTTACCTATGCCGTTTTGAAGGTGAACTACGTAATCGCCTTTTTCAAATTCATAAAAACCTTCCGACCTGTAATCGGCCGTTTCCTTTGCGGGCCGAAGATGCCTGTACCGTCCGAATATCTCGCCGTAAGGTATCATGGCAATCTTATAATCCGCCATCCGGAACCCTTTGCTTAAAAAACCCGTTGAATAACGGAGCCTGCCCTTAAAATCCGTTTCCGATTCCGCGGCAAGCCCTTCAAAGCGTTTTTGTTCCAGGCCGCTGTGGCAGAATACGCGCACTTCACGCGTCTCATCCGCGATTGATTTCAATTCCGCGAAAATATTCTTCAAATCGCCGGAAAATTTCGGTGCAGACGCTGTATGGAACCTGAAGGAATTGTCTTTTTCTTCCGCAGGCAGAGATGAAAGCGATACCTGCGGAAAATTTTCAAGGCGTTTCATGAAACCGGCGACAACCTTATTGGTATGATCCGGGCTGGAATACAACGTATCAAGAAATGAATGCGCCCTGCGGAAGGTTTCCGCGGCCTCTATGACAAAAATGCCGTAACCGGACAGGTAATTCAACAGGGAAGATGTCAGGTGCCGGGCCTGAAAGAATTCATTCTGGCTCAAAAGCGGCAGGGACACGCTTTCAACCTTTTCAATGGATATCTGAGTACTTACTTCAAAGAACCGCATTGATTCTATTATATCTCCGGCAAGTTCCATCCTGAGCGGATATTTCAGGGAAAACGGGTATATATCAACGATGCCGCCGCGCATGGCGAATTCGCCGGGCATCTCCACCATAGCCGAACGCGTAAACTTTTTTTCAGACAGCGCCTCAAGCAATTTATCAATATCCAATCGTTCGCCTTTTGAGAGTGCAAACGAATTTTCCTCAATCAATTCCGGCGGCGGCACGTCCTGGAGCAAAGCGCCTACGGAAGAAACGATTATTTTTTGAGATGCGTTTTTCTGCACTTTCAGCAGAACATTAAGCCGTTCGGTATATGACGGCGACATCGCGTCGGAATGGCTGAAGGTTTCATGCATCGGAAACAATACCGGGATATCATAGCCAAGGAACGTTGTCAAATCGTCATAAATCAATTCAGCCGAATCAACACCCGGAGCAATCACGAAAAAGCTCCCGGGCAATCCGTATGCTATTTGCGCTATTACGAATGACATTGATGCCCCGTAGAGACCGCCGGCCGAAGCCGCAAGTCCCTTTTCAATGACGCCTTTTATGGCGGTTATTTTGCCGTCCTCTGAAGAAAGCAGGTTCCGGTCAAAAGGCATTTGAGTTTCAGGTTGCTGATGAAATGACATAAGAGTCCTGAGTCTGGGGTCTGGAGTCCTGAGTCTAAAGTCCCGGGTACTGAGTCCCAAATACAGCCCCTTGACTTCGGACTCCCGGCTCAATCACCATTTTCCATCTATTATTTCAAGTTCGTCTTTAAGGGCTTCAAGGGCCGCCATAGCTGAGGCCTGTTCGGCGTCTTTTTTAGATTTACCGCTTGCCGGGCCGTATGTCTTGTCGTTTATCCTTACGGTTATTTCAAAAGTCTTATCGTGGTCAGGGCCGATTTCATTAACGACTTTATATATGGGAATGACTGAAAATTTTTTCTGCGAATAATGCTGAAGTATGGATTTATAATTCTTATCATGTTTGTTTTCAAGAACTTCATTTATCTTGAGCACCAGATATTTAAGGACGAATTCTTTTGCCTTATCCATACCGGCGTCAAGGTAAATTGCCGCGACAACCGACTCAAAAACATTGCAGAGCACGGAATCCGGTATCGCATTCTGCTGTAACATGCCTTTACCGATGATGATATGCGGCTCAAGGCCGATTTCTTTAGCTATACTCGCGAGGCTTACGCGGCTTACCACAACGGACTTGATTACGGATAACGGCCCTTCTTCGTACTGCGGAAGGGTTTGATAAAGGTATTCGGACACGGCCATTCCGATGATGGAATCGCCGAAAAACTCCATTCGTTCGTTGGAAGGAAGGATTTCTTCCCTCGCAGACGCGTGAGCAAGGGCGTTTTTCAGGATATTTTCATCCTTAAACACGCAACCTATCAACTCCTGTACTTTTTGCAAATCAACCGGCATAAAAGCCCCCTGTCATTAATGCAAAGTAAGAAGTGAGAGGAGAGATGACCGCACATCTTGCATCTGACGTCTTACCGCAGATGGATTAACTCATTTTTACGGATTTTAGTCAAGGAAAAAAGCCGAGCTTTTGGTACTTTTTTCTTGACAATTTAACGGCATTAAATATCATATAGTACAAATAAGGGGCATTTGCCTGTAAATTTTAAACTTCCATATTTTACAGGAAGTTTACAGCCGTACGAAAACCGCAGAATTATAAGGAGTTTTTATGAAGATTATTATAAGAAAAAAGGATTTCCTCGAAGCCATCAAGAACAACGAGAAAAACACCCAATTCATTGAATATAACGCAAAATACGGCAATTCAGCTTTTTTGAAAGGCACCAATAAAACGACAAAAAAAGGCTGGGAAGTAATACCTTTGCCTGTAATTCCCAAAGGAACGCCTTTTACGCGCTGGACGCCAAAATCAACGACCGAATGGTATCAGAAGAACGGTTTTCCTATTGAAATATCCTTCAAGTACGACGACCTCATCAAAGGACCTCTGAAAAGGTTCTCTGAAGTCAAAAAAATCAAAACAGGCGAATTTTCTCCTGCAGAGGCGAACATAGAAACACCGGAACCTGAGGAATTAGAAGTTGCCGCAGAAATCAAACCTGTCGCAAAGGCCCCGAAAAAAGAAATGCCGACGCCCATAATGCACACGGAAAAACCCAAACAGCCCGCAGAACCCGAAAAGTCAGATATTCCCGAAATCAGCCCGTTTCCCCCTGCCGTTGTATTTAACGACATGATACTTGCTTCAGGACAAATGCCCATTGACCCGAAAACAGGCAAACTCCTGCGAGGCACTTTTGAAGAAGAAACATCCGCCGCATTGAAGCATCTTGCGTATTCGCTGAAGATATGCGGCTCAAACGAAAAAAAAGTACTGAAACTTACAGTGTATGTCACTGATATAAACCAATTTGAATTTCTTGAAGACGTCTGCGACGAATACTTCTCGCCTAACGTCCCTGCTTTCAGCTGTATTGAGGTAAAACGCCTGCCTTATGACGTGCAGATACAGATGGACGCAGTGGCATACGTTTAAGTATTGTGCTTGATGAAAACCAACTTCTTGTATATATTAATTATATTGGCATTCCTTGCAGGCTGTTCAAGCGGACCTGTCAAACCCATTGATACGGATTATTTAACTGAAGCCGTACCCGCGGGTTTTCAACAACATACCTTCTTTAAGACCGAAGGACTTGGCACATTCTGCGCTGTTCCGGGCGAGAATTCAATCGTTTTTTCATCAAAACACAATTCTTCCAACTACAACCTTTACCTCAAAAACCTGAACGACGACAAACTAACCCTTTTAACCAACGAGCCCGGCGATGAGACATTCCCCGCGGTTTCACCGAGCGGCAAGGTATTGGCATTTTGTTCAAATAACGAAGAACGCTGGTCGCTCAACGTAATGAACCTTGCTTCCGGCATGAATACGCCTTTATCCCTTATAAGCAATGTGGAATCGGAATTGATTTCCCCTGCATGGTCGCCTGACGGAAAGAAAATGGTTTTTTCCCGCTTTTCGGCCGAGTTGGAGGATTACGAGATATGCATCCTTGACATTGAGGCCGCGGGAAGCAGAAATCCAAAGGCCGCATTGCATTTCACAGGATGCATAGGCCTGTTCCCGAAATGGTCGCCTAAAGATGAAAATATTATTGCATTTCAAAAAGCAAACCAGATTGGCGAAAACTGGTTTGGCTTATATATTTACGATATCATGCGGGAAAGAACGATTGAATTGGTTTCAGACCCGCGATGGGCCGCGATCAATCCTTCATGGTCGGACGATGGAAAATTCATTGCCTTCTCAGCCGTAAACAAATCCGGCAGCAGCAATAACATATGGGCTTATGAAATAGACAATTCAAAATTATACCAACTCACAACAGGTTCGGAATCAAATTATCAGCCTGTATGGCGCAAAGACAGGGTATTATTCTGCAGGACAATAAATGGCGTAACGAATATATGGAGCCTGAAACCGGAGTTTTAACGAAGTAACCGATGACAAGTGGCGCCCTTCGGCAGGCTCCCTTCGCTATACTCTCTTCGCTAAGTTTACACTAAGCGAAGCGAAGTGTTCAGGCCTTCCTCGCACTGCTCAGTCGCAGGACTATTGCAGGGGCTACGGGCAGAGATGGACAAAACAAAGGAAGACATTCTATATTACACACAATAAAACGATCGTTCATATAGTGTGTATTAGTACAACCCATTGATATTTAGATGGTTATCGCAATTTACAAGGATTGCTACCGGTTTATATTACACACTTGCCCATGTTTAGACGAAGTATGAAGTATAAAAAGTAAAGAAAGAAGGACGTCGTCCGAGTTCCGAGTGCCGGACGTCGGCTCCCGGACGCCAGTTCCCGAATCCCGGATTCGTCGTGTCTCGTCCAAGTCTCGCAGAGTCACTGTAAACAAAAAAAATCCCTCGCCCGGGTTTTCACCGCGAACGAGGGAACAAGTTGGGGGGAAACCAAAAATGACTGCTTATCCCTGAAGGCTGATATTTTCCAGTGATTTCTCGGTTTCACCGGGAATATTGCTGGTTACTTCAATGGACGGATGGGCGCTTTCCTTCATTTTCATAATCGCTTCAGTCCACGTAATCCTGAGATTATTAAGTATTTTTATTGCTTCATCCACCAATTCCGGTTTTCTCTTGATATTTGCCTCCACAAGGCGCAGGTAAACAAAAGTATACAAGCCTGTAAGATTTTTATAAGTCGCGGCATCAATCGCCTTTTTATCCAGAGCTACAATCAATTCCATGATTATGCGCTGGGCCTTTATAAGAAGATTATGGCTTGCCTCAATTTCCTTGGCAGTGATTTTCATCTTTGCTTGCTCGGCAAATTTAATTGCACCGTCAAACAGCATGAGCAACAACTGTTCCTTGCCCGCGGTTTTAATCTGCATTTCCAAATACTTTGCTGTCTGTTTGACCATACTAAACCTCTTAAATACTGCTATTTACCGATGGAATTCCTCATTCCGATTACTACATTATTCAACTGCGATTCAAGCCGCGTCATCGTGCCCTGGGACTGAGCAAGAAAGCTTTCAAGCTGGGCGAACTGTTTTATAAGCCGCTCTTCCTTTTTCAAAAGACGTTCCGTCAACTTGTCTATCTTATCGTTATAACTTTGAATGCTGTCATCAATGGAATCCGATTTTCTATCAATCAGTCCGTCATTAGCATCAGTTATCGCAGTCAACGTGTCAACTATGCGGCTCGCCGCGCCGGTATCGTTTTTCAGGTCTATTTCTGTGCCTGTTAACTTATTTTCGGACAAACTCAGAGTTGCCTTTATACCCAAATGCAGAGATGCGGACGAATCGTTCAATTCGGTAACGGAAAGAGCATCAGATCCGGTTGGCGTACTGCTGTCCGTAAGCACTATGGATTTGCCGTCGGAGGATATTGAAGCCACAAGCTTACTGCCGGTATTCTCGGAATCAAAATTTATCGCATTGAGCACGTCGGCAACCGTTAGCGCTCCGTCAATATCAACGTTTATGGCCACTGCGTCACGGCGGGTAATCTTAAAGTCATCCTTGCCTGTTGAGTTATCTACGCCCAAACCGTTCCTGAAATCGCTCAATTTTGTCGTCAACTGGAGGCTTTTTTCCTTTGTGAAAAATGTCTTCAACTGGTCAAATTTTGTTTCTGCCATTTCCTGGAATTTTGACTGGTCAAATGTCAATTTGCCGTTCTGTTCAATGCGTATTCCGGCCTCCTGGAACGTATTGATATCGGCATTCGGAATATCCGTGACAGATTTAGTCACAAGTTTGTATAACTGGTTATTAATGTTTCTTATGGTGGAATCGCCGAAAAGTATGCCCGCCGTATTAGTAACGGAATCATAAGAAGTATTGTTCTCTATATCATCCACAGTCGCGTTGAACTGATCCACAAACCTGCTGACCTGCGCGATAATGCCATCCAAATCCCGGTTCACCGTAACTGTGACCTGCGAAGAACTCGCGCTCCGCAAATCAAGCGTTAATCCGGCAACTATGTTCTTTACCGTATTAGTAGAGCTCTGTATGAATGCCGGCTCTGAGCCGCTCGTATTGCCGCCGTAAAGAAGAACGGCATCCTGGGCCTTGGCTGCGGTTGAAAATGACATGCCGAAGTTATTATCAATCGTAAGCCTTCCGCGCATGCCGGATTGCTTGCTGAGTATGCTGAGCTTATAGGGATTAAAAGCGCTTCCGTCATTGATAATGGAAGAGGTAACGTCAATGCCGAGATTGTTGATAGCCGCGGATATATCTTCAAGCGTATCAGAAGAACCGATTGTTATGGAAAATTCGCGCGTTCCATCCAGTGACGTAGCTGATGTTTCACCGAGTATGTTAAGGTCCTTTGCCGTCTTGCCGCCGTCCATTTCCAGAGTTTTAATCGTACCGCTTCCGGTGGTATCAATAAGAATGACGCCGTCACCGGAATCGTTGATTCTGGCTTTAAGGTCACTGCCTGCAAGCGCGGCCGCGCTGTTTATTTCCGTAATGACATTGCGGATATTGCCTGTAGCGGCTTCCTGCGAAAGGTCAACCGTCATGCTCTTTCCATCTTTATCGTAAATAATGAACTTACCTGCATATACCCCATTGCCGTAATTAAGGGTGGACAGTTTGGTTTCTTCGCTCATGTACTGCGGGTCAAGGTCGTAGCCGTTGTAAGACGTGCCGGCGGTATTTATTTCCGCGCCAAAGAGCTGTTCAACGACACTGCCGGCATCGGTTGCCTGGAAATTCACGGTTGATGCCCCTGATGATTCCGTCGCATATATGCCGTTATTTTCATCGTTAAATTTAACGTTTATGTCAACGCCGGCCGTTTGAGTCTGGTAGTTTATGGTATTCACCATATCCGAGACCGACTGGTGGTACGCATAAACGCCGGAGCCGTTGGCATACCCATTAGCGAGGGCTTGTCCGGCAAAGGTCACGTTATTGCCGGCAATGCCGGTAATCGTTTTGTATTCGGAATTCGTGCCGTCCGTAATGCGTATCATATTGCCAATTGCAAGGCCTGTAATGTTGCTCAAGGTTATCGTAGTATCGCCGGCTGAAGCGAGCGCAGTGGTATTTTTTGCGATGCGCCTTGATAAATCCACTGTTGTAGAAGCGGTTGAACGGTCTGTAAGCGTAATGCTACCGTCATCCACTGACCTTTTCAACGCGTCGGTTCCGTCGGTCCAATACCTTGCCTCGCCGCCCCTCAGGGAACGCCTCAGGAGCGAATTCAAATCCGACCATATCCTGTCGCCGGAAAGAATGCTTGCCGTACCGCCTTCGGTGCCGGTCGCGGAATCTTCTTTGGCAATCTGAGCTATGTTGCCCGTGGCATCCAACCTGACAAGGCCGAGATCAAGGGCGACATTGCTGTTGTTCAACGCGGTAACCTGAAATGCCCCAACGCCCGCGGTATTATCCTTCAATTTCAATCCGTGATTTTCTATTGAAACCGTTACATTCGCGCCGGTTATAGTTTCTATCGCTGATTTCAAATCGCTGAGCGTTAAATGCGAATCCTTTACGTTTATGTCAAAATTACTGCCGTCTTTGGTCGTTATCCTGAAGTCGTCCAGAGCGTCGGAATTGTGCCTTACGCCATTGCCGTCATTTAAAAGACTCAAAGCCGTACTGGAAGAAACATAGTTTATATTGCCGCCTGCAAGCACACGAGTGGCGCCTGCGGCAGTTGAAGCGGTAAGCCCGAGATCTGTAGCAGTAGTATCAGTGCTGACATTTTCAACCAGCATGGTGCCTACGCCGGAATTCGTATCTTCCAGAATAATTCTGTCGCCTCTGACATACGCATTGATGTTTAGATTTGTATCGCTGTTTATGGAATCAAGCACGTCCTGGATAGTTGACGCACCCGTAAGGTCTATCGTGGAAATATTGCCTTCTTTATCCGTAATTTTTACGGAGCCCCTGTCAACGCCCTGCATGCCGTTAAGAAATGAAAGAGACGTTTCCCTGTCAAGGTATCCGGCGCCGGTTTCAATTGTCATGGTGCCGCCGCTTGGCGCGGGTTTGGTGCTGTTGTAATCCGCGTACCCGCTTGAAAGCATGTGATGCGACTGCGCGAGCCGCTTAACCGAAAAGTTATACGCGCCCGTAGTTGCAACCGTACTGCCGGAAGCAAAAAGGGCGTTTTCATTGCTTGAAGCTACGCTTGTTGATTTCCATAATGAAAGGCCCGCTATGTTCGCGGCAGTGCCCTGTATTACCGAAAGGCGCGCTGATGTGCTTAAAAATGCCGTTTTCTGCTGAGTTGCTTTCTTAACCTTGCTTTGCAAAAGCGATATTGGCTGTTGCTCTACCGCCATCAATTTTGAAATGATGCCGGAATAGTCAATATTTGAAAACAGCCCGTCAACTCTTATTCCTGACGTGCTAAGTGCCATAGTTTTGTTTCCCCCAATACTATGTTAAAATAGCAATAATGCCAATTATAACAGAAACTGTCAAGGCGGAGCGCCGTTAAAACCGGTTCCGTCTTTTACTTAAACTTCCTCGTCCAGAACTATGCCGACCGCTTCCTGAAGGCGTGTCCTCAAGGACAAAAGGTTTTCCGGCGGCATCATTTTCACCACGCGCTTGCTCTGGACATCGATTACCTGGACATACATCTGGTCGGTCCCCTCGTATATGCCGAAGCGCATCTGCTGATTCGCGTCGCGCATCATCTTATTAATGTCGCGCACTGTGGAAACAATATCTTCTTCGCTCGGCTTTTTCTGCTCTTCAGGGGCCATATCAACCGATTTTTGGCCGCTCAAGGGAAGCTCTACTGGCTTCTTTGCAGGCATTTTCATTTCATTTGGAAAAACACCTGCCGTCTGCTCCAAATTCACCGGCATATTGTTGGTAATGTTAAGATCTACCATTGGTGCAATCCTCCATCATATTATCGTCTAATTTTATCCTGAAATAAACCATAATTAAATCTTCCAAAGGCCTCAAGCAGAGGCGGATTTAACCGCCTCTGCTGCGCCTTTTTCATGCGTTATTGTAACAGTGTAAGTACTGTCTGAGGTATAAGGTTCGCAGATGCCAGAACTGCCGTACCGGCCTGGAACATTATCTGTGTCCTTGTGAATTCTGCTGTCTCTGCGGCAAAATCAAGGTCTCTGATTTCGCTTTCGGAAGAGGTTATGTTCTCTATAGAAACAGCCAGCGTATCCATGTTGGATTCAAGGTTGTTCGTCTGGATAGCGCCGAGGAAGCCTCTCAAACCGTTCACCTGGTTAAGGGCATAATCAAGTATGTTCAACGCGTTCTGCGCATTGGTATTCAGATCAGATGTTCCGCCTGTCTTCAACGAAGACAGATATCCGCCTTTTGTCGCGGTTGCATCCAATCCTGCTTTACGCGTTAGCTGGTCGTTTATTGACTCGTAACCAAGAGTACTTGTTGCAACGTTCATAATGCCGATAGTCATCCTATCGGATTGAAGAGCGCGTTCATTGGTCTGGAAGGACAATCCTGATTTCTGCACGGTGAACTTCAAACCGGCTTGTTTGACCATATCCACGCTATCGTCAAGAGTATATTCAAAATCAATTGAATTATTGACGATGTGGAAATAACGGCCTTCGCCCGTGTAGGTTACGCCGTTAAAGCTGGCTTTGGCATCCTGCCCGATGTCGGTTCTCGCGTTTCCTGACGCTAAACCGTCCATCGTACCGCTCAGAACGTCTATCCTGATTGACTGTGCGGAACCCCATTCTTCAGTATAAGCAAGCTGGCTTGCCGCTCCGGCACCGCCCTTGGCGCTTGCCCAAACGCCTGTAAACGGCGCATATTGGTTAATCGCGGTCGCAAGCTGGGCTGCAGTATTCGAACTCACGGATATTTCCTGGGTTCCGAGGGGACCGGTGACTCTGATAATCGTACCAGTAGCGGTTGAACCGATATCAACAAATCCGCGTACTGCGGACTGCGTAATGTCAACCGTGTAAGTTACCGTGCCCTGCGCGGACATCGTCGGCGCAAACGTGGCGCGCCTGACGTTCAAATCGTTCAACTCGTCAGACTGTGTCGTGACGGTGAATCCTTTTGTGCCGTTGAGCAATTCGGAATCGGAATATCTTGTCGTGGAAGAAATTCTGTCAATTGCCTGAAGTGCCTGATCTACTGACGCCTGTTCCGCGCCAACCTGTTCGGGAGACGAAACGCCTTCGTTCAACGCAAACAGTACTGAATCGCGGACATCGTTAAGAAGATCAGAAACCTGCTGTAATGCTGCGTCAGCTGTGCCAATTAGGTTTGAAGCATTTTGCGTGTTCTCTGCCGCCTGTTTCATTGATATAATCTGAGCACGCAATTGTTCGGAAATGACCAGACCTGCGGGATCATCTGATGCCCTGTTGATCTGGAGACCGGTTGACAGCCTTTCAAGGGACTTGGACTGGTTCCTGTCATTGATTTTCAGGTTCCGGAGAGCCCTTACGGCTGAAATGTTATTGTTAATTCTGAGACCCATATCAAATCCTCCTTGACTTAATCCCGGAACTTCCATGCCCGGGCGGGCCTAATTGTATGAGCCGAACTTATTTATCGCGGCGTCGGCTATTCTCGCCGCAGTTTCCGCTTTAAGCGGTTATCGCCATTTTACCTCCTTTCGTAATAAACACATTTACAAAGAGAGTATCTTTGATAGTTCTTATTTACATTATCGTCAAAATAGGTGAAAAAGTTTAATAAATACCCGAAAATTATTTGCTTTTGCGCTTTGGGGCGGGTTTTGGGGTTTTTGGCAATATGTCCATCCGGTTCAGCTTGTCAATCAAAGGCGGTAACTTTGCCGCGGTCTGCGCTGCCGCAATATTGGCCTCTTTTATCGCTAAATATATCTCTTTCCTGTGCACAGGCACGTCTAAAGGCGCTTTTATGCCTACTTTGATCTTGTCGCCCTTGACTTCAAGTATGGTGACCTCTATCGTGTCGCCAATCATTATCGTCTCGTCTTTGTGCCTGGTTAATACCAACATATATGTGTAATTTATGAATTTAATTTTTTATCGGTACTTCGTTCCTTGAATACCCTGTGTTTTGTCTCGTAATTCGAACCCGTTAACACAATCTGCTTTGCAAGCATCTTCCTGGAATTGAAAATCAATGGACCGAGAAGGTTCGCCGTAATATCCGCCGGATTCTCCCCCGGCACCGTCAATATCACTAATACAAAACCGTCTTCAACATCCCCAATTTCTATGGACGCTATGTCCTCCTTCTTTACTTCAACCTTGTAATCGGGATGAAAAAGAAGCGGATCTATTACTACAAACGCGAGCGAAGGCACATCTAATGCCTGCAACCACCTGAATGGTCCGCCATTGGAATTGTCTAAAATCACATACTGCTTTACCTCCGGGAATCCCAAGATCCCGTCCGGAAAGCCGTAAATGTCTTCCGTGGTGATTTCAATCTCGCCAAATCTCGTTGTGCTTATCTTCATCCGGTTCTCCATTAAATCCAAATCAGATGCGCTGATCCGCTTGCGTAATATAACATTAAATGCGGCTTCCCGTCAAGGAAAAACAGCCTGCTTTGTTACAGGAAATTTATCAGATTCAATTGCAGTATCCTTGACGCGGCTGAAAGTGACGCCTGCAGAATAATCTGCTCAAGCTGAAAAGCCGTCGCGGCTTCCGCTACATCTATGTCCCGCAAACTGCTTACAAGCACGTCCAACTGGGCCGCTTCTTCTTCGGACCTCGTATTGGCCATCTCAAGCCGAGAAGCCCTGCTTCCTATTACGGCTATGCCCTCCAGAACATCCCTGTCGCCGACATACTCAATATTTGCGTTCGCGTTTTGTATTCCTCCCGTATCGTTGGCCTCCAATGCCTTGCGTAATTTTATCAGCGAAGTAAAAATGCTGTCCGCCTCAACGCCCGCGCGCAATAAATCCCTCCCGGTGAGGGTTAATGAAACATCCGCACCGGGAGGATTAACTATGGTTTGAAGGATGCCTAAATCTTCCGCGGCTAAACTTCCGTTTAATGTCTCAACCTTGAAATCACTATTGGCGTCAGCGCTGGTATCAAGCAATTGTATCTTGTCCCCCGTCGCAGGATCAACCTGCGCCAAAAGCGGACTGCCGAGTGATATGTTCTGTGAATTGTTATTAATAATATCAATAACGTCCTGCACGGTTTCCGCTCCGTTTATGTCTATGTCAATGGTACTGCCGCTCATGAGGGTTACGCGGAAATCGTTTCCCTCTATGGATGTATCCACGCCGGCGCCGTTATTTAAGTCGCTTAGTTTTGCCCTGTCCAGAGTATAAAGTATCCCAAGGTCCTGCGCCGTGCTTCCGGCGCCGGTTTCCTCTATCTTCAGCCTGTCTCCTATCAACCGCGAAAAAACGGATATGCCTTTTCCATCCTGCGCCACCTCAGCGGAGGCATTTATGCCGGTCTGCTCAATGGCATTTACCAAATCCTTCACCGTATATAAACCAGTAACATCAATATCTTTCTGCTGGTCTCCGTTTACAATCCTTATCCCTGAACCCGCTGAACGGTCAATGCCTGCCCCCGCATTAAGCAGTGTGAGCGGCGTAAAAAGGCTTATCTGCGCGTCAAGGTCCGTGCCGACCTTCTGCCCGCCTGCCGCCACTGTTTTCTCAATGCCTAACATCGATGCGGTCCTTCCGCCTCCTGTTTCTTCTATCGTAAGCGTGCCACTTGTGGAATCCACAAGCAATCCGTTTCCTGCCGCATTTATGCCGGCGCTTATAGTGCCAAAGGCCGAGAAGGCGCCGTTTATCCTGTCAACTACGTCCGCAATCGTGTTCGCTGTCTGCAAATCTATCGCAATCGTACGCGTGCCGTCAAATATTTCTATGGAACCCGCGGATACGCCGTCGCCGTTGTTCAGGTCCGCGAGTCGCGTTGATGCGCCTTTTATTTCATACGTATCTGTGGCCGCAAAATTGTTCGTAAATGCCGACGCGAATGTTACCGTTCCCGTCACATTGTTAAATCCCGATATCACGCGCTTCTCCCCGGCGTTCGCGCCCGTAAGCGCGGTTGCTTCCAAACCTTCAAATACATTCTGTCCCTTGCCTATTAATGCAGTGTCAATGAATTGGCCTGACGCGCCGCCGGCAGTCACCGCGCCAAACGCGCCTCCATAAGTAATATTGGCATCCAGGTCCGCGTTGCTTTCTATGGCCGCCGTAAGAGCGCCAAACAATTCCGTACCGGGCATGTTTGACGGCACGCTGGATGTCGTTGAAATATTCATGTCTATTTCCCTGGCATCGCCTTTGTAAAGCACGGAATTTCCGGACAATTCAAACGGCGCTTCGTTCGCAAGCGACCCGCCGAAAATGAATTTGCCTTCGTACATCGTGTTCGCTATATCCATCGCTTCCTGTATGAGTTCGCTCACGGACTGCGCGGCAAGGCTTCGCGTCTGCGCGCTGGACGTGTCCGACGCCTGCTGAAGCCCAATCTCCCTCGCGCTGTTAGTGACCTTCGTAAGGTTCTCAAGCACCGACGCGGCATAATTGAATTTATTCAGCACCCTGCCCGAAGACCTCTGAAACTGTTCGGCATTTTTTATATGCGATTCGTATTTCATCACGGCATTGGCATCTACGGGATCTATTGACGGCCTTACAAGCCGGCGCCCCGTGGATAACTGTTCCTGTAAAAGCATAATCGCATTATTAGTGCGCCTTATGTTGGAAAGTATCGTATTCCGCGACTGCGTGCCGGTCGTACGCGTCATTCCGCCAGAAATGTAGGGTGTTCCATTTACTGTCATATTTCACCAAAATTTTAATTCTTAAATCTAAAATCTTAAATTCTTACGCTCCATTGCATGGAAATCAAGTTCTTAGATACTATTCATCAGCGTCTGAAGCATTGAATCTACGACGCTTATGTATCTCGCGGCGGCCTGATAGGTCCGCTGGTATTCAATCAGATTGACGGCCTCTTCGTCAAGGTTTACGCCGGATATGCGCGCGCGCTCG
>JACRIJ010000097.1 GCA_016220095.1 Planctomycetota bacterium | reverse complement strand
TCCTTAATATAACATTTAATGTAAGGGATCCTGCGCAGGGAGTGGTAAAAATTGCCGTCGTTTTGGTTGCGCCTGCGCACCGGAGCGTGCTTCGGCGCACTTGCCTTCGCTGAAGCTATGCGCAAGCAGGCAGGTGCGGCTTTGCCCTGTACCAAAGCGAAGCGCTTGGTACAGGGTTTGCTGCTTTATAGTCTAAGTCCCCAACTTTTCCTTTACAATTTCTACGATCTTTCCCGCTATCCTGCGCAGGGGCAGGACATAATCCACGCATCCGAGTTCTATGGCGGCCTTGGGCATGCCGAATACCACCGAAGTGGTCTTGTCCTGCGCTATGGTAATGCCGCCGGCGTCCTTGATTTCCTTGAGTCCGAGCACGCCGTCTTTGCACATGCCGGTCAGAATAATGCCTAATATTTTCTTCCTGTCCGCGTTCCGCGCAATGGACGAAAATGTCGTGTCTATGCAAGGTACGAACTGATCGCCTTCCTTTGCCTGCAGGATTCGTATTGTAAATTGAGGCGTTACCTCTAAATGCATTCCGCCCGGGGTGATATACGCCGTGCCGTTTTCAATTCTTGCGCCGTTTTGCGCCTCTACCACGCGTATTTTGCACAATTGATGGAGCCGTTCCGCCAATCGCGCGGTGAATTTTGCCGGCATGTGCTGGACGATAATCACCGGCGCGGGAAAATCCGCGGGCAGTTCCGGCAGGATTTCTTCAAGGGCCGAAGGCCCGCCGGTGGATACACCGATTGTAATTATGTACTGATTAAACATTAGTGTCAAAGTCCTCAACTTCCGTGTAAGAAACACGGAAGATAAAACGAATGTTTATTAGCCGCAAGGGCATGAAGTCGCGAAGACCTATGGAAAAGATGGCCGGGTGTCAGTTGCTACGTTGAAAGAAATACGTTCTTCGTGTCTTTGTGCCTTCGTGGCAAAAACCGTAATAGTTTTGGTCGCGGCCATACTAATATCAATATATCACGTTATTTTTAAATTATTCCTGATGGTATTCAGCAGGGCTGTTTTATCCACGGGTTTCGTAATATAATCGTCCGCGCCGGCGTCAAAGCCTTTGACGCGGTCTATCTTTTCCGATTTTGACGTTACCATTATGACCGGTACGTTTTTATATTGGGGCAGTTTGCGCAGGCTTCTCGTGAGTTCATAGCCGTCCATGTGCGGCATTACTATGTCGGTGCTGACGAGGTCAAATTGCGCCTTGCGCGCTATTTCAAGCGCCACGGAACCGTCTTCGGCCTCAGTGACGTCAAAACCCTCTTCGCCTAAAATCTGCGCGAGGCGCTTGCGGATTGACGGCGAATCTTCGGCTACCAATATTGAATACCTGCGTTTTTCCTTGTTTTCAGCCGGCAGTTCTTTTCCGGCCGGCAGTTTTTTCAGCACAGGGCCGGATTCGGAAAGCATTCCGAGGTTCATGGCGTCAATGATGTTTTGTATATCCAATATAAGGGCGACTTTTCCATTGCCCAGTATGGTCGTGCCGATGGTGTATCTTACGTTTTTCAGGTAATCTCCAACGGATTTAATGACTACTTCGCGTTTACCGGCGAGCTTATCTACGAGCAATCCTATCTGCTGTTCCTCACTGCCTACCACTATCAGAGGCGCTTCCGCTTTTTCCTCCCACTCTTCTTCAGGCATATTCAGGATGTCTTCCAGCCGCAGGACAAACAGCGTTTGTCCGCGGAGGTTGTACGCCTTTCTGGAGCCGATTTGCGTTATCTCCGAAAGCGGCACAAAAATGATTTCTCTTATGGACGAAACCTGTATCGCGAAGATTTCGTTGTTTTTCATTACGAGGAAAACATTTGTTATTGCAAGGGTTAAAGGCAGGCGGATTTGGAATTTCGTGCCCCTGCCCACTGCCGAATCAACCGTAACAGTGCCTTTGAATTTTGTAACCTTATCTTTAACAACGTCAAGGCCTACGCCCCGGCCGGAAATGTCAGTGACTTTTTTGGCAGTGGAAAAACCCGCGTGAAAAATAAGGTTCATCATCTGTTCGTCAGGCAGGCTGGCGGCGTCTTCCGCTTTCATGACGCCTTTTGCTATGGCGGCATCGCGTATCTTTTCCGCGTCAACCCCCGCGCCATCATCTTCCACCTCTATGACCATCTGGCTTGATGAATGGTACGCGCGCAGGGTGATAGCGCCTTCCGGCGGTTTGCCGAGCGCCGAGCGGCGTTCGGCGGATTCAACGCCGTGGTCAACGGCATTTCGTATAAGGTGCATAAGCGGGTCCGCAATCTCTTCCACGAGCATCTTGTCTATCTCAGTGGTTTCGCCTTCTATATTAAGCCGTATGTCTTTTTTCAATTCAGCGCAGAGGTCGCGTACCATTCTCGGGAATTTATCAAACAACTGCGATATCGGCACCATGCGGGCCTTCATCACATTTTCCTGCAGGCGGTTGGTCAGTGTGCTGACGTTTTCCGTGGAAGCGGCCAGTTCATTTATAATGTCGCTGATGACGATGTTTATCCTGCCGATGTCTTCAAGGGTGCCGTCAAGTTTGGTTTCCCTGATGGCGGGATTTTTCCGGATGAATTCCTGTATGTTCCTGCGCACCCTGCGGAGTTCATGGTTTACCGTGAACAAGTCCGAAAGCTTTTCTTCCAGCCGGCTTCGGCCTATAACGAGTTCGCCCGCAAGGTTCATCAGGCTGTCAAGTTTGTCAAGGCTGATGCGCAAAGTCTGGGAAGCAAGGGCTTCCTTTTTCACTTTTTTGACGATTGCCGCGGCGCCTGCGGTAACGGCCGGCAATGGGGGCGCTTGCGCGGGAGCCGGTGCGGGTTCGGTTTTAACGGGAGTCTGTATATGTTGGGCCGGAGCCGTTTGTTGCGCGAACAGCGGCTGGAATTTTTTCAGGGCCTGCGTGATGTCGGCGTCAACCGGTTTGCGTTCCGCTATGGCCGGCAGTATGGAATCCTTTATTACGTCCGACGCTTCAAGCAGGATATCAACGGTTTCTCTTGAAGCCGTGCGCGTATTATTGCGTATCTCGTCAAGGATATTCTCCATGCACTTGGCGAGCGTGGCCATTTTCCGGATGTGAACGATTTTAGAGAGGCCTTTGAGATTGTGCGCGGCCCTGAAAAGCGAATCCACAAGCTCCTTATCCGTGCCTTTGCTCGATTCAAGGAGCAGGAGTTTTTTCCCGAATTCGGAAAGGTTATCCCCGGCCTCCTGGACTATGCTGTCCAGAAGGTCAAGAAATTCGCTGGGGTCCCATTTTTCGGGTTCCCTCGCGAGGTTCCATAGTTCATTGTCAAAATCAATTTGTTCTTTCATACAGGAATTTCCTTGCCGAGTCTTCATTGCCGAAGACGTCGCAATTTTCCCTGAATTCCGCTTTAGCCAGCCAGCGGAGCATGCTGTCTTTTTCCGCGACAAAGACCACTTTGCCGCCGGCCTCTGTTATGTGCCTGAATGCCCTTTTAAGGAACATCAGTCCTGCATTGTCCATATAATCAACATTGTCCATGTTTATTATAAGACGCGCGGGGACATTTTCAATGAATTTCATAAACTGTTCTTTTACAGTAGAACCGTTGTCTTCGGTTATTGACAGGTCAAGTTTGCCGGTGATTTCAATGGTATCTATATGTATATAAGGCTTTTGCGGTTCGGAAGGGCATGCCGCGGGCGGAGTGGAATGCCTTTTCAAGATGATGGCGGTATCGCCTTTGCGCGCGATGCTGACCCTGACATCCGCGGGCGGCGCGGGCCTGATGGGCCGGCCAGGACATTCTGCTTGTTTCCCAACAGGCGTGCCGGCCGGTTTTTTTTTGTAGGCATAAGTGCCATTGAACCATACGGGCTGGAACAGTTCGGGAAAATCCCGCATGGTTTCGGAATAGCCGAGGAAGATATAACCGCCCGCGGAGAGCGATTTATGGAAATTTTCTATTATCTTTCTGCGGTTCTCGGCGCTGAAATATATCAGGACGTTCCTGCAGAATATCACGTCAACCTGTTTCGGGTACGAATTAAAATCCATCAGATTATGCTGTGAAAAAACAACCTTTTGCCTGATAAAAGGCGAAAGTTCGTAATCCGAGTCTTTTTTTGCGAAGTATTTATTCAGGCAGATTTCCGGCGTCTTTTGGACGATTCTTTCAGGATATGTGCCGGCCCGGGCCTCGGCAAGGGATTTTTCGCTTATATCCGTGGCGGTAATATTTACGGGAATGCCGGCTTCTGAAGTGACTATGGCGATAGTATAAGGTTCCGGGCCGATGGAGCATCCGGCGCTCCAGATGGAGAGCTGTTTTTTCCCGTTCTCAGCGCCGAGCAGTTCAGGGATGATGCTTGACACGAGGGCGTCAAAATTTGCGCGGGTTCGGAAGAACGACGTTTCAGGGATGACGAGGTGCTTTATGAATTCCAGGAATTCTTTTGACGATTCGGCGTCGGCGCAATAAAGTGAGTTGTAGTAATCGGCGACCGTGCAGAGTCCGCAGGCCTGCAAGCGTTCCGCGATGACGGATTCAAGCCGTTTTTTCATGCTCAGGGGCAATTCTATTCCACAGCGTTTGTAAACGATGTCGCAGAAGCCTATGAATTCCTTTTCGGACAGGGTAATTTTTGTCAACATGATTCAGCGGATGGTCTTCATAACAGATTAAACGGATTACACTGATTAAACGACGCATGATATACAGGCTCTTCATTCTCAAAATGAAGAAACGTTATTTTTCGTTCGTAACTCCTCAACTCTTTAATAGGGTGAACACACAGGTTCACCCCTACTCCGTAACCCTTCAACTTCGTAACCCCAAAACTCCTAAACCCCGTAACCTATAGAGTAGAGTCATATTTTTATTTGCCTTTTCCATGGGACGGATACGGGACATCTACGTTTTTAGGTTCCGGGAATTTTACGTCGCTGTTGGCCAGCTGGTTGGCAACGGCCAGGACGAGCCTGGCGGATTTGAGCGTTTTCTGGTGGTCTATCTTGTCCGCGGTGTCTCCCGCAGTATGGTATTCCGTGAAACGGCTGGAGGTGAAATTCATAACCGGTATCTTCTTTACATGGAACGGCCAGAAGTCACTGCCGTAAGGGAATGCGAATTCAATATTATCCTGCAGATTAAGGTTGACGCCGGTTTCGGCATTCAATTTTTTTACAATGTCCGCGAGTTCGGGATTTCGCAGTACGCCGATGAGCCATATCTTATCGGGTTCACCGCGGCCGAGCATATCCATATTGAGCATGGCGATTATGTTTTCGCGCGGCACTGTTGGGTGGTCGCAGAAAAAAGTAGAACCGGTTATGCCTTGTTCTTCTGCGCCGAATGAGGCGAAAAGTATGCTTCTGCCGGGTTTAGTTGCGGAGAGGGCCTTGGCAATTTCCAGCAGGGCGGCCGTGCCCGAGGCATTGTCATTGGCGCCGTAGAAAATGTCGCCTTTTGAATTCATGCCGAGGTGGTCGTAATGCGCACCTATGATGATATATTCGTTTTCCAGAGCGGGATCAGAGCCTTTCAGGACGGCAAGCACGTTCTGGTCAATACGTTTCGTCGTTACAGTGGAGAGATTCATATTTATCTGGACGTCTTCCTGTGTTTTTGAGCAGGGCGTTTTGGAAGAATCAATCTTCTTTACGAGTTCGCACATGCATTCCCCGGCGGAGAGCGTTTCAAGGGTTTTTGCCGTGACGAGGAAAGCGGGTATGGTGACGGGTTCTTGAGGTGCGGGCATCCTGGCCTGTATCTGGGCGGCCACTTTTTCCTGGGTTTCGTTATGGATTTCGGCCTTTGCCGGGTCAATGAATTTCTCCTGCTGTTTGGCCGGCAGGGCATCGGGCCAGGCGCAGAGCTGAGAATTCAGCGCGGGATTTTTTTCGCAGTCAGTGGAATTCGCGATGAGTATTGCCGCGGCATTGTGTTTTTGCGCGTTGACGATTTTGTAAAGGTCATCTGCATATTTCGTGTTTTTTTCGCCGTCAAAGAAGTTCGGCATGTCTGACGGCGGTTCGCCTGTGATTACAACGACTGCTTTGCCTGATACGTCAATGCCGTCATAATCATCATAGCCGAATTCCGAAGCGGTTATACCATATCCGGCGAAGATAACTTTCAGGTAGGAATTGTCAAGGGCATTAGCGGAGCAGTTGAACGGGGCGAAATCAACGCCTTTTTTGAAGTTGATGATGACGGGTTCGTTATTGGCTGTTTTCAGCGTCCAGAGCAGGGTGTCTATGGAATAGGAGCAATCCACCGTGAATTCCTGGAGGAAGGAGTTATGGTCTCCGGCGGGCTGGAGGCCGAGTGATTTGTAGAAATCCGCGATATAAGAAGCCGCCTTTTTACCGCCGGGTTCTGTGGATTCGCGGCCTTCAAGTTCCGGGGAGGCGAGGTAATCAATGTGTTTTTTGATGGATTCGGCATCCATCAGCGTATTGGCGTCAAATACGGCCGGCTGTACAGCGCCGGTATTTTGGACCGTGACGCTTATTGCGGTCTGTGTGCTGTTGCCCGCGTTTTGGTCCGGGGCAGTGCCGTTGCTTTCGCAGGAAACGAAAGACAATGCCAAAAGGCAGATAAGGATTAAATTCAATCGTAACTTAGACATAAAAACAATAACCTCCTAAAAGTAAATGACAATGATAATTTTACAAATTTTTTAACGGAATGGCAAGGGAAAAGAGTCTGCTGGATTTATTGATTTAGTGACTGGATGATTTGATGATTTTTGCGATTACGCATCCATATAAACGCTTCGCTTTGGTACAGGGTTCAGTGGTTAATTTTCGTGAAAAGCTTGTACAGCCTCAGTGAAGGTGGGTTGAGAAAAAACATAAATATCAAAATGCCCAATGATTACTGTAGGGACAGGCATTAAGGCTGTGTCACAATATACCTTACAGGAACTCAGCCACCGCGAAAAATCTTAATTCTTAAATCTAAAATCCTAAATCGTGCTGACTGCCGTCCACTGCTCACTGTCCGTTAATCGCCGTCCATTTCTTATCCGCAATTGCCTTGATTTCCGGCGGGATAATCATTTCCTTCGGCCAGTCCCTGACGAAGCCTTCTTCTTTCCATTTATGCGTGGCGTCTATGCCGGCCTTGGAGCCGTAACCGGGCAGGCGCGAGGCGTGGTCTAATATATCCATTGGGCCGAATGAAAATTCCATGTCTCTCTGGGGGTCTATGTGATTAAGCGCTTTCCATGCAACTTCCGCCGGATCATGCACGTTTACGTCTTCATCTACGACTACAATTACTTTTGTAAACATCGCCTGGCCCATGCCCCATAAGGCGTGCATTATTTTCCGCGCGTGGCCCGGGTATTGTTTTTTGATTGATACGATTAACAGGTTATGAAACACGCCTTCAAATGGCATGTGGTAATCAACGATTTCGGGCAGTTGCATTTTCATCAAAGGCAGGAAGAGGCGTTCTATCGCGTAGCCGAGGAAACAGTCTTCCATAGGCGGCCTGCCGACGACCGTCGCGTGGTAAATGGGATTTTTCCTGTGCGTAATGCATTTTAAATGGAATACGGGGAATTTATCCGGCAGGGAATAAAACCCCGTGTGGTCGCCGAACGGGCCTTCGGTGCGCGATTCACCGGGATTGACGCATCCTTCCAATACGATTTCGGAATTTGCCGGCACTTCCGCGTCAATAGTTTCGCATTTTATCATTTTAACCGGGTTCTTGCGCAGGAGTCCTGCAAGTATCATCTCGTCAATATCCGGCGGAAGGGGGCATGCGGCGCTGAACATTACCGCGGGGTCGGAGCCGATAGCCACGGCAACCTCCAATGGCTGGTTCATTTTTATCGCCTTGGCAAAATGCCGCGCTCCGTCCTTATGGGGATGCCAATGCATACCAGTTGTAGTTTCGTCAAAAACCTGCATGCGGTATATGCCGCAATTGCGTTTGCCGGTTTCCGGGTCTTTTGTGAAGACCATGGGATACGTTATAAATTTACCGCCGTCTTCATGCCAGCATTTGAGTATCGGCAGGCCGGCCAGAGACGGCGAATTTTTTACAATGACGTCTTTACACGGACCGGAGGACACGGTTTTTGGCAGGGCATTGCCCGCGTCTGAGGCGATGTTATAAAGGAGTTTTAATTTATCCAATAAGCCGGCGTTTTCAGGCGGGTTCTTGGCGATGGATAGTATATCGTCAAATTTATTAGAAAGCGCTTTGACATTTGGCGAGTCCAGCGCGAGCGCCATGCGTTCTTCAGAGCCGAAGGCGTTGATGAGCACGGGCATTGAAGAGCCGGCGACGTTTTCAAACAACAGGGCGGGGCCGCCGGACTTACTGGCGCGGTCAGTGATTTGCGTGATTTCCAGGTCAGCGGAAACCGGCATCCGGACTCTTTTCAAAAGCCCTTTTTCCTCAAGGGCGGCGATAAAATGTTTTAAGTCGTCAAAAGGCATGGTTGTTGTCCGTTTCACATTAATAAAGCGCTAACAAATAGATCGGTCATTGTTTTTTGATAAATATCCGTACTTCCTGCGAAGCAACGCAATCTGTTGTTTTTCAGTTAAAGTTAGCAGTTTCATTTCCGCCTTGTGCTGTAACTTCCTTTTTAATTCAACCGCATTTATATTTTTACTTTTCATATAATGTTATTTTAATTCACATTGTTTAAAAATGCAATGAAAAATTCAAATCAGCATGAATCAGCATGTAAGGCGTCAGTGAACGGTGGTTTATGATTCTATTTGGTAACGATGGTAGCCGCAGGCTTTGAGCCTGCGCGTTGGTATTTTAATGCCAGCGCAAGCTTAAGCTTGCGGCTACCTTTGACACATAAACCACCGTTCACTGACGGGATACATCAGCATGAATTTTTTCATTGACAGCGGTTAGCCATGTTGTTATAATATAGTATAATATAGAGAGTTCAAGATAAACTTATGACCAATCTTTATAACATAAGCGGCCGTAAAAGATCACATTTATTTCTAAAAGCAGTAATATTGCTTGTTATTAATTATGGTATTGAATTTTTTACTATCGGTTCATTTCTTGTGTTCATGTTCAAGGGCGACATAATATTATCCATAACTATAGGATTACCAGCCGCTGTTGGTATTCTGCTTCAGCCATGGTTTATTGTCTTCTGGATGTTACCAAGGGGTATTTCAATAGTTATTACGCCAGCGATCGTAACATATCTGACATTTCAGATTTATGATAAAGTTGTTTCCGAAACATGGTTTAATCGCATTGAAAATTTTTTGTTGCGGTTCAAATCAGTTAAAGGCGCGATTGTTATAGTTGCTGGATTATTTGCAGCAACAGTTGTTTGCTATATGCGATACATTGATTTTCCTTCGTTAAATAAGGATATTCCTCGGGTGATTAATTCGGTCGCGGAGAAGCATAAGTTAAAGTTTGAACAAAAAAAAATTTATGTAATTAGTGAGTTTATAGATAGCGAATGTTTATGGTGCGCAAAAGTAAGCGGAGAACAGCTTGAGATTATAGTGCGGGAGCTGAAATTGTCCGGGGTTGAATCTATTCAGGGGGTTCCGGCTGCATTTTATGATATGCAGCCATATTGGTGGAAACCTTCAAGGGGATTCTTCAGTGTCCTTGCTTATACAACGGACTATTTCCCGTTAAAAACTAGGGGACAGGATGGTCTGCATGTAATGATAACATACGATACGAAAAGCGGTCTTCTGTACGCATGGATAAAAGATAATTTTTGAACTGGGCGCACTTGTCCGAAAATGAAGATACCGCAGGTAGGATTTTTCTCTTTAACTGGGCCATGCAGAATTGCAGATTAAGCGCAATAGAAAAGACGGATAAGCATGCCGAATTTACAACTGGCATGAGTTTAAACGATCTTAAGCAGATACACGGAGACCCGACAAAAGAAGACGATATTGCCGCAACATGGTATGCCGATAGTATTATGCATGTTAACCCGCGTTTTTTCGCACTTGTTGAGGCCTGGTAAAATGGTTTAAGATAACCGTGAGTTGACAGTTGGTGTGCCATTCAATATGCCATTCGTGGCATTAGTATACCATTGAAGTTTTTACAAATGCGCATATTTAGCCGACTGGCCTTTGCCGAGACTCGCAATCTTGTTTTCTTCTTGCAATCGCAGGAGTACCTTACTTTTAACCCTTAGCCGAATATTTTCTTCTTTTTATCAAACGTCAATTTAGCGGAATTAGCCTTCCACCAGTCAGACCATTCCTGTTTTGCCTTTTTAGCGGAATCCATATCCTTCAGCGGGTCGGAAAACTTTTTGACGCAAACGGCTTCCAGCGCGGCCTTGGCGAGTTTTCTGAACAGGTCCCTTTCGTTATCAAGGTATTCAATTAGTTTTTCCGCGTACTGTTTTTCACCTTGCAGGGCAAGGCTGTACAGGGCGGCGACCTTTACTGCTTCCGCGGAATCGTTCAGCGCCTGTTTTAATACGGGCAGGTCTTTTTCATTGCCGTACACGCCGAGGTTTGCGATGGCGTTGGCGCGTTTTTCGGAATTCATGTTCTTGACGTCATTAAGCGCTTGTTCGTAATCCTTTTGGATTGATTTAAATCCCATTGTCTGAATCTCCTAAATAGGGCGAACGCACAGGTTTGCCCCTACAGAATTTTCTAAACAGGGTGAACACACCGGTTCACTCCTGCTTCGTAACCCTCTGAACTCCGCAACTCCTAAACTCTTTAACCCCTTAATCCCACAACCCATTTTCTTTCCGGTAATTCGCAGGCAATTTTTCATTCAGGTGTTTATACGCGAGTTCGGTGGCTTTGCGGCCTTTGGGGGTTTTTATCATAAAACCGGTTTGAATGAGGTACGGTTCAAAGACCTCTTCTATGGTATCTTCTTCTTCGCCGACGGATATGGCGATAGTTTTCAAGCCGACCACGCATCCGGAGCGGATAATGGTTTGGAGGATTTTCCTGTCGGTATTATCAAGGCCGGCGAAATCCACTCCCATGCGCGCCATGCCTTCCTTGGCGGTTTCCTCGCTGATAAGGTTATTGGATTTTACCTGCGCGAGGTCCCTGATGCGGCGCAGGAAGCGGTTGGCTATGCGCGGAGTGCCGCGGGAGCGTTCGGCGATGACGACGGCGCCGGCCTCGTCTATTTTAACTCCGAGGATTTTCGCGGAGCGTTTTATGATTTCAAGCAGGTCTTCAGGCGGGTAGATCTGGAGTTTTTCAATGACGCCGAATCGCGCGCGGAAGGCGTCGGAGAGCAGGCCTTCTCGCGTGGTGGCGCCTATGAGCGTGAACGGTTCAAGTTTTATCTGCAGTGGCCGCGCCTTCATGCCTTCGTTAAGGACGATATTTATATGGAAATCTTCTATGGCCGAATAGAGGTGTTCTTCCACGACGGTCGGGATACGGTGTATTTCATCTATGAAAAGCACGTCGTTTTTTTTCAGGTTGGACAGCAGGCCCGCGAGGTCGCCGGGTTTTTCCAGGGCGGGCCCTGAGGTGGAAACGAGGCTTGAATTGAGTTCTTTTGTGATAAGGCACGCGAGGGTTGTTTTGCCGAGGCCGGGCAGGCCGGAAAGAAGGACATGGTCCAGTGCTTCGTTTCGTTTTTTTGCCGCCTGGATATAGAGTTTGAGGTTGTCAACGATTTTCCGCTGGCCGACAAATTCGGTAAAACATACCGGCCTCAAAGTGGTATCCAGTTTAAGGTCTTCGGCATCCTTGGACCGCAAGCCAGCATCATTCATGCCTGCGGCAGGCCTGGAGTTGAGCTTAGTCATAATATCTGTTGTACAACTACGATTGCGTTGCGGTATTCTGGGGTGTTTTCTGCTCTTCTGCCGGGGCGGGCGTGGCATCTTCAAGGAGCGCGCGTTCCAGGGAATTTTTCTTTGTGAGCTTTTCCTGGACCTTTGTGGCCTTGCCGATTCTGTCGCGCAGGTAATAAAGTTTTGCCCTGCGGACTCTGCCCCTGCGGGTCACTTCAATCTTGACTATTTTCGGCGAATTAAGCGGGAACATTCTTTCAACGCCTTCGCCCTGGACTATTTTCCTGACGGTGAAATAGGCGTTAACGCCACTGCCTCTTTTTTTAATGACAACGCCCTTGAATATCTGAACGCGTTCTTTTTCGCCTTCAAATATCTTGTTATGCACGTTGACGGAATCGCCTATATGGAAAGCCGGCAATTCCGATTTCTGCTGTGTTTTTTCAAATTCTCTTAGTAGAGGATGCATACGTGAGTCTCCTTTAAACGCGTCAAAGTTGACGCAATCCAGATTTATTTCAACAAATCCCTGCGTTTTAGCATTGTCTTCTGTTCCGCGCGGTGCCGGCGCCATTCGGCGATTTTCTTATGGTCGCCCGAGAGCAGTACTGCGGGGACTTTCAGGCCGCGGAAATCTTCCGGCCTTGTATATTGCGGAAAGTCCAGTTTATTCGCGGAAAACGAATCCTGTTCCGCAGAGAGCGGGTTGCCGAGTACGCCCGGCACGAGCCTTGAAACGGCGTCAATAATCGTCATAGCCGGCAATTCGCCGCCTGAAAGCACGTAGTCGCCGACGGATATTTCGTCAAATTCAAACAATTCCAGTATCCGTTCGTCAAAGCCCTCGTAGTGGCCGCAGAGCAGGATAAGGTTTTGTTCCTTTGATAAATCTTCGGCTATTTTCTGTGAAAACGTGCGTCCCTGCGGGGTAAGCATGATTTTTCTGGCCGTTTTCAGGCCTTCTTTGTCTTCAAGGTGTTTCAGGGCGTTATAAACGGGTGCGGCCATGAGTACCATTCCCGGACCGCCGCCGAACGGCCTGTCGTCCACCTTTTTGTGCTTAAGCACGGTAAAATCCCGCAGATTGTGCAGGCGAATGTCAATCAGGCCCTTTTCCCGGCCTATGCGCAGGATGCTTTCAGACAACACTCCCGCAAACATCTCAGGGAATAAGGTTATGACGTCTATCCGCATACGGCGTAATATTATAATATTAAACGCGAAATAGTCAAGACATTTTTGGTAGTGTTTGTACCGTCTCAGAAGCCGTGAAAAAATCCAAATTATAACAATTCATCTTTTAAAAAGGTCGTTATTTGAAAAACAACGCCAAATTAGAAAATTTTATCCGCTTTTAGTCAGCGGGTAACTAAAACGACGGCTTTTAACACATTCAGAC
>JACRIJ010000006.1 GCA_016220095.1 Planctomycetota bacterium | reverse complement strand
TTTATGGCTGGGTTATGGAAAACTGAGAAATGTGAAGGGCATTCATGCCCTTAATATAACGCCATGAATGGCGTAAGTATCAGGCTTTTGACATGCAAACCCAGCCATAAATGGCTGGGCTATTATACGCTATATATTTTTCTATTATAACTACTGTGTTAAAATGCCACCTCGACTGAGGCGTTACCTTTCATTTCCTTGACAAGTTCTGATTTTTCTTCTACACTGTATTCAAACGAAGGATGAAGAATGAAAAATGAATAATGAAGGACGGGACGAAAGAATGGTAGAATGGTTGAATGGTAGGATGATAGAATGTTTTCAAGCGAAAACTCTATCATTCTTTCACCTTAGCACTCTCGTGGTGTGTCCTCTGTGCGCTATGTGGCTGGGTTAGCCGTTAATCCGTTAAATCTGTTTAATCTGTTGTTAGAAACCGGAGGTCTGTAATGGAAAAAAACTTTGAGGAAAATATAAAGGTTCGTTACAAGGAAACCGACCAGATGGGGGTAGTCCACCATTCAAATTACATAGTCTATTTAGAGCAGGCGCGCGGTAATTTCATCGCGTCCCTCGGTTATCCCTATAGCAGGATGGAAAAAGACGGCATCCTGTTGACTATAGTAGATGTCTCCTGCAAATATCATGCTCCGGCCTATTATGAAGACGAACTTTCCGTAAGCGTTAACGTGACAGGCATCACACCGGTCAGGGTTAAGTTTGCTTATGAGGTGCGCAGGGGTGATACCTTGATCGCCGAGGCCGAAACCGTGCTTGCCTGTATAGACAAGAATCGCAAGCCCATGAGAATACCGGATAAAATCGTGCATATGTTTAAGCAACAGTTGACGAGTTGTCAGTGACCGGTGGCCAGTGACCAGTGTTTAGTGATTCGTTTTTATCGGCCTTTATTGCAATCTTCCGATTTGCGAATCTTCAATCTTGTAATCTTTCAATCTGTAATCGTCTAAAAAATGACTAAGCAATTATTTGATAAAAATACTTCCGGAGAATTCGCGCCGCTGGCTGACCGCATGAGGCCGCGGAATTTTGACGAATTCGTCGGCCAAGACCATATCGTCGCGCCGGATAAGCCCCTGCGTAAGGCCGTTAAGGCCAAGTCACTCCCTTCCATCATCCTCTGGGGGCCGCCCGGGTCAGGGAAAACAACCCTCGCGCGGCTTATCGCCCAGGAAAGCAACCTTGCGTTCATGTCATTCAGCGCGGTTACCTCCGGTATTAAGGAAATCAAAGAGGTCATCCAGATAGCCCATACGGAACGCCAATTGAATAATAAGGGCACGGTTCTTTTTGTGGATGAAATCCACAGGTTTAATAAGGCCCAGCAGGACGCATTCCTGCCGCACGTGGAGAACGGCACTATTACTCTGATAGGCGCCACCACCGAGAACCCGTCTTTTGAAGTTATCTCCGCGCTTATCTCAAGAAGCCGCGTTTACGTTCTAAAACAACTTACAGCCGATGACCTCCGGAAAATTATTGCTAATGCGTTATCGGATAAAGAGCGCGGGTTGGGCAGATGTAAGTTGGAATTCGAAGACGGCGTAGATGATTACATTATCAACATCGCGAACGGCGACGCGCGCGCGGCGTTGAACCTGCTGGAATTGGCCGCATCATCCGCGGACAGCGCGGCGGAAGGCGGATTGTCCGTGAAAATCACCCGAAAGAATGTTGAAGAATGCGCGCAAAAGAAAACTTTATTGTACGATAAAACCGCTGAAGAGCATTATAATTTGATTTCCGCATTGCATAAGAGCATTCGCGGTAGCGACCCGCAGGCGTCGCTTTACTGGCTTGCAAGGATGCTTGAAGCTGGCGAAGACCCCGTTTACATCGCGAGGCGCCTGATAAGAGCCGCATCTGAAGACGTCGGCATGGCCGACCCGCAGGCATTGGTTGTATGCATGGCGGCGAAAGATGCGGTGGAATTGATTGGGATGCCTGAGGGCAACCTTGCCTTGGCCCAGGCCGCGGTTTATCTTGCGACCGCACCCAAGAGTAATGCCCTCTACGTGGCGTATAAGAATGTCGTAAAGGATATAAATGCCGAAGACGCACAGCCGGTGCCTTTGCACCTGCGCAATCCGGTAACGGATTTGATGAAAAAGCTGGATTACGGCGACGGGTATAAATATCCCCACGATTTCAAATACGCCTTTGCCCAACAGCAATACCTGCCGGATAACCTGCAGGGCAGGGAATACTATAAGCCTACGGATTACGGGTTTGAAAAGGAAGTGAAGAAGAGGATGGAATTCTGGAAGAAATTGATGAGTTGAGGGGTTGAGGAGTTAAGGGGTTATGGGGTTGAGGGTAGGGGCGAATGGCCATTCGCCCTTACTACGGAGTTATGGAGTTAAGCGTTGCGGAGTTCGGAAACGCATCCGTATTGCAACGAATCCGTTTAATCTGTCATCATTTTTCCTTCTACCTTCTCGTTCGTTTAAACGGGAACCGGGCAACGGACCACGGCTCACGAAGCTTATTCTCGTAATTTCTTCTTGATTTCTTCCCACGCATCCGGCGCGTCATCGGGCGGGCCGGCCAGTTCTTTTCCGGTAAGCATTTTCAAAGCCGCGAGTATTTCCCTATTCAGGTACCAATCATCAGGATCAATGGCGTCTATCAGTAGAGACGCCACATGTGGCGTCTCCGTTGAGTTGCCGACGTAAATCTTTCCTATATTTCTCGCCGCGTACGCCCTTACGGAGCGGCCGTCCATATCATCTGACGCGGGTTTTATTTTAAGCGCTTCAAATAGGAATGCGCGGTCCCTTTCAGGTTCCATCAGGCAGAGCCCGAGTTCGGCGCCGAAATAGGCGAATTTATTGGTGTCATTCTTAAGCATTTGTTCAAGTTGATTTTTGTATTTCAGGTTGCCGATATCGCCAAGGCCTATTGCCGCGAGGCCCCTTGCGGCCGGGTTGTCAAACAGGAGAATAGGCGCAATTTTTTCCGCTGAATCGGACGATTTGAGCCAACCCAGTGATTCTGCGACACAGCCTGCGAGGAGTTGGTCTGATGTTTCTATGGAATCAATCAGCATTTTTTCGGATTCTTTTCCGCCTATATTCGCAAGGGCATGGGTGACCTGATGGCGCGGTCCGAAGGATTCCTTTTCATTTAACAGCACTTTGCGCAGGTCAGGCAGTGAAGATTCGTCTTTCATGATACCGAGAAGCCTCGCGGCATCGGCTCTTATTTCCGCGGTTTCATCTTTCAGGGCCTTGCGGACCGCGGGGATGCAGGAAGGGTCTCTTACGGATTCCAGGGCGCGCAAAACAGAGTCGCGCACGATGGCATTTTTTGAGGAAGACAATAGTTTGCACAACGCATCAACTGATTTTTGGCTTTTAACATAGCCGAGGGCTATGGCGGCTTGGGCCTGGGTATCCGGTGAGCCGTTGAGTTTTTCAATCAGGAAATCTTCCGCTTTGGCATTGCCGATTCTGCCGAGCCCGTATATTGCCTGGGCGGCTACGGCGTCATCGGGGTCCTGCAGGGCGAGCGCGAGTTCGTCATAGGAAGAAGGGTCGTGCAGTTTTGTAAGCATCTGCGCCGCTATATAACGTTCGTTGACGTTTATTGCCCACAGGCCTTCGGTCAGGACACGCAGGGTTTCCGGGCCTGTCTGCAGTTCATTCATGAAATCCTTTGCTTCTGCGAAAGGACTGCGCGTGTTTTCAATTCGTTTGATGAAAGCCATGAGTTTTTTGGCATTATCGGTTTCCGGCATAAAGGAGAGCGGCGGCGCGGTTTTGAATTCCTTTATTCTTTTGAACGCGAAGTCAAGATTAGTTTCATAAGGAACGCCGGCTATGGTTTTAAGGAACGTTCCGTCAGGCAGGAAGAAAGTAAGACCGTGTATTTTCGGGACTGAAGGCGGTATGTCATAGCTGGTATATTGGACGTTCAAGTCAAAATGCACGAGGGCAAATTCGCTCAGTTCCTTGGCTATTTTTTCCGAAGAGAGGATTTTGTTGATTGCCTCGCAGGAAGGGCATTTTTTAAAGCAGACCGGCGTCAGGCGTACGAGGACAGGGAGTTGCCTGCGTTGCGCCTGGATAGTTGCATCCTTGAATGAAGAACCCCAGGCGAGAGGTCCGGAATCCTGCGGCGCAGGGGGTTCGGGTTGAGAGAGGCCGTCAGGTGGAGGCGCCTGCTGGACGGGCGGTTTGTTGCCGTCGCCGGGCGGTGTAGCGCCGATTTTGAAATAGAAGATGACGCTTGCGACGGCGACCAGGCCGATTACAGCTACGGCAATGATTTTAGTTGGCATAAAGGTTGAATCTCACTTTCTAATACATAGCTTTGCCACGAAGGCACGAAGACACGAAGAACGAACGGTTACGAGGGGCAAATTGGCCACGATTTTACGCGAATACCGGCAATATGTCGTACGTAATCCTGTACATCCGGTCCATCCATGTGAACGCCACTGTCCCGACTTGTCGGGGCAAATACAAATATCGTAAACATTAGGCGTGGAGAATCCAAAGATTCTCCCATAGCCGTTCGTAAACGCTATTGTTTACATCGGATAGACAGGATTAACAGGATACGCTTTTACGTCTCCTGCAATTGAAGCGATTCTGCGGCTATCGCGTTAGACTCCAGACGCAAGACTTACTACGGAGAGCATAATATACTTGACATTTGAAGGTAGCCGCAGGCTTTAGCCTGCGCTTAGAATCCAGTATTACAGCGCAACCTAAAGGTTGCGGCTACCTTAGCGCTGGCTATGAATGCCAAGTATATTATGCTC
>JACRIJ010000093.1 GCA_016220095.1 Planctomycetota bacterium | reverse complement strand
GTTTGATAACCGTGCTATTATGTCAGTATTTTCCCTCAAGTTGCAGTAAAAGAATGCAGGGCAAATACTTGACCGGACTGAGAGGCAAAATCCGGGCAAAATAGGCACGATTGGCCGGCGAAATTACGAATTTGTTCTTTTATAAACTATCGTTCTATAGTGTGTAATAAGTATAGCGTTATTTTATGAAAAGTCAAGTTTTTTTGAGTTTAGTTCTGACGTGCCCGGAATCCAATGTCCGGAATAAGTGATTAATGGTTTGTGACGGGTGAAAAGGAGTGCCGGGTTGGATTCCCGAATTCATGCGCCTGCAGTAGCATAGACTTCGTCCGTTGTTCGGTGTTCCTGCTTTCGGCAAGCAAATTTCATACCGAATTTATATTTTTTCAGTAAAGACTTGACTTTATTTGATTTTTAGGGTATATTTTATATTGTCGCGCTAGACGGGGAATCAGCGGTGCCCTGAATCCCGATTAATTTCGGGGTGACCTGCAACCCGCTATAGCAGGGTTGAATCCCTTTCTGCGATCGGATCTCTTTGAAAATCGTTACGAAAAAGTGGTATTGAAGGTTGGGCTCTATGCAATAGGAGGGCGGAAACCCCGCCAGGTCCGGAAGGAAGCAACGGTAACCGTTTTATTCTATGTGCCGTAGATATACCTGACTGGAGCCGGCTGATCGTGACATTTCATCGGGTACCGAACAAGGAAAGGTGCGCGACTTTTTTCCGAAAATAAAGAACAAAAAGGCAGGTTGAAAATGTTATTTGGAGAATGATTGTGTATACAGTAATCGCCCGCAGATACAGGCCGCAGAATTTTGACGAGATTGTCGGACAAGAACCTATTTCCGAAACGCTGAAAAACGCCATCGCGGAAAACCGGATAGCACACGCGTATCTGTTCGTAGGCCCCCGCGGCGTCGGTAAGACTTCCATGGCGCGCATCTTCGCTAAATCGCTTAACTGCACTAAAGGCCCTACTTCAAATCCGTGCGGTAAATGCGAACCGTGTAAATTCATATCCGAAGGCTCCGACATTGATGTCATTGAAATTGACGGCGCGTCCAACCGCGGTATTGATAATATCCGCGCCCTGCGCGAAAACGCGCTCTATACGCCGCTTAGAAGTAAATTCAAAATCTATATCGTGGATGAATTCCATATGCTTACTACCGAAGCCTTCAACGCGTTTCTTAAGACTCTTGAGGAACCGCCCGAACACGTGAAATTCATCTTCGCCACCACTGAACCTCAGAAAATGCCCGATACCATCGTTTCTCGCTGTCAGAGGTTTGATTTCCGAAGAATCAGCAGTTCAAATATCGCCAAGTGCCTCCAGTCAATATGCAAAAATGAAAAAGTTGCGGCTGAAGAAGAAGCGCTCTTCGCCGTCGCCCGTATGGCAAAAGGCTCCCTGCGTGACAGCGAATCCATCCTTGACCAGCTTATATCGTATTGCGGCAAAAAAATAACCGCTAAAGATATCGAAAAGGTATTCAACCTCCCGCCTTACAGCGTCATTTCCGGTATTATGGAGTCGGCACATAAATCCGACCTTAAATCAGCCGTGGAAACCGTAAATAATATCTTCGCCAATGGTTACGATCCGGGTACGTTTCTTGATATGCTTGTAGACCATCTCCGGAATCTTATGATTGCGAATTGCAACGCGTCTCTTGAATCCACGCTTGACGTTTCGCAGGCTGAAATTGAAATCATAATGGAACAAAGCAAATACTTCACCGTCCCCGTATTGCTGTATTACCTTGAATCCCTGTCCGATATAAGGCGCCGGTTAAGAGATACCGGCAATCCCAAGATGCTCCTGGAAATTGCAGTGATAAAAATGGCTCAGCCGCCGCAGATCCAGAAAAGCATCCAGCCCTTGCGCGAACAAACGAAAGCCCAGGCCGCTCCTGTTGCGGAAAATCCGGACGGCGAAACTGAAGCCGGCCAACCACAGGCGAATACCGCCGCTCCTGATACGAATTGGACCAATGTCCTGAGCGCTTTAAAAGAAAAAAAACCTCAGCTCGTCGCTTATATAAAAGAAGCGCGCCCGGAAAAAATTTCCGACAATGAGTTCGTTCTTTCTTTCCCGCATAATATGAAATTCCATAGGGATCAACTTGAAGATGCCGCAAAGAAACAGCTTATTGAAGACGTGTTGCATACGGTTTACGGCAGAAAGCTCATCCTTAAAACAGTCGTCCTTCCGGCGCCGACGCGGACCGCGGAAAATTCCGGCGAAACCCCTGAAAAAATACCTTCTCCGCAAACCGAATCAATTGACCCTGACGCCCAGCGGCTCGCCTCCATGTTTAACGGCACAATTGTAAAAGCAAACGGTAAATAATTCAAAATAAACGTGTAAATATCATAGGAGTTTTGAAAATATGATGAAAGGTTTCGGCGGAATGGATTTTAACAAGCTTATGAAACAGGCCCAGCAAATGCAGAAAGGCATGGCCGCAATGCAGGAAGAACTTAAGGAACGGATTGTTGAAGCCGAGGCCGGCGGCGGCATGGTAAAAGTCAAGGTTAACGGCCGGCAGGAATTATTGCAGGTAAAACTTGAAAAGGAAATCGTTGACCCCGAAAACATAGAAATGCTTGAAGACCTCGTAGTAGCGGCAGTTTCTCAGGGAATGAAAAAAGCCAAAGAACTGTCGGAACAGGAATATAGCAAGCTCACCGGCGGCGTAATGCCCCCGGGAATGATGCCGGGCATGTAAGACGAGGATGATGGACGAAATAACCGAAAACACAAATGATAAAAGTTTTTCGTGACCTCGTGGCAATAATATATAGAATTTAAATTATGAATCAGCCGGACACATTGACAAGATTAATTAAAGAACTCGCGAAAATTCCCGGTATCGGCCCGAGAACCGCGGAGAGAATGGCATTTTATATGCTTAACGCGCCTAAAGCGGACGTAACCGCTCTTTCGCAAGCTATAGTCAACGCGAAAAATTCCGTCAAGTTCTGTTCCGTATGCTGTAACCTTTCGGATACCGAACCATGCGGCATTTGCGCCGACAGCGCGAGGGCACAGGGAACAATTTGCGTCGTAGAACAGCCTAATGACCTCTGGTCAATTGAAAAAACAGGCATCTATAAGGGAACTTATCATGTATTGTACGGCCATATTTCGCCCCTTGAAGGGGTTGGGCCTGAAAACCTTACCATAGCGAAACTCCTTCAGCGCGTAAAAAACGGCGGCCCAAAAGAAATAATCATCGCAACTAACCCGACGCTTGAGGGAGACGGCACGGCCTTGTACCTCAAACAGGCCTGCCATGGATACGATGTTACAATTTCGCGCATAGCCCGCGGCGTGCCTTCAGGCAGTACGCTGTCATACGCGACTAAATCCACATTGTCCGAAGCAATAATGGGCAGGCAGGATTTCTGATTATGAAATTGGAATCATCATTACAGCAAAGACAGGAACTCAGGCTGATATCCTACCAGTCGCTGGAAATACTCCAACTCCCTATTCTTGAACTGCAGACCGCGGTTGAACAGGAATTGCTTGAAAATCCGGTCTTGGAACTCAAAGGAGAAATTGAAGAACCTCCCGCGGAGGCCGGCAGCGATGAGGCCGCTCTTGCAATGGAACCCGGAACGCCTCCCGAAGAAGATAAAACAGCGTCCGAAGATATGACCGCAATGGATAATGCCGGCGAAGAATGGAAGGAATATATATACCAACAGTCTTCGCGGCGGAGCTTTGAATCGGATGAAGATAAGAAAATGGAGGCGCTTCAGAATACCCCTGCCCGTATCCAGTCGCTCCAGGATTACCTGTATTACCAGCTTACGCTACTGAGCCTTGGAAGCGAAAAGAAAAAGGAATTCGCTTCTTATATTGTTTATAATACTGATGAAAACGGTTACCTGCGTTCCCCGCTTGCGGATTTGCGGACGTCATTCAATAACGAGATGCTCGGAAAAGAACATGACCCGAATGCTGTGCCGCCTGAACGGCTCATTTCCGAAGAGGAGGCGGCTGATTGTCTGCGCGTAATACAGTCGCTTGACCCGGCCGGCGTGGCCGCGCATGATATTAAAGAGTGCCTGCTCCTTCAGCTTGATGAAACCGATGCCAATTATGAACTGAAAAAACGGTTGATATCGGAATTCATGGACGATATATCCCATAACCGCCTGCCAAAGGTCGCTAAAGAATTCAATATGTCCGTTGATGACCTTAAACTGTTTATTCATGAAATCTCAAGGCTTAATCCCAAACCCGGCGCGGAATTCAGTTCGGCAACCATACCCTATATCATACCCGATGCGACTATTGAAAAGGACGAAGAAGGCATTTATTCGGTAAAACTGGAAAAATCGTTCGTGCCGGCCCTGCGGATAAATAACAATTACCGTACCATACTCAGGGATAAAAGGACTTCAAAGGAAGTTAAGGATTTTATCAGGCAAAAAATGGATTCCGCAAAAAAACTCGTGGCCGCCATTCAACAGCGGGAAAATACCATACAGCGCATCATCGCCGAAATCACAACCGTGCAAAAAGATTTCCTTGAAAAAGGTCATGAATACATAAAGCCGCTTAAGATGCAGGAAGTCGCGGATAAGATAGGCGTAAACGTGTCAACCGTAAGCAGAACGGTTTCAAATAAATACATACAAACCCCCCAGGGGCTGTACAGCCTCAGGTATTTCTTCTCGGGCGGTTCGCTCCAGGTCACGGAAAATATTCAGGGCCAGATATCCCGCATAAGCATCATTGAAAAAATCAAACAAATACTTCAAAACGAAAACAAGGACAGTCCGATGAGCGATGCCGACGTGGTCGAAGGTCTTAAAAAGGACGGGATCAGCATTTCCCGACGCACCGTCACCAAATACCGGAAAGCCGCTAATATTTTTTCGTCCAGGTCAAGGAAAAATTTTTAAAAATCGCAGTTTTTTTTTTGCACCGTGCAAAACCGCTAAAATCAAACGGTTCCGCAAGGCGCCGTTTTCAGCCCGTGAGAAAATTTTTATTGACTTTCCTGAATATTGGGGTACAATATACGCGCAACCACAATATGATGTGGTATGCGCAGTTTTGCGAGAGAACTTTGATAAGATACAGCTTTGCATATTACCGTTAATGCCATAGAAAATTACGTTATAAATATACAGAATTATTACTTTAAAAGTGAGAAAAAATGAAACCCTGATCCATAATATGCCATTCAGACAGGAATATTATGGTCATATTGCGGGCGGCAATGGCATCGGTATTTTGTGCATTTCCTGCGTCTTCTAAGAGTTTTCCCGGAAAAAGCTATCTATACGTGGTATATTTTGGAGACCAGAAACATGGCGCAGACAATTACGAACAGTGAAATTAACGCGAAGCGGAATGATGGGACGGAAAAATTGCAGTTGACGCCGAATGCCGTTAAAGTACTGCAGAAACGATATCTTAGAAAAGATAAGGACGGCAGGATTGATGAAACTGTTGAGGAGCTGTTCAGCAGGGTTGCGAAGAATATCGCGCTGGCAGAAAAAAAATTCAACAAACATGCCGATGTCCAATACTGGGAGAAGGCTTTTTACGAAGTCATAACTTCACTGGAATTCATGCCGAATTCGCCTACGCTGATGAACGCTGGCAGGGAACTTCAGCAGTTGTCCGCCTGCTTCGTGCTTCCCATCGGCGATTCAATAGATTCTATTTTTGAAATCATAAAGAATGCCGCGCTTATACATAAGAGCGGCGGCGGCACCGGATTCGCATTCTCAAACATCAGGCCGAAAAACGATATCGTGTCAACTTCGCACGGCATGTCAAGCGGCCCGATATCTTTCATGAAAGTGTTTAATGAAGCCACCGAGGCGATTAATCAGGGCGGATTCCGCCGTGGCGCGAATATGAGCATTCTCCGCGTGGACCATCCGGATATAATGGAATTCATAACCGTTAAATCAGATCAGACCCAGCTGAATAACTTCAACCTTTCCGTCGGCATTACCGAAGATTTTATGAATAAAGTCGAAAGAGACGAAGATTTTGACCTTGTAAATCCGCGCAGTAAGAAGGTCGTGCAGAAGTTGAAGGCTAAAGAGGTTTTTGACAAGATCGTTGATGAGGCATGGAAAAGCGGCGAACCGGGAATAGTTTTCCTGGATAGGCTGAATGCCGATAATCCGACCCCGAAGATAGGGAAAATTGAAAGCACTAATCCTTGCGGCGAACAGCCCTTGCTTCCGTACGAATCATGCAACCTGGGTTCAATAAATCTTGCGAAAATGGTCACGGCCGACGGTGAAATAAATTACGCGCGCCTGGAAAAAGTAGTTGACCTCGCGGTAAGATTCCTTGATAATGTTATTGAAATGAATAATTACCCGCTCGTGGAAATTGAGCGGATGACCAAATCGAACAGAAAAATCGGCATGGGCGTAATGGGTTTCGCGGATATGCTGATTTCTATGGGCATTCCTTATAACAGCGAAAAGGCCATTAAGACCGCGAATGAAGTCATGGGTTTCATAAATCAAAAATCAAAACAAATGTCCATGAAACTCGCGGTGGAAAGAGGCGCGTTCCCGAATTTCCATGATAGCATTTATGCCGACAAAGGCGATTCGCCCATAAGGAACGCGACTACCACGACCATCGCGCCTACCGGAACCATTTCCATCATCGCGGGCGCGTCAAGCGGGATTGAACCTCTCTATGCGGTCGCGTACATCAGAAACGTTCTTGACGGCGAAGAGCTCGTGGAAGTGCATCCAATGTTTGAAAAAATCGCGAGGGAACGGGGATTTTATTCCAATGAATTAATGAAAGAAATCGCCCATCACGGCACCGTCCAGGACATTAAAGAAATTCCCGAAGACGTTAAAAGTGTTTTTATAACTGCCCACGATATCACGCCGACCGACCATGTCATGATGCAGTCGGAATTCCAGAAACATACGGATAACGCGGTTTCTAAAACAGTGAATTTCAAGAATACCGCTTCCCGTGAAGATATCGCAAAGGTATATTTCCTTTCTTTCAAATCCGGCTGTAAGGGCGTAACCGTTTACAGGGACGGATGCAGGCAGAACCAGGTGCTGACGACAGGCAAACGCAAAGAAGCTGAAAAGGCGGCTTCCGCAGGAACTTCCGCGATGGAAACCGATACTTCAATAATAACGCAACAGCATTTGATGCCGGCGCCTAAACCCAGGCCAGACCTTACCCAGGGCGTAACAAGAAAGATGCGCACCGGCTGCGGCAATATATACGTAACATTGAATTATGACGAGAATAATAAGCCGTTTGAAGTGTTCAGCATAATGGGCAAGGCGGGCGGATGCGCGGCCTCGCAGTCCGAAGCCATCGCGCGCCTGATTTCGTTCGCCTTGAGAAGCGGCGCCGAACTTACAGAAGTGGTAAAACAACTCAAAGGCATATCATGCCATTCCATTGCGTGGGGCAAGAGCGGGAAAATACTTTCCTGCGCGGATGCTATAGCCAAGGCGCTTGAAATGTCGGTTCAAAATGTCCCCGCAAATATCGCGGCCCAGACGCTCGCAGCAGCGGCGCCGGTGCAGACGCCTGTCAAAGAAAAACAGGCCGTGGTTTCCGCGGTAAAATCAAAAAAGAATCATGATGCCGATACGCTGAAAAAGGGCGCGTGCCCGGATTGCGGCGGCATACTTGAACATGAAAACGGATGCGTCACCTGCAAGGGATGCGGGTATTCGGAATGCGGGTAATACCGTGATCCGTTTTCCGTGACCCGGTTAAATGGATTGGAATGTTCATACGAAGAATGTTTATGGAATGGGGTGTGGGGGAAGAAGGAAGGACGTTGTCCGAGTTCCGGATGCCGGACGTTGGATCCCGTGTTTCGGACATGTAGTCGTAAATCCGTTTACTCTAAAACGCCATAAAACAAGATTAGTCGCCATCGGCAGTGTCAAGGTTCGGTTCCCCGGCGCCGGTTATGGTACATATCACAATATCATGTCGGCCAGCGCCAAAAAGATGACGGCTTTATACATAAAACAAACTTCCTTATATTTATAAATCATCTATTCGTGAATTTCATCTAATCATTACCGCCATAAGTTTTTATTTCATCTGGGGACCACATGCTTAATTCCTGCGTGTTCATAAGTTGATCATTACCAAAGCCGGTTACAACCCAGATTCCGGCATCGGGTGTTTTATCCTTGATAATTGACATCACGGATTCAGTCTATGGAGCGACGCTTCCACATCAACTCGCAGACTCATACGAAGGAGGAAAAATTAAGTATGAAGGACGGACGCAGACCCCTGACTCCAGACCCCAGACTCCTGACGCATTAGTGTATTTTACTCATCGTCAGGATCGGCAGGAGTATTGACAGCGCCACGAAGCCTACGAGAAGCGCCATTACGACTATTATTACGGGTTCCAGCAGGGCGGTTATTTTCTGGGTGGTGACTTCTATTTCTTCATCATATTCTTCGGCAATGCGCCGGAGCAATTCCTCCAGGTTTCCGCTCTGCTCGCCTATGGCGATCATGTAACTTACCACGGGCGGGAAAATCTTTCCTTTTTTTAACGGCGTGGATATATCCGCGCCTTCCATTATTTTCGCGCGCACGTCTTCAATAACATTGGCTATAACAACGTTGCCTACGACCGTTTTCACTATTCCAAGCGCGTCCATCGCGGGAATGCCGCTTTCCAGCAGGGTGCCGAAGGTGGACGCAAACCGTGAAATGGCCTGTTTTCTGAATAATTGCCCTAACACGGGCACTTTTAGGATAAATCCGTCATAAAACAGCCGGCCTTTAGGCGTGGCGATAAACAATTTAATCGCGGTAAAAATTGCTATGCCCGCAAGAAACAGGAGCCACCAGAAATGCGTAAGAAAACTCGTTAACCCTACGAGTATTTGCGTTGGCAGGGGTTTGGGTATGTTCTGTTTTTCCAGGACAACGAGTATCTGCGGAATGACGAAAAGGAACAGGAACAGCACCACGCAGGAACCCACGACTATCATTATCGCCGGATAAATAAGAGCGGCTGAAACCTTGGAACGCAGGCGCGCCTGGCCGTGGATATAGTCGGCAAGCCTTGAGAGCACCTTGTCAAGGTTGCCGCTTGCCTCGCCGGCCTTTACCATATTAACGTAAAGGTCGTTGAAATAATGCGGGTGCCCCGAGATTGCCTCGGCAAAGGAACTGCCCTGGGTGACCTTATCGCGCACGCCGGTTATGACACCGCGCCATTCCAGGGAATCGGTCTGTTCTATTAATGCATTAAGGGCTTCCGTCAGGGCTATGCCGGAATGCAGTAACGTCGCAAGCTGGCGCGTGAACGCGGAAATTTCAGTGAGTTTTTTCGTGGATGTGAATTTCGGCAGGGAAAGGAGCCTGGGCTTGGCCCCGGGTGTCGCGTCGGTAATCTCCGTGACAAACATGTTTTGCATGCGGAGTTTGACCTTGGCATCCTTAGGGTCGCTTGCCTCTATGGTGCCGCTTGCGGATTCACCGGTTGATTTGAATGCTTTGTAATTATAGATCATTAGGATTACAAGATTAAAAGATTCTAAGATTACAAGATTTTAAGATTAGAAGATTCTAAAATTGAAAGATTCTGAAGGTTTTTCGTTATCTTCCAATTTTAGAATCTTTCAATCTTGCAATTCGTCTATTACATTACTTCCATTTCTGTAATTATTCTCAGGACTTCTTCCACCGTAGTCTGTCCTGTACGCACTTTAATGGCGCCGTCCATGCCAAGGGTTTTCATTCCTTTTCTGACGGCTTCCTGTTTGATTGTATTTGAACCGACCCTCTGCATGATTTGTTCCCTCATTACGTCATCAATGGAAAGTATTTCATAAATGCCGGTCCTGTCAAGGTAACCGGTATTCAGGCACTTCTCGCATCCGCGGCCTTTATAGAGTTTTCCTTCCGGCAGGTCTTCGGGGGTCAACCCAATTTTCCGCAATTCCTCCGGCGCCGGCGTATAAGGTTCCTTGCAATGCTTGCAGATGAGCCTAACAAGTCTTTGCGCTATAACGCCTATGAGGGAAGATGCCACCAGATAGGGTTCCACGCCGAGGTCCAGCAAACGGGTTACGCTTCCCGAGGAATCATTGGTGTGCAGGGTGCTGAATACGAGGTGTCCGGTCAAGGCGGATTGGATCGCTATGGCTGCGGTTTCAAGGTCGCGGATTTCACCGACCATTATAATATCCGGATCCTGGCGTACGATATGCCGCAACCCGGTCGCAAACGTCAAGCCTTTTTTTTCGGAAACTTCTATCTGGCTTATGCCTGGCATGTGGTATTCAATGGGGTCTTCAATGGTGATTATGTTGTTTTCAGTTGAATTCAATCTTTTCAAACCGGCGTAGAGCGTGGTTGTCTTGCCGCTTCCGGTCGTGCCTGTAACGAGCACGATGCCGTGGGACTTGCCGATAAAATCAGAAACCTTGGTAAGTTCATTCGCGTCCATCCCGAGTTCTTCCATTTCATAAAGGCGCGCCGATTTGTCAAGGAGCCTCATCACTATGCGTTCGCCGTGGGAAGTAGGCACGGATGATATGCGGATATCAATTTCGCTGTCGCCGAGTTTTATGGTATCGCGCCCGTCCTGCGGAAGGCGTCGTTCGGCAATGTCCATTTTACCCATGACCTTGATCCTGGAAATGATGGCGTCCTGGATTTTTTTGGGAGGGGTCATCATGTCGTAGAGTATGCCGTCAATCCTGTAGCGGACCTGGAGTTTGTCTTCATACGGCTGTATATGTATATCGCTCGCGCGCATCTTTAAGGCCTGGAAAAAAACCATATTGACAAGTTTGATTATGGGCGCCTTGTTTGCCATGTCAAGAAGGTCTTTGGACCCGTCAAGCGCCCCGGCTATATCCGCGAAATCGCCCATATCAAGGCCGGCAAGCATTTCGTCAACGACGTCCACTTTTTGCTGGTAAACTTTATTTATCATAGCCGCGATTTCCGCGCGCGGGGCGAGCACCGGAACGACATTTTTATCCAGCATTATGGCGAGTTCGTCAATAGGATTCTGTTCAAGAGGAGCGCAAGTGGCGACTTTTATCGTGCCGTCCTGTTCGCCTACAGCGATAAGGTTATGCGTACGGGAGAAATGAACCGAGACTTTTGACGTGTAATCCTGCGGGACTATTACGCCCTCGGAAAGGCGTTCCATGTAATCCGTATTCAGGCATTCGCTGAGAACCCTGAGTACCTGTTTTTCCGTAAGCAGGCCAGTGCTCTGAAGGGTTTTGTCTACGGAGGTTGCCTGCCTTTTCGCGTCCGCAAAACATTCATCAAGTTTTTCAGCGCCGAGCAGGTTGTCGCGTGAAAGTATTTTTAACAATTTTTCTTTTAGAAGCATATAGCGTTTTTATAAAGTTTTGTTTAATGTTTTCAATTTCAGAGTTTCTTACGTAGATATTTATTAACCACGAAGCACACGAAGAACGGCTTATTTATTAACATGCTGGCGGACGTTTAGCGTCTTTTCCATGAAACTTCGTGGTCTTCGCGATCTTCGTGGTAAAGAAACGTCATCGTTTTGACTGCGGACGTATTACTTTAGAGTCTATGATACTGCTAACTTCTAATCTTCAAGGGGCGATTTGAACTTGAAGATATCAAGCGAGGTAGGGAGCCTGTCAGGCCGGGTTCCAATCCATTTTCCTCCGGTCTGCTTATAAACATTTTCCTGGTGTTCCCTTGAGTAGTCCAGATAATCTTTCATATCGTCATCAACGAGTATCCGCGGCGTGATGAAGACATAGAGTGTCGTTTTTACCTGCTGGTCGGATACGGTTTTGAATAAACTGCCGAACCAGGGTATATCCTTAAGGAGCGGCACTCCTGTTTCGGTCTCGCGCCTGTTGTTGCGGGTAAGGCCGCCGAGCACTACGGTCTGGGCGTTCGGTATGGTTACGGTGGCCTTGATGTTTCTTGAAATCTTCGGAGGCGGCAGGTTTGCCGTTCTGTTTCCGCCGAATTGTTCTATCTGCTGGTCTATATCAAGCTGGAGATAATCGTTCTTGCTTATATGCGGGGTTATTTTCAGCATGATGCCTGCTTTTTCATAACGGATATCGCTTACATAAGGGCTGTTGACCGAAGACGGCAGTGCGGTGGTAGCGACGGGTTCTTCTTCCGCGGCTTCCAGAGTGGCTTCCGAATTATCATTGGTAACGACTTCCGGTATGGACATGACATTAAGAGCGCTTTCGCTTTGGGACATGCGCGCGAGGAATGGGATTTTTTCAAAAGAATCCTTATAAACGCCCCATGTTAGGCCGGTGCTCTGGGCGGGTATTCTCGCATCGGGTATCTGGTCGCCGTCAAGGTCGGTCAGGGTTGACATGCCGAGAATAGTGGCGCCGAACGCGCGCGGAGAATCGCCAGGCGCGCCTATGGTGGTAAGTTCCACTCCGAAATCAAACGTATCGTCGCCAGTTACTTCCACTATATGGACTTTTATGCCGACCTGGAGTTTTCTCTTGTCAAGCTGGTTTATGACTTCGCTCAATTCCGCGTAGGCCTTGTCTTCGGCCACGATAAGCAGTGTATTATTCTGTTCATCCGCAATGATATTGGGCTGGATTTCGGAACTTGGCTTGCCGCCGGGCTGTGGCGCCGGTGACGGCTGGGGGCCTTTGACGGTGGTGGGCGCGTTGGGCCCGGAATAAATCTGATTCAATATAGGCGCAAGGTCTTTTGCCTTTGCGTGTTTTAGTTTATACACGTGCAGGTTGCGCGGTTCTTCTTTCACTTTTATATCAATTTCCTTGACAAGTTTTTCAATCTGGTCCATGCGTTCTTCCAGCGCTACTATGATGATGGATTTTGTGCGCAGGTCCGGAACGACTTCAATCGTTTCCTGCTGGCCTGCCGGCTGAGGGGTGCTTTTCTGGCGCATGAGGGATTGGATGACCGGACGCACCTTGTCGGCAACGTCCTGCGGGCTCGCGTATTCCAGTGGTATAACCTTGAAGACAACGTCGGGTTTTTTCTTATCTACCATGGAAATGATATTCAATATGCGTTTCACGTTAAGCGCGTAATCGGTGACTATGATGGCATTCGCGTCTTCAAGAGGGGTGACTGCGCGGGGATGGGTTACGAGGGTAAGGAGGAGCTGTTTGACGTTATTGGCTGAAACGTATTTCAACTGGATAACCGCGCTGACGACGCTCTCGGTATTTGGAATATTCGCGGCGGTTTCATCCGGGGCGATGAGCGGCATGGGTTCTACGGGAAGGTTCTGCGATTCGTAGAGCTTGTAGATTTCAATGCCGTCTTCCACGATTACTTTATTGATGCCGAGGTTTTGCATTTCCAGGATGGATTCAAAGACGGCGAAGAGGGTTCTTTTCGGGATTTCTTTTGAAACCAGGTAAACCTTTCTGTTCTTCAGGTTAAGCTTCTGGCTGTCGTAGAGAAATCTCTTGTTGGTCTGGGAAGCTACCATTTTGACGATTTGTTCCAGGTCAACGCCGTCCCAGTTGACGGAGATGAGTTCCGGTTTTGGTTCCGGCGGTTCGGGCGCCGGCGGCGCCTGGGCAGAGGCTATAGCCGCGCCAAAAAAGACAATCCCGGCCGTTAACAGCGGCAGTAGTATTCTTTTCATTTTATGAAAACCTCCTACGAATGACTTGATTCTAATTCCTTCAGGATGACAGATATAACGGACTTGAAGGGTATTTTATTTTTAATAATCCTGCCGTTTTTGAATAAAACCGCATAATCGTCACCCGCGGCTATGCCGACATCCGCATCCATTGCCTCGCCGGGGCCGTTTACCACACAGCCCATGACGGCAATCTTAGCCTTTATATCGGAATTTTCAAGCAATTCCTGCAGTTTTCTGGCAGTACCGATAATGTCGGATTTGCACCTGCCGCACGTGGGGCATGAGATTATTTCCGGTCCTCTCCTGCGGATATTCAATGCCGCAAGGATCTCATAGCCGAGTTTGATTTCGTCTATGGGATTGCCGGTGATGGAAACCCTTATGGTATCGCCGATGCCTTCCATTAAAAGAGAGCCGATACCGATAGCGCTTTTTATTGTGGAGGTTTCTATGGGGCCCGCGGCCGTAATGCCGAGATGCAGAGGATAGTCGGATATTTTTGCGAATTTGCGATAGGCGTAAACCGTAGTGAGCACGTCGGAGGCTTTGAGCGAGACCATTATATTATGGAAGCCGAAGGATTCAATGTGTCTGCAATAGGCGAGGGTTTCCTTGACCATAAGGTCCTGCATGTGCTTGTACATCTGCGCGATGGTTTTTTTGCCGGCATGGCGGGGGACTATGGAACCTGAATTGGCGCCGACCCTGATGGAGATGCCGCGTTTTTTGGCGGCGAGCGTAATTTTTTTGATTTCGTTTTTGTCTTTAAGATTGCCGGGATTGAGGCGTATTCCGTCGGTGCCGGCGTTGATGGCCTCCAGGGCGAGGTGCGGCGCGAAGTGGATGTCGGCTTCAAGCGGAATATGGATATGTTTACGGATTTCCTTGATGGCGCGGGCATCGTCCATGTCAAGAACCGCGGGGCGTATGATTTCACAGCCCGCGTCCTCCAATTCAAGTATCTGGCGCACGGTTCTTTTCACATCCGCGGCGCGAACCTTGGTCATGGACTGTACCGTAACCGGCGCCGGGGAGCCGACCTTGACTCTGCCGATGGTGACTAATCTTGTTTTATGGCGTTTTATAGTAAACATAATGACTAAACAACTAAACGACTGAACAACGAAACTACTTGGACGACGGAACGACGACTACTAACAGGGACTCTAAGAGACTTGTAAGAGACACGACGAATTCTTTGGGTTACGATTACGCGTTTCTTCGTCCCGTCCTTCATTCTTCGTTTTTTCTTCTCCCTCCCACCTTCGTTTGAACAGGGACTTGACGAGACCTGGAGGAGACACGACGATTTCTAACAACAGATTAAACAGATTGAACGGATTTACGACTACTACTAAACGACTAAACAACTTGACGACGCACTTCCTTTTGCGTTTTTCATTCTTGATCCTTCGTTTGAACAGGGACTGGCGGTGAAGCGATTTAATAGATATGGCAGTATAGCAATTTTGCGGAAAAATGTAAAAGAAAATGATACCAGTTTTGTATCGCCTCAGTAGAGGTGGCATTAAAGGACGTTAGTAGCCCAGCCATTTATGGCTGGGGTATGAAAAACTGAGAAATATGGAGGGCATTCATGCCCTTAACATAACGCCATGAATGGCGTAAGTATTAGGCTTTTGGC
>JACRIJ010000092.1 GCA_016220095.1 Planctomycetota bacterium | reverse complement strand
CCGTCCTCCGCAGTCCCGATAAATCGGGACGGAGGATGGAGAGCGTAGGCGACCGAAGCGGCTTCCTCCTTCGCTATGGCTTCGGAGGACAAGCCGCGCAGGCAGGTAAAATACGCGGAAGTTGCGGAATTAGACTCTAAACCCCTTAACCCCCTATAACCTGTCACCTCGTTACAGCCGCATTCCTCTCCCAAAACACGCCATCCGCATACCCCTGTACGGCTTTGTCTTTTTCCGCCATTTCAAGGCGCTTCAGGGCAAGGCTCGCGTATTCACTGTCTATCTCAATTCCTAAAAAACGCCTGTTGAGTTTTTTGGCAACCACTAATGCCGTGCCTGATCCCGCAAACGGGTCCAATACGAAATCACCTGCTCTTGTACTCGCCAGAATAATCTTCGCAAGCAATTTCTCCGGCTTCTGCGTAGGATGCTTGGTATTCTCCGCCATCGACCAGAACGGCACTGTTATGTCCGTCCAGATGTTTGACGGATGCGTCAAACGGTACGCGCCTTCTTCTGTTTTTTCCCAGTCCTTAGGCCTCCCCTTTTCGTCCGTATATGGCGCAATCACGCGCCTCTTGAGTTTCACCGCGTCCACATTGAAAACGTACTCGTCCGACATTGTACAAAACCAGATGTCCTCGGAATTATTCTTCCAATTTCCCTTCGCACCCCTGCCCTTTTCGCGCTCCCATGTGACGCGATTTCGTATCTTGAAATACTTACCCGCAACCTGCTGTATCGCGCCTGAAGACCGCCAGTCACCGCATATATATATGGAAGCCGTTGGCTTGAGTACGCGCACCAGGCCGGCCAGCCACGAATCCATCCAATCCGCATAATCCGCCGGCGCCATTTCGGAAAACCTGCCGGTGTTAAATGTCTTGTGCATATTGTACGGCGGGTCTATGAATAGCAGGTCAACGAATTTGTCCGGAAGGAATTGATGTGCCTTGAAAATATCCTGGTTTATAACGCGGTTTGCAAGAAAGGGAACGCCAGCTCTATCAGACAAGCGCAGAAGCCTTCCGGTGTATTTAGTTTTTTCTGTTTTTGTAAGTGTTATCGTCTTATTGCGCAAAGCACAGGATTTCGGCCGTTTCATAAATTTCTATTTCTCCAACGCCTCTATGAACTCCTCAACACTGATACCTGCCCTCGCAATCAAACTTCGCAATGTTCCACGAGCTACTTCACGATGATTAGGAACTGATAATGAAGAAATATTGCCTTCTTTTGTTAATATGGTATGACTGCCGCGATGTCTCGCCATTTCCCAGCCGAGTTTTTCAAAGGTTTTAATAACTTCTTTATATCTTAATAGCGGTACAATCGGCATTAGACATGCACCTCAACGTTCCGGGTGGATACTGTCAAAGGCATTCCCTTTTCAGCTCTTACTTCCAGACATTCTTTTATCGCTTCCTGTATATTTTTTAAGGCATCTTTTTCCGTTATTCCCTGGCTCACACATCCCGGAATGGCCGGACATTCCGTTACAAACATTCCATCTTCATCGCGAAATATAGTAATTGTAAACTTCATGATTTCATCTCCTTTAATATTGCCTTTTTATATATTATAACATTTTACCGCGGATAATGTCAAACTTTCTTTTGCATTTCTACGTTTGTAATTGTAGTATACTTATTCGCAATAGCAAGTAGACAAAGACGACGATTTTGCCACGAAGACACGAGGTCACGAAGATTTACAGGGATTAACAGAATACTCATTTTTTGACTTTATGATTAAAAAATTAATAACAACAACCGCGTTTTTTTTCGCGTGCGCCTTGTGCGTATTCGGCGAATCCGACACTGAAACCGCGCGGGAAACCGGATGGGAACAATTAAACGATTCCATCGTCGCCATCCAATGCACGGCCGGCAACATCTTCTTCTACGGCACCGGAGCCATTATCCAGAAAGACGGCCTTATCATAACTTCCACGAGCGTCATACCGCCCGGGGCGGTAAACATACGAGTGCGTCTTAATGACCGCAGGGATTTCACCGCAAAGGCCGTCATGATAAACGAAGAAAAGGAATTTTCCGTCATAGACATTGACGCGGAAAAACTCCCAGCGCTTCCGTTGGGCGATTCGGACAAGATTAAAACCGGCGAATCCGCTTACACCTACGGCAATGTGCTCGGCAGTATCTCTGCGGACGACCGTCCTGTGCTGTCAGCCGGCATTATCAGCGGCATGTATTCGCTTTCAAAAGAAAACGCGTATCATCTTGAACAGCTTACCGGCAAATACAAAAGCGCTGTAATAGAAACAACCGCGGCTGTAAACGGCGGCATTGACGGCGGGCCGCTTATTTCCCAGGACGGCAGAATCGCCGGCATCGTTATATTGTCGTATTCCAAAACGCGGCGGCTCGGCATTGCAGTCCCAATTAATATCATTAAGCCGCTCCTGAAAGACCTTCTCACCGAAGAACCTCCTGCGGCGCCGAAAATACCCGCGCCTATATCCTTTTCGCATATCAATGATAAATTCAAAGACGCCATCGTCAGCATTAAAATAACCTACGAAGAAAAACCCGCGCAGGCCGCGCCTCCCACACTTAACAAGGATGACGACGGCAAGCCTTTCTCCAGGGAAAGCATTGCCGAACGCGCGGAATATTCGGTTATGCCTGACGCCCTGCGCACCGGCGTGGTAATTGACCCCGCGAATAATTACATCCTTACAAGCTATAAAAACATCGCCGGCAAGATAAAAGACATTAAAATAACCTTCCAGACGGATAAATCCAAAACCGAATATGCCGCGAAAACAATCGGATGGTACCAGGACCTTGACCTCGCCCTGCTCAAAGCCGAAGCGCCGGCTAAAGATAATATTCCCAATTTATCCTATAAGGAAGCCTCTGACGTCGGGCAGTGGGCAATCATAATCAGCGTCAATCCCGACCCTGAGGCGCTTGAACCTGTAATGACCTCCGGCATCGTCAGCGCGCTGAACCGCCTGCAAAACCGCAAGACATTCCAGTTGGACGCCGACATCAATTACAACAACTTTGGCGCGCCGGTATTTGACATTGACGGCAAATTCATCGGACTCGCCGCGAACTTCACGCACCCGCTGGAATGGGGCCTGAATTCGGGCATAGGCCTTGCCGTGGAATCGCCTGAAATTCTCATGCTGCTTGCAGACCTTAAGGCCGGCAAAAAGATTGAGAAAATACCGGTGCCATTCCTTGGCGTACAGATGGCGCGCGGTGCGATGGACATAAAAGGAGTAAGAGTTGATACCGTAATATCCGCATCCGCGGCCGATACCGCGGGCATAAAATCAGGCGACATTATCATACAGTTCAAGAGCACTCCCGTAACGGAATGGCACGATCTCGCGAATACCATACGCGATTCCAAGGTAGGCGAAACCGTAACGTTTAAGGTACTGCGCGGGGATGCGACCATAGAACTTAAAGCGGTGTTAGGACAGCGATAAGACGATAGAAGACAGAAAACAGAAGTCAGAAAACAAATGACGAATAGCACTGCCCTGAAAAGGCAGAATATTGCAGCCCCGGGCAACGCCCTGGGAATATAAGCAATAACCCAATACCAACCCTGCAGGGATTGAATAATATTGTAACTTAAAAATTGGAACTATCAAATTGAAAAACAAATTTATTATGAAATTCTTTACGATGCTGATCCTTCTATCGACGGCCCTGCCTGTTGCCGCGGAGCCTTCAGATGGCCAAAAAACAGCGGCTGAATTGCAAAAGAAGATTATTGACGTCACGCGCAAATCATTGCCCGCGTACGTGTTCATAGGCGGCGGCTCGGGAGTCATTATATCGGCCGACGGCTATGTGCTGACCAACTACCATGTTGCCGGCTTCAGCAATAAATGGCAGGTTTATCTATCCGACGGCACGCCCCGTGAAGCGGAAATGACAGGTTATGACCCGAGAGGCGACATTGCGCTCCTTAAGATAAAAAACGCAAAAGACATGCCTTTTCTTGAAATGGGGGATTCCGACAGTTTGGCCGCAGGCCAATCCGTAATCGCAATAGGCAATCCGTTCGGAATCGGTTCAAACGACCTTGAACCGACTGTTACGTACGGCATCATAAGCGCGGTGCACCGTTTTGAAGGCGACTACAGCGACACCATACAAACCGATGCCCCGATAAACCCGGGCAATTCCGGCGGGCCGTTGATTGATTTGAACGGCAGAATAGTCGGCATAAACGGCCGCATGGAGATGCGGTTTGAATCAATAAAGGCAAACACCGGCATCGGCTATGCGATACCGGCGAACCAGATCAAGCGTTTCCTTCCGGGCCTCAAGGCCGGCGGCAGGGTGGAACACGGATACGTAAGCGGCTTGTCCATAACCCAGATACCGCGCGATGAAACATATTCCCTTGGAGTAGTTGTAAACAGAATTGCCAGGGAATCCGGCGCGGAAAAGGCCGGCTTGAAATTCGCAGATGTAATATTGAAAATAGATGATTACCCCGTTGACAATTTCAGCAGGTTTTACGGCATCCTGGGAACGTATCCGGCCGGCGCGGAAATCAAAATAACCGTCCGAAGAATTAATAAGGAAATTATCCTGCCAGTCGTGCTGGAACCGCGAAAACCCGTGGCAGAGATGCTTGAAACCGGCCCGAACGCGCCGTTTCTGGGGGTAAAATTCGCGGATCCTGAAGACGAGACCGAAGGCGCGGGCATAGACGAAGTCGTACCGGATTCGCCGGCAACCAAGGCCGGACTCAGGCCCGGAGACATAATCATGGAATTTGACGGCAAGAAGATAGAAAATATACCGCAGTTGCAGGCCCTCATACGCGAAAAGAAAATCAGCGACAAAGTGCCCTTAAAGATAAAACGCAGAGGGGAAGAAAAAGAGATTACGATAACGCTGGGGAGAAGGCCGAACCCGTAAGGATATGAGATATGCGATATGGGATGTGCGATGTGGGATCTGCGGATTAAATGCCTGCTCCTGACTGCCACTTAACACCTCAATTCTCAAGAACAGATTTAACGGATTAAACTGATTATACTAATACCTTACTCCCTGTCTTCTTGTTTTACAATTTGATATTTTCAACTTTCAATTTACAATATCAAGGATTGACCTGCCTGCAATCCGCAATCGTTTCAATTCCGAAGGAGTGAGGAGCGTATAGGCAGGCCTGCCTCCGCCAAAGCGAAGCTCGGCTTCGTGCAGGCAGGGGTGTAAACCCCCGCTGAAAATACATGAAGAATATATTAAACCCTGAAAGGGTGGCAAATGTCAGTTAAAAACTTACACTTACATCTTACATTCTGTCAACTCAACTAAAAAAGTGGTTATTACAACTTTAAGATATCTTTTAGTTCAGACCATAGGCCTTGTAATCCTTTTGGCTCAACATAGGCTGAAAAATCCGTAAAATTATCTTTTTTAATACATGTCCCATCTACCCAAAGAGCATCGCACTCTTCGCAGATATACACAATCTCATCTGTTACCCCAATAACAGCCTTTACAACTTCTCCTTGGTCACATCGTGGACACCACATCACTTCCCTCTAATACAAATTACAAACCAATAACCAATTTTATCTTTCCAACCGCCTTTGAAATATTCTTCTGTTTCAGGACACTGCCGCACACGGCGACGCGTTTTACGCCGGCGGCTTTCAATATGGAAATGTTTTTTTCGTCTATGCCGCCTATGGCGAAAAACGGTATCTTCAACTGTCTTGCCGCCTGCAAGACAAATTCCATGCCGCATGGTTTCAGGTCTTTTTGCATGCTGTATTCCGGCAATGTATCCAGCTTGGTCTTTGCTGAAAACACCGGCCCTACCGAAACATAATCCGCGCCCTGTGCCTGCGCACTAAGCGCTTCCTTTACATTATGCGCCGTTGCGCCGATAATTTTATCCGCGCCGAGTAGCCTGCGCGCCTGCCCTATACTCATATCCTCCCTGCCGATATGCACGCCGTCCGCATTGATTGTCTGCGCAATATCAACACGGTCATTGATAATAAATAACACCTTCGCGTCCCATGTCAGGCGCCGTATCTTTTCCGCCCTCTTGATTATCTCCGATGTGTTCATGGATTTTTCGCGCAATTGCAATATATCCGCGCCGCCTTTGATGCATTCCACGGCCATTTCCACGTCAGGCCTGTGGCCGACGGATTCGGTCAGCAGGACGTACGTCCACGCGGAATTAAGAATAGAAGACGGAAAAAGCATCAGCAGTATGCTTTTTTCAAGCTGATACGCCTGAAATCGCAGGGCGGAGAATTTCTTCGCCGCTTCAGGCGAAGAAATTATGGAATATTCTTCAAGCACGCGCAAAGATTCCTGGAGGCGTTTCAGATTGGCAATTACGATATGTTGCTGAGAGGTTTTCTTGACGCGCTTTACCGCGGGTTCCACGGCGCCGGCGTCGTTTTCCGTATCCCGCGCCGCAAGGAGAGCTTTCGGCACAAACACGCTATTGGCCGCAACAACGAACGCGTGGCGTAGTTCTTTTATCCGTTTAAATAACGGCTCATGGTTCAGGGAAAATCTGACGTAGTCCTCAATAACCCTCAGGGATTCCCTGACCCGATTTATGTTAACGTCTATGATGCGGTACATATATTGATTAAACACTGCCAACAAAATGTGTAATAACTTATTACTATTTTGATGCTTTTATTTTAGCGCAATCATGCCGAAAAATCAAGTTTAAACACTCCTTTGTACCGCCTCAGTCGAGGTGGGTTTTTGATGGTTTTTCGATAACGCTGAACACGGACGACACACCCCTGGTTCCCCTCTTTTTAGAGGGGACATATACGAATTTCCCCTCTATTAAAAGGGGTTAGGGGTGTGTCGTGGATACGAGAACACACCCCCTGCCCCTCTTAATAGAGGGGAGACGGCGTAGACCACCGTTCACTGACGCCTTACCCTTTATTATTGACATCAATTATGCGATGCCTTTCCATGCTTTACGTTGAATCCATCCAGATAATTTTGAAATTCACTGTCCATTTATTTTTTCATAAAAGCATCCACCCTGCGTGCAAAAGCAGGATCAAGTTTTTTGGCTTTTTCAAAATCAGCCCGGGATTCCTCGTATCTGCCTGCGCCGTAAAATGCCACTCCACGGTTAAAAAAAGCCGGGGCACCGCCCGGATCCAGGCGTATTGCCGTGTCAAAATCGGCGATTGCGCCTTCAAAATCATTCAAACCGAGTTTCGCGCCGCCCCTGTTGGAGTAGATTTGCGCGTCGTCAGGATTAAGTTCTATTGCTTTATTGCAATCTTCCACTGCCCCGTTGAAATCGCCTTTTTTCGCTTTTGACCCGGCGCGATTGCTATAAGCGTCAAAGTTGTTTTTATCCACTGCTATTATTGCGTTATAATCATCTATAGCGCCACTGTAATCTTCCAGCGAATCCCTCAAATTGCCGCGATGCAAATGGTATTTCGCATAACCCGGATTCATTTCAATAGACTTGTCAAAATCCTTCAAAGCTCCGGTAAAATCCCCTTTTTGAGTTCTCGAACGGGCGCGGTTAAAATATGCCATATCAAAATCGCCCAGTTTCATGACGGCACTGTAATCCGCAATAGCGCCGTTTAAATCTCCCCGCATATCTTTTGCCACGCCGCGGTTCAATAAAGCCGGCGGCAGATTCGGATTGAACAATATTGCGCTGTTAAAATCATCAATCGCGCCAGTTAAATCATTTGCAGAGAGTTTAATGGCTCCACGGTTATTATAAGGGGCGTAATAAAATGGTTTTATTTCTATCGCGGCCGTATAGTCCTTTACGGCGCCATTTATGTCGCCATGCTTTTCCCTCAAGACGCCGCGCATATAGTAAACCTCGGCATATTGCGGACGTATTTTAAGAGCCTGGTTAAAAAACGTTTCCGCCTGTTCTGCATTGCCCGTCTCGGAACAAACTATCGCCAGCCAGAACTGAAATTCCTCGGCTTTATACTCATCAAAACCTTTTACAAGCTCGCCTATGCACCTGTCTATGTTTTTTTCTTTCCACTTTACCGCTTCAAAAAGCTTGGCAAGTTTTTTAAACTGCGCCGGTATTTTACCCGCTTCCGCCGCGTTCCCGGACAAGGCCTGCATTTTATCAAAATCTTTTTCCGCCAGCGAGATGAAATTGTTGCTTGTTTTCTTTGCTTCTGTTCCCGTGAACCCGCCTTTAACACTGCAAAATTCATTGTATTTTTCGAAATATACAATGCCTCTCAGGACATAGGCTATCGTAAAACTCTGATCCAGCTTAATCGCGGCCGAAAAATCTTTTTCCGCTTGTTCCAAATCCGATTTTTCCTTATGCAATATACCCCTGTAAAAATATCCCATTACCGTCGGGTATTTATCCAGGGACTTCGTAAGCATTTTTATTGCCTCATCCGTTTTTTCCCAGGCTTTTTTCATGTCTGTCTTCGGCTTGTAAAATTCAATGAAGATATCGTTAACATCAAGCCAGGCGGTTTGCACTTCCTGATTGGCCGCCGCTTCCTTAACCCGTCGCTCCTCCGCGATCCGCTTATCCTTTTCATTTTCCGCCAATTTCAGATTCATGGCGGAGGCGGCTTCCTTGATTTTATTATCGCAATCTTCCATTCGTTTTCCTGCTTCGCCATCGTCATTGACCACTTCCATATACCTTATATAAATATCTTTAGCCTCCTGATACTTACCTTTTTCGTACAATTCATCGGCGGTTTCTTTGTTTTTCAACGCCTGCTCAAAACGGTTTGTTTTGCTTATCCACAGGCCTGCCAAAACAACTATAAGAATCAACGCGCCTGTTGCTATTCCGGCAAAAGCATACTTATTTCTTTTGACGTTTTTGCTCATTTTGTATATGAGCGATGCGGGTTTTGCGTGAATTGCCTCGCCCTTCATAAAGCGTTCTATGTCCTGGGCAAGTTCTTTAGCGCTTATAAAACGCCTGTTTTTTTCTTTTTCCATTGCCTTGAGGATTATTATTTCAAGTTCGCTGTTTATCGCCATGTTAAGTTTGGACGGCGCTATTGGGTCTTTGTTAACGACTGCCATCATGATATCTATCGGGGTTTTAGCCTGGAAAGGCTCTATCCCCGTGCAAAGCCTGTAAAGAACCGAACCCAGGGAAAACACATCACTGCGCCGATCCGATTCTTTTCCAAGCGCCTGTTCCGGAGACATGTACAACGGCGTGCCGATAACTACTCCTGAAACGGTCAGCTTTTTATCGGCTGTAATGCTTTTTGCAAGGCCGAAATCCGCCACTTTCGGAGTTATATGCCCTGCATCATCCGTTTGCAGTAGAATATTCTCAGGTTTGATATCGCGATGTATGACGTTATGAGAATGCGCGAACTCCAGCCCCTCAATAACCTTAAGCATCAGGGAAAGGTATTCTTCCATGTCTTTCTGGGACGGCTTCTGATGAAACGATTTTCCTTTTACGCCGGAATCGGTTTTTGCCTTGCTCTTTCTTATGAAATATTCTTCAAGAGTGCCGCCTTCTATGTATTCCATGCATATATAAAAACGCCCATTGTCTTCACCTGTCTCAAAAACCTGCAGTATATAAGGATGGGCAAGCCTGGCGTACGTCTGCGCCTCCTGCATAAACCTTTTGAGTGATTCTTCTCTCAAATCGGAATCTTCCATGGAAGGAAGCACCATTTTGATTGCGGCGTATCTTTTCAGCGTAGCGTCCCACACCTTATAAACCGCGCCCATTCCACCCTGTCCGATTTTTTTTACGACGTAATATTTGCCGGCAATAATTGTCTTATCGCTTTTAAACGCTTTTTTAACGTCATCCGGGGCGTCCTTGAGATTAGCAGGCAAATCCGGAAGGCTTTTTGCCTGCTGGCTTGCATCCTGCTGTGTAGCCTGCAATTCAATATTGCATGTTTTACAGAGATATTTCCGTGATGCGCCCGTTTTGTCATGATGCAAAACGTATTTTTTTTTGCATTTTGGGCAATGCAACATTGTATTCATAAATTATTACCCTCGCTTAAGAACAATCTTACAACAATCCCCAGCACATTGCAAGGAATTTATTGGGAATTTCATTGAAAATTTTTCTCAACAAATTCTCGGCAGTTGTTCGCCGACCGGCATATCCACGATACGCCTGCCGGCCATCAGGGTCTTGAGCTCCACGCGGCCTTTGAGGCCAGGTTTTACGGTCCCGATGATCGCGGCGCCTTTGCCGTCTTTGTATCTGCGCATTATCTTAAGCGCCTTTTCCGCAGATTCCGGCGCAACTATCGCAACGACCTTGCCTTCGTTCGCCACGTAAAGCGGGTCAAAACCGAGCAATTCGCACATCGCCCTGACGGGTTCGTCCACGGGAACGGATTTTTCGTCTATCTCTATTCCCCACGCCCTGCCTTCAGTAACTTCGTTGAGCACTGCGGACAGGCCGCCCCTCGTGGCATCGCGCATGAATTTTATCCCTTTGCCCAGGGAGCCTATGAGCGCGCCGGTTATCTCATTCAGGTTCGTGCAATCGCTTTGGATTTTGGTTTCAAATTGCATCCCCTTGCGGAGCGCGGTTATGGCCATTCCGTGATTTGCTATGGGACCGTTTATTATAACGACATCGCCGGGTCTTATGAATTGCGTGCCGAGCCGGGCCTTGGAATATACAATGCCTATGCCCGCGGTATTAATGAATATCTTATCCGCGCCGCCTTTTTCTACGACCTTGGTATCGCCGGTAACGATTTTTACATTTGCTTTTTTAGCGGCATCCCGGAGAGAGACGATTATTTTTTCAAGCACAGCGGTTTCCAGACCTTCTTCCATTATCAACGCGCAGGAGATAAAAAGCGGCCTTGCGCCGGCAACGGAAAGGTCGTTCACCGTGCCGCACACGGCGAGTTTGCCGATATCGCCGCCCGGAAAGAAAACCGGATTAACCACATAAGAATCCGTTGTGAACGCGATCTTCTTCCCCGGAAGTTCGCAAACCGCGGAATCCGCAAGCTGATTAAGCGCGGAATTGGAAAAATTTTTCACGAACATGGTCTTGATGAGTTCATGCGTAAGCTTGCCGCCACTGCCGTGTGTAAGAAGAATTCTATTAAACATTACCTGACTCCAAATAGACTTCTTGTGCGAAATTTTTGCCACAGAGCACACAGAGGATTCCGTTTACACGCTTCCTGCGAACCGTAGCGTACGCGCATCCTATCATTCTAACACCTTTCGTAATTCGTCCTTCCTTCTTCATTTTTCCTCCTCTCGTTTCAACTCCTGTCGTATTTATAATAAGCCGCGCAGGTGCCTTCGGTGGAAACCATGCACGGCCCTACCGGCGATTCCGGCGTACAGGCCTTTGCGAACAATTTGCAGTCAAACGGATTGATTATTCCCTTAAGCACGTCGCCGCACCGGCAGGCCTTATTTACGGCCGCGGCAGGCAATTCCACAGGCATGATTTTTTCCATGTCAAATTTTTCGTATTCCGGCTTTAATGCAAGGCCGCTTCCGGGAATAGTCCCTATGCCGCGCCATACCGCGTCAGAGGGTTTGAAAACAGAATAAAGTATGGACTGCGCTCTGGTATTGCCTTCGGGCGTGACCACGCGGGCGTACTGGTTTTCAACCTTCGCGACGCCTGAGAGGGACTGTTCCGTCAGCATAAGTATTCCCTGCAGAATATCAAGAGGCTCAAAACCGGTGACAACGCAGGGGGTTTTATATTTTTCAGCGAGTTTCGCGTAGGCATTGCCGCCGATAATGACTGAGACGTGGCCGGGACAGAGAAACCCATTCACCTTAAGCTGAGGGTCCGAACACAACGCGTCAAGCGCCTGAGGAACGGTTTTGTGCGCGCATAGGATATAAAAATTAGAAAGGCCGAGTTTTTCCGCGTCAAGCACCGTAGCGGCCGTAGCAGGAGCAGTGGTCTCAAAACCTACGGCAAGGAAAACGACTTTTTTATCCTGATTATCCGTGCATATTTTCAAGGTATCCCAGGGCGAATAGACGACATGGACGTTTGCGCCGGAGGCCTTTTCTTTTTCCAGCGTGGAACGCGTACCCGGCACGCGCATCATATCGCCGAAGGTGGTAATAATGACATCCTTATGCCTTGCGCAGGCAATGGCCTTGTCTATATAGGCTTGGTCCGTGACGCATACGGGACAACCGGGGCCTGAAACGAGCCTGAGGTTTTTGGGCACGAGCCTGCGGATACCGGCGCGGGAAATGGCCATAGTGTGAGTGCCGCAGATCTCCATCAAGGTAACGGTCTTATCCGTTTTCCCAAGCAGGGCGTTTAATTTATCCACGAGCCCGGCGGCAATCTTGTTGTCCCTGAATTCATCAATAAAGCGCATGATACGATTCCAAGATTAAAAGATTCCAAAATTAGAAGATTCCAAGATTCTAAGATTACGCTATGCCGACGGCGAATCTTCCAATCTTTAAATCTTGGAATCTGCAATCCGTTAAAACCCGTATTCTTTAAGGAATTCCGGGGTTATTTTGGATGCCGGTTTGGCGTCACGGGCCATGCCGGCTATGTATTTTTTTACGTATTTCGCGATGACATCGGTTTCAATATTTACCATATCCCCTTCGCGTTTCAGGTGGAGATTGGTATGCGACCACGTATGGGGAATAACAGCGATGGAAAACGTTTTTTCCGTCAGACGCATGATAGTCAGACTGATGCCGTCCACGGCGACGGAGCCCTTGAAAATCATTTCATCCAGGCAATTTTCAGGTGCGGAGAACTCCAGCACGAACCCATCGCCGAGCTTGTTTATTTTGGCCAAAATACCGGTGCCGTCCACATGGCCGGACACGATATGGCCGCCCATGGGGTCGCCTGCGCGCAGACTGCGTTCCATGTTAACGACGGCGCCGGCAGACCACGTTTTCAGGGAAGTCCTTGAAACGGTTTCTTCAACCGCGTCAAACGTGATTGCAGAGTCGTTCAGAATTGCGGCGGTCAGGCAGATGCCGTTAATGGAAACGCTGTCGCCTTTATGGATTTGGCCCACGAATGATTCCGGAACTGTGATGCAGACATGTTTCCCGCCCGGGAAATCTGAGAGTTTCTTTACCTTGCCTGTTGTTTCAATAATTCCCGTAAACATATATATACAAACTTAGCAAAAAACCCGGATAAAGTAAAGGAAATTGAAGATTTTAGAACTAAAATTTGCTTTTGCAATTTTTGAACAAGTGAACAGCAGAACAAATGAGCGTATAAGCAGGCAGGCAGTTTATAAAAAAACAGGGGAGCCAAAAATACTTTTGGTTCCCCCGTTAACGGTTTTAGCCCCGCTTGATTACAAAGAGCTTTTCAGTTCCTTTCCGGCCTTAAAGCCGACGGTCTTAGAAGCCTTAATCTGGATCGTTTCCCCTGTTCTGGGATTCCTGCCTGCGCGGGCCTTTCTTGTCTTTACGGCAAACGTGCCGAATCCGACGAGCTGGACTGCTTTGTCTTTCTTCAGTCCCTTCCTTACGCAATCAACAAACGCATTAACTGCCTTGTCTGCTGCTGCCTTGGAAGTCTTCAGCTCTGTAGCGACTGCTTCGATCAGTTCGTGTTTATTCAAGTCTTTTCACCTCCTTCCATAAGTCAAAAGAGTTAACCCTAAAAACTGAATAAATCAAATTTCAATCTACGCGAGTAATTATAAGACTTCCGGAGCGGTTTGTCAAGCTAAATCCAAAAGTTTTTTTTTGCATGACATTATCGGACCATGGAACGCAGGTAATACGCGGTTTCCGGCCGGAAAGCGTAAAATGCCGGATTTGAACTATATTGTGTAGAATATGCGGTTTACTTATTATATTTCCTTGACAAACCTGCCTTTCGCGTGTTATAATAATGCTGATTGTCTTTTTATCAGGAGCGCCACTCCGTGGGATATATACCTGAAGGTAAAATCCTTGAAATCCAGAGATCGGTCAACATCGTAGACTTGATATCTTCATATATACCGCTGAAGAGGACCGGGGCGAATTTCAAAGCCCTGTGCCCTTTTCATGACGAAAAAACTCCGTCTTTCGTCGTAAATCCCTCGAAACAGATATTCAGGTGTTTCGGCTGTAATACGGGAGGCACCATATTCCATTTCGTGATGAAATACGAGAACGTGGAATTTCCCGAAGCGGTCAAGATCGTCGCGGACAAATACGGAATTAAAATGGCGTATTCCCAGGGTTCTTTTTCCGAAGAGGACCAGCAGGAAAAAACAGCTCTCTACAAAGTGAACAAATGGGCCGCAGGATATTTCCATCAACAACTGCTGACGGCTAACGAAAAATTTCCCGCGCGCGCCTATCTTGACAGGCGGGGATTGTCTTCCGCGTCCGTGGCGCGTTTCCTTATAGGATACATACCCGACAACGCGGGCGAATTCATCAATGCGGCTAAGCTCAAGGACATATCCCTGACCGAACTCATGGCCGCGGGGCTTGTAGTCAAGCGCCAGGAATCGGGTTATGACGACTACAGGATGCTCCTGCGCGGAAGGATTTCCTTCCCTATTTTTGACGCCCGCGATAAAGTCGTCGGGTTCGGGGCGCGAGTCCTTGACGACGCGGTTCCGAAGTACCTGAACACGGCGGAAACGCCGATATTTACCAAGGGCAGGATCCTGTACGGGCTGAATTTCGCCAAAAACGCCGCTGTGCAGAGCAGGTCGCTCATGCTGGTGGAAGGCTATACCGACGTTATCATGGCCCACCAGTTCGGGTTTGAAAATACCGTAGCCACGCTCGGCACGGCGCTTACGCGCGATCATATAATGCAGATGAGGCGTTACGCGGACACCATTATCGCGGTGTACGACGGCGACTCGGCAGGCAAAAAGGCTTCTGAGCGCAGTCTTGACATGTTCCTGAACGAGGACATAACGCTGAAGATTGCCACGCTCCCCGAGGAATACGACCCGTGCGACTGCCTTTTGAAACTCGGCGCAAAGGCGTTTAAGGAATCCATTGACAAAAGCCGCGACCTCTTTGACTACCGGCTCGGCATGGTCAAAAACAAATATAATCTGTCGGATATCTCCCAAAAGGCGCAGGCGATTGACGAACTCCTTGACTTCACCTGCCAGTTACCGGACGAGTCCTCAAACAAAATAAAAAAAGACCTCCAGCTGAGGCAGATAGCCGGAGAATTCGGCATAGATGAAAAGTCTCTGCACGCGAGATTCATGCAGAAATACGCCCCGCAGATATACAGGAAACGCGCCTTTGCCCCGAAGGAAGCCCCGGCCGAAACCGCGCCGTTGGCCATAAACCCTTCATTGCAACTGCTCGCCGAGGAATTCATCTGCCTGCTTATCAGCGATAATTCGCTTATCGAAGAGGCCGTTAGAATCCACGACCCCGGAATAATACAGCATAAAATTTACAATGAAATCATTGACAGGATTTTTGATTCATTCAACACCCAGCGCAAGGTCACGCTTTCCCAGGTACTGTCAACCGTAACAGACGACGCCCTGACGCAGAGGCTCGTCCGGGTTTACGATGAAAGCGCCGACAAAGGGCTGGATATTACAAAAAGGTTCGCGCAATGCAAAAAAGACCTGGAAAAACTAAAATTGCAAAACCGGCTCCAGGAGCTGAAACTCCAAAGGGCCCAGGCGGAAAAGACCGGCCAAAAGGACGACAACATCCGCCTTCTGAAAGAGATCTTAGAGTGCGAAAAGATGCTGAGGACGAACCCCGCGACAAAGTAGAAAAAGACCTCAACACGCTCATAGAAGAAGGCAAGAAAAAAGGTTTCATCACATACGATGACATCAATAAACACCTTCCGGACGAAATGGTTGCGCCGGAAAAACTTGACGCCCTGCTCCATCAGTTTGACGAGCTCGGAATAGACGTGGTAGATGAAGAAACCGCCGCGGAGGCCCACGACATACCGGACGTTGACGGGCTGACCGAAGACCACCTTGACGGGGCCGAAGCGGAAACGGAACGCAAGGAAACGGGCGAAGAAGAAGAACGTATTGACGACCCCGTAAGAATGTACCTCTCTCAAATGGGCGAAATACCCCTGCTCACAAGGGAAGAAGAAATAGTCCTCGCAAAACGCATTGAAGTCACGCGCAAAAGGTTCCGCAAGAAAGTCCTTGAATCCCCCATAGCGCTCCTGCATTCCATAGCTATCCTGGAAGACGTGAAAAACGGCGAACTTGCGTTTGACCGCACTTTGAAAGCCGATATAGCCATTGATGTCACAAAGGCGGATATCATTTCCAAACTGCCTAAGTACATTGACGCGCTCAGAAATATGTACAACTCCACCACCGAGGATTGCTACATCCTTTACCAGGACAAGCTCGCGCTCAAGGAAAAAGAACGCGTTAAAAGAATCGTCAAAAACCGCCAGAAAAAATGGGTGTTCATCCTTGAAGAACTCAATATCCAGACAAAAAAAATCCATCCGATGATTGAGAAATTAAAGGCCATTCACGCGCGCATAGACGAAATCTCCCAGACTTTCAGGTCCACGCGGAAAACCAAGGCAAATGAAAACCGCTTTGCCGAACTGCAGAAAGAAATGCTCTCGCTTAAAGTCCAGATCGCGGAAGAGCCTGAAAAGCTCGCCAACCGGCTTAAGGAAATTGAAGAGCGCAGTCTGGAATACGAAAAGGCCAAGCGCAAACTCTCAAGCAGTAACCTGCGCCTCGTGGTCTCCATAGCCAAAAAGTACCGCAACAGGGGCCTCTCTTTTCTGGACCTTATCCAGGAAGGAAATACCGGCCTTATGCGGGCAGTGGAAAAATACGAATACCGCAAGGGTTATAAATTTTCCACCTACGCCACCTGGTGGATACGCCAGGCCATCACAAGGGCCATAGCCGACCAGGCGCGCACCATACGCATACCCGTGCACATGATTGAAACCATGAGCAAATTGCGCAACGTCTCCAAAAAACTCCTGCAGAATAAAGGCCGCGAACCGTCCTTTGAAGAACTCTCCTCGGAATCCAGGATACCGCTTGATGAAACCAAGCGCGTCATTAAAATATCAAAACACCCGATATCCCTTGACCGCCCTATCGGCGACAGCGACGACAGCTATTTCGGCGATTTCATCGAAGATGAATCCATAGAATCACCCATCAGCGCCGCTACCTACGGGATGCTTAAGGAAAAAATTGAAAATGTGCTCCAAACCCTGTCCTTCAGGGAAAGAGAAATCATTAAACTCAGGTACGGCATCGGCACCGGATATACCTATACCCTTGAAGAGGTCGGCAGGATCTTCAGGGTCACGCGCGAAAGAGTCAGGCAGATTGAAGCCAAGGCCGTACGTAAACTCCAGCACCCGGTGCGCAGTAGAAAACTGTTCTCGTTCCTTGAGGCAATGTCCAAGGCGTAGTACGTGGCCCGTGAGTTGACTGCCAAGGGCCGAGTACTGGGAAATGTTCTAACGGACGAGAAGGAAGAAGGAAAAACGTAAAATGGAAGGCTATAAAAAAGATTAAATATGTTGCATTCTGCAGTATTTTTTGATATAGTATTGCTCTTTGTCGTTATTTAAGGACTGTTTGTAATGGAACAAACCAGAGAAAGAAAACTTAATCCGATTATCGAAAAACTGGCCCGGCTCCAACAGCTTGATTCCGAAATATTCAAACACCAGTGCATCGCCCAGGAGAAACCCCAACAGCTTGCGTTCAAGCAGGCGGAAATAGCGCAATGGCAGGCCAGCCTTAATGAATTCGCGGCAAAAAACAAGGAATACCGCAAGAAAACCGATATGCTGGAACTTGACCTCCAGGAACGCCAGGAAAAAATCAACAAACTCAACCTGCAACTCAATACCCTCAAGTCCAATAAAGATTACCAGACAATGAAGCACGAAATAGAGGCCATAGAAGCGGATAATTCCATTATTGAGGATTCCATATTGAAATCCATGGCCGATATGGACGCCCAGAATAAGAAAATTGAATCCGCAAGAACGAAATTGGCGGAATTGGAAAAGGACCTCTGCGAACTCAAGACGCAGGTGGATGCGGAACTAAAAATCGTAGAATCGCATATCGCCCAACTTAACGCGCAACGGGCGGAAATGATCAGGGATGTTGAACCCGAAGCCCTTGCCACCTACGAAAGAATCCTTAATAATAAAGGCGATAAGATTGCCATCATCCAGGTCAATGACGAATCCTGCGGGGCCTGCTACATGAATATGACCACGCAGGAACTCAATACACTAATGAAAAACAAGGAACTCGTGCTCTGTAAAAGCTGTTCAAGAATTCTGTATATCTAAGATACGGGGCTTTGGAGTTGAAGAGTTTAGGAGTTGCGTGGTTAAGTGGTTGCCCGCCTGCGTCAAAGGCTTCGGCGGGTGAAGTAGGGGTGACCTATGTGTTCACCCTGTTAAAGGGTTGCGGAGTCTGCTTTATACAATAAATCCGCTTCTAAATCCGTTATATATACAGTCCGGTAAAAAACCATTATAATAAGATATATCTTATATGAAAAAATTTTCAGCGTTAAAAAGAATCGTTCTTGCCTTCAACATCCTGCTGACGGCAGCTATCTTTGTGTTTACGCTTAATTTCTTTGTTTTCCCGCAGAAACAGGCTTCAACCGAACCCTTGACTTTGACCGCTGACGACGGCGAAGACGATGTCTACTCGTCAAAACCAGCCCCTTCTCCCAAACACTCCGGCATGAGCATAAGCTATAGCCTGCCCGCACTGCCAATAACCGCCGCGGCCGCATCAGCAAAACAAGATGCCGTTGACATATCCGCGTATATTTCGGTCTCCGGCACCTGCGTTGATTATACCAACCCGGCCAACAGCATGGCCTTCCTCAATCTGAAAAAGAAAAATAACGATTCCCTGCTGGTGCGCACTAAAGAACCTATTGAACTCACAGGCATTTCAAATGTCTTCGCAAGTAATATCCAGATTGATTTCGTTGAATTCAACGTGGTTGACAAGACCCAGAAACTATTCATCGGAACCGACGCTAAACCCGAGAACCTCGCGGTACAGGCCACTGCTTCCACCCCTGCTAAAACTATCCCGGGTCCGGACAAACGCCCCGGCGCCCAGCCTCCGAATCCAAGGGCCGGCAATCCGCCCTATCAAGGGCCGCTTGAAACCGGAAAGGTCGCTCCTCCTATGCCGGTCATTAACGCCGATAATTTTAATACCTATCAGGACCCGACAGATCCGTATCTCACCCACGTAGATCCGAAAGAATGGGAGGCCATTAATAAGAATCCCGAAGGCATCGCACAGGGATTGGAAGCCTACCCGCAAAACCTCGGACCGGACGGTGATTCCTGCGACGGCGCTTTGATAAAAAAAGTCGCTCCAGGCTCGTTCCTTGAAAAACGCGGACTTAAATCGGGAGATATAGTCAAAAGCATCAACGGCATCCAGATAAAGTCCGTTTCACAGAAAAATTCCCTCATGAATGACCCCGCTATACGCAACGCCGGAGCGCTGACCGTTGAAGTTGAACGCGCGGGACAGCTGATTACCCTGCAATATAAAAAACAATAAGCTAAATCAGCTTCGCTGATTTAGCGGCTATGCCATAAACTCCCTATATACGAAACATGGGAAATTCCAACAATCCCCTCCCCATCGGATGGGGGAGGGACAAGGTGAGGGTGTTAAATCCCCCTGCTGTAAACAGCAGGGAATCTTTTCGTCCATTATAAACATATTAATGAATTGCAAATTATCCGTTCAAACATTCGGCAATAATATAAAACTGACGCCTCTGTCGGACGGCACTTTCAAGCTTGACGGCGGGGCCATGTTCGGCATCGTTCCCAAGCCGCTCTGGAAAAAACGCACCCCTTCGGACAGGTTCAACCGCATCCTTATCGGCCTTAATCCCCTGCTTATACAAACGGATAAAATGAATATACTCGTTGACACCGGCATAGGCGACAAGAACAGGTATTCCGCGAAATTCAATGAGATATACTCCGTCCAACAGCCGCCGACTCTGCAAGGTTGCCTGCATGAGCTCGGGCTCGCCCCGCAGGACATTAACATGGTCATCCTAACGCACCTGCATTTTGACCATACCGGCGGCAGTACCGTAAAGAACGATTCCGGCGCCTTCGTGCCCGCGTTTCCAAACGCAAAATACATCATGCAGAAAGGCGAATGGGACGCATCATTTGACAGTTCCGAGAGGACCGCGGGAAGCTATTTCAAGGAAACCTACCTGCCGATTGAGGAACATAAACAAGCGGAATTCATATCCGGCGATGCGCAGATTACCGGGGACATTTCCGTAAAGATTACCGGCGGGCACACCCTCAACCACCAATTAGTACTTATAAAATCAGCGGGACAGACCGCGGTATATTGGGGAGACCTCATACCTACGGCCTCGCATATTGACGTGCCTTACATAATGGGATACGACCTGTACCCCATGGAAACCGCTGTAGCCAAAAAAAAGTTCCTCGCCCCGGCAGTCGCGGAAAAATGGCTGTGCTTCTGGGAACACGACCCGAAGGTCAAATCCGGATTCATCACAACGGACGGAAAGAAGTTTAACGTAGTAGCGAGCACCGAGTAGCGGGTAGCGAGAGACGAATAACGAGTAGTGAGTAATGAGTAGCGGGTAGCGGGTAGCGAGGAAGGACGACGGGCGGAACGAGGAATGTGCTGTGATATAAAATCACATCAATATTTCACCGCGAAGCCCGCGAAGTTGTAATTAACCACCGAATCCACTGAACGCACCGAATTACTTTTTTCGTTGTCGCCTTGATGAAGTTCTCGTATTGTTTATAAAAACAACCTCTATTGCACTACCTTTTTGAAATCAGCATCATCCCAAAGCCACTTGAAATCTTCGTCTTTCTTAGCATTGTCTTTGTGTTTTACATCTAACTCTATCGCCTTCGCAAGATCTCTTAAAGATTCATCCTTTTTGTTCATCAATGAATACATGCAGGCCTTATTAAACCACGCACTTGCATGTTTCGAGTCTATCTTTAATACCTCTTCATATGCTATTAATGCCTCTGAATGTCTTTTTAATAGACCTAAGGCAACCCCTTTATTAACCCACGCATTTACATATTTCGGATCTATTTTTATTGCCTCTTCATATGCGGTTATTTCATCTTGATATTTACCTGATTTCCCTAAAGCAAATCCCCTATTATACCATATATTTGCATTTTTCGGATCTATCTTGGACGCACTATCAAATGCGATTAGTGCCTCAAAAGGCTTTTTCATTCCAAATAAGGTTATCCCTTTAAGAACCAATGCATCTGCCTTCCACGGCTCTATCTTTAACGCCTCTTCACATGCTATTAATGCCTCAGAATATTTTTCTAGTTCCTCTAAGACAATTCCTTTATTAATCCATACATCTATGTTCTTTGGGTCTATCTTTAACGCCTGTTCATAAGCGATTAATGCCTCTGAATGTCTTTTCAATGCCCTTAAGGTTATCCCTTTAAGAACCAATGCATCTGCCTTCCACGGCTCTATCTTTAACGCCTCTTCACATGCTATTAATGCCTCAGAATGTCTTTCCAGCTTTTCTAAGGTAACGCCTTTATTTAACCATGCTCTTGAATTTTTCAGATCAATTTCAATAACCTTATCAAGTACCTTCAACGATTCTTCATAACGGCCTTTATAATAGAAATCTGTACTTCTGTTCATATAATCTTTCGCATCCAAAGGCATTCCAAACAATTCATATATTTCCAACTTTTTGGCAAAAAACTCAACCTGCTGTTTTATTTCATTGCCCGGCTCCTGCAAAAATGGAGGAACTATTATTTTATTATTCCCTTCCTTTGCTTCTTTATAATCCGCTAATGCCTTATCTTTTATTTTCTCAACCTCATTACAATAACTTTTTATATCATCACGATATTGTTCAATGTCCTTTCTGATTTTCTTCCACTTGTTTACATTAAACGCCCCTACTGCTACAGCAATAGCAATGATTAACGCTATCAATGCAACCAATATTGCCAACAATGTGGCAACAAGATTAAGTATGCTTATAGACCTGTCCAGAATTGAATTTTCGGCTGTTTGGCTGTTGTTCTGTGCTGTCTGAACAATTGCTGACTCTTGAGTATTAATCTTGCTTTTTGAAGATTCTTCTGCTTTAGGCTTATTTTCCTGGGGTTCTGCAACATCTGACTTGCTCTCTTCTGCATTAATAGCATTAAAACAAGCTATAATACATAGAAATGTAATTCCAATTAAACACACGTAATTTCTTTTAGTTATAAAAACAGGCTGTTTCATACCAGACCCTTTCAGTATATTATCGCTATCATTAGCAATATAAAACTATCTTAATTATTATAATACCTGTTATTGCTGTAATTGTCAATGGTTTTACGAAAAAAATTAATTTCTGGCAAACCGTCAGTAAAGGGTGGGTTTCAAATTCCCCCGCGGCATTTTGTAGAGACGCCCCGGCGGGGCGTCTCTACAGCATTTATTAGGATTTTAAGGCAAGTGTTATTTTTTTGCCCACCCTTTACTGACGGGGTACCCCGCCCGAGGTACCCGACAGCCTTCGCAAAATAATTATTGTGTTCATTCGTGTTTATTCGCGGCAAATCCGTCCCGCCGTTCCCTGCGCAATTTGCTTTTTCTGCTTCCCATTGTATAATTGCGTGCATGCTGGACAGTTTAATATCAAAGCGGATTTTTGCTTCTGAAATAATAATCGCCTTTTACATGCTCGCTATTTCCGCAATCATAGCGGTCTTCCACAGCCGTATTCCGCACTGGAAATTGTTTTTGTTTTTCCATCTGCTTATTGCCGTCTTCATCGGGCTTATACTGATGGCGTACGGAAAATTCGGGGGTAGGTTCTGGCGCCTGCTCAGGCATTGGTATCCGCTTATACTTGTGATGTGCGCGTACAGGGAATTGTTTTATCTCGTGCACAATGTGAATCCCGTTGACCTGGACAAACTGTTCGCGCAATGGGACAGGTGGCTGTGCGGGGGCGTTAACCCGACGGTATTCATTGAAAAACACATCGCATTCCCGCTCCTGACGGAATACCTGCAGATCGTTTATACCATGTTCTATTTCCTGCCTGGAAGTATCGGCATTATCTTATACGCGCAGAAAAAATATGATGCTTACAGGCTATGCATGGCCGGAATATTGGCCGGATTCTTCTCGTCGTTTTTAGGATTTTTTGTACTGCCCGCGATCGGGCCCCGGGCGGAATTCCATAACTGGCAGATACTGCCGGGCGTATTCGCCGCGGAATGGCTCAATAGAACCGTCAATTCCCTTGAACTTACGATGCGCGACTGTTTTCCGAGCGGCCACGTGGAGGTAACGGTAATAGTAATATGGTATTCCTTCAGGTACACGCGCAAGGCATTCCCGGCCATTTTTGTCATCGCGACAAGCCTGATATTTGCAACCGTGTATTTACGGTACCATTATATAGTAGATGTAATCGCTGGAATTGTTTTCGCGACAGCGGTAATCTTATTCGTTGATTTTTTCAATAATTGGTGGGAGAAAAAAAATGGACTTAGCCAAAACGCGTGACAAGAAGAATCAATCCGGGAATGAGGAACGCTTCATTGTATTCAAGGTAAGCGATGCCGAATTCGGCGCGGACATAAAGCAGATAAAAGAAGTAATCCAGCCGGCACCGATAAGCAAGGTGCCCAGAACGCCTGATTTTGTTGAAGGCGTCATGGACCTGCGCGGAACGGTAATACCAATAATAAACCTACGGAAGCGCTTCAACTATCCGCAAAAAGACAAAGACGAAAATACCCGCGTATTGATTGTAGAACTGCCGGAAGACATAATCGGATTTATCGCAGACATGGTGCTTGAAATAATCCGCATAAACCGCGCGGATTTCCGCGAGCCGCCGAGGATGATCTCGGGCATAGACGCCGAATACATCAAAACAATCGCCAAATCAGGAGAGAGGCTGGTAATTATCCTCGAACTGAGCAAAATACTAACGGAATCCGAAAAAAAACTTTTGCGGAGTAACTCATAAAGCAGCAAAGCGGCAACAACAACCACGAAATACGATAATTAACCACTGAACACACCGAAAACACTGAATATATAAACTTATCCGTACCGCCTCAGTGAAGGTGTGTTGAAAAATAACACCTATATGTTTAAATTGCCAATGGTTGCTGTAGTGACAGGGCATTCAGGCTGTGTCATAATTGCCAAAAACGCCATTTTTTCGAAAATGCCTCAAGCATTTATGCGGGTTTGCGGGAGGTAAAATATTAAAAACCTAATTGTGACACAGTCTCATTATTCTGTCCCTACAAAATGCCACGGTGGGACTTGAAACCCGCCCTTCACTGACGCCTTGCCTGTTTATCCGTTTTTTCGTTTTTTTGCTTGCAAACCGTATAGTTATATGCTATAATTATCACAAAAGTGTAGGAATTATGGCTATGGGAGAAACAAATAATTATTCCAAAAAAGAAAGTAATATCTACATTAATCTCATATCGCAGGGAAAGTGCGCCTTTTTCAGCGTGAGAAACGACGGGTCCGTTGAATACGCAAGCCCCGCCTGTATGGATTTGTTAGGATTTACGCCGGAAGAGATAACCTCAAACCCGGCCCTCATCCCCAAAGCAGTGCATCCGGATTATCTCCCTCAATTCAAAACATTCTGGGAATATTACGAACAAAACAAAAGCTTTTCCGAAAAAATGATGGAAATTGCCTGGTTCCGTAAGGACGGGACCATACTCCACACGGAAAATACGTACGCAAACATCAAAAACGGTTCCGGCAAGGTAACGGGATTCTATACCATCATGCGGGACGTCTCCATGCACAAACTCACGGAAAAAACCCTACAGGAATCCGCCGCGAACTGGCAGTCAACATTTGACGCGATAAAAGACGCCGTATGCCTCCTTGACAAACAGTGGAGGATTATGCAATGCAACAAGACGGTGTCGGAATTCACGGGGAAATTGCAAAACGAACTGCTCGGCCAGGTTTGTTATCAGGTAATACACGGTTTGGATACGCCGCCAAAAGACTGCCCGCTTGAACGCATGCAAACCACATTGAAAAGAGAATCTTCCGTAGCATTCCTGTACAACAAATGGTTTAACATAACCATGGATCCCCTATTGGACAACAACGGCAGACTCACCGGCGCCGTGCATATTATGTCCGATATAACGGCGCAAAAATACGCCTTTGAAGAAATCCACAAACTTAATAAAGAACTTGAACGGCGCGTAATAGACCGCACCGCACAGCTGGAAGTCGCAAATAAAGAATTGGAAGCATTTTCATATTCCGTTTCCCATGACCTGCGCGCGCCTTTGAGGGCTATTGACGGCTTTTCGCGCATCATCCTTGAAAGCCATTCCAAAAAGATTGACAATGAAACAAAACGCCTGCTTAATATCATACGAAGCGGTACGTGCAATATGGGCGAACTCATAGACAACCTTTTGTCTTTTTCCCACATAGGCCGTACGCCCATGGAAAAAGAGGAAATTGACATGGCCGGCGCCGCTAAATTCGTCTTCAACGAACTTAAACTGCTGAACCCGAAACAGAAAATAACTCTGAAAATAAAGAAACTGCCGCTGGCAGTGTGTGACAGGGCAATGATAAAACAGGTCTTTTCCAACCTGCTGTCCAACGCGGTAAAATTCAGCTCTAAAAAGAAAAACGCCGTCATTGAAATCGGCTGTAACGACAAGGACGGTATCACTATATATTGGATAAAGGACAACGGCGTCGGGTTTAACATGAAATACTCGGACAAACTTTTCGGCGTATTCCAGCGCCTCCATTCGCAGGAAGAATTTGAAGGCACCGGTGTAGGCCTTGCGATAGCCCAGCGCATCATACACCGCCATGGGGGCCGGATATGGGCCGAAGGGGCCCCGGGTAAAGGCGCGACTTTCTTTTTCACTATTCCGCATTGACGAAAACGCGCTGAAAAAACCAAAAGGACTCTAACGAGACTGCGGCGTATTTTAACAGGGACTTGACGAGACTTTAAAGAAACGCGCTCTAACGGATAAGAATGAAACTACACTTCGTTGCGCTTAGTGTAAAACTTATGCGAACTAAAATGGTTTAGTCGTTATTTGCGTATATTGGTGTTCATTCGTGATAATAGTATTTGGAGAGTGTTATTATGAAAAAGGCAATTGCTTTTGATATTCTTCTTGTTGAAGACAATCCGCATGACGTTGAATTAACCAAACGGGCCCTTGAAAAACACAAGGTTGCCAATAGAATATTCGTTGTCAAGGACGGCGAAGAGGCCTTGGAGTACATTTTCTCCGAAGGCCGATACGCGCACAAGAAAAAGAAAACCAATCCCAAACTGATTCTGCTTGACCTGAAACTGCCTAAGGTGGACGGGCTGGAAGTCCTGCGAAGGGTCAAATCCGATAAAAACACAAAAACCATTCCAGTGGTAATGCTGACTTCATCCCAGATGGAAAGCGATATTATTGAGAGCTACAGGCTCGGCGTGAACAGCTACATCGTAAAACCGGTTGAATTTGACGCCTTCGCCAAGTCCGTATCGGAACTCGGATTGTATTGGCTCGTAATAAACCAGCCGCCGAAATGAATCTAAGTGTCCGAAATCTTAGAGTATAGCGTCGTAAGTCGAACTCTTGACTCCAGACTTAGGACTCAGGATTCGTGGCCCGTTTTCCGTGGCCCGTGGCTCGTTTAAACGAAACCCGGAACCCGTACTAATATACATCGAATTTCGCCAGCCGGCATTCTATAGGGCCGTTATAAACAATCAATTTCTGCGATGTCCGCAAGCCCACGGATTTAACCAATTCCGTATCGCCTATAAGCAGGAACGCCGTATGGCCTTTGCAGTTATGCTTTAATACGTCGCCAAATCCCTTGTAAAAATCTTTCAGGTTTTCTTTTTCGCCCATGCGTTCTCCGTAAGGCGGATTTGTAATTATAACACCGCTGTCCGCCTGAGGATGGAATTGCATCACATCCATCACCTCAAATTTTATGAACCTGTCCACCAGCGCGGCGGCCCTCGCGTTTTCCGACGCGGTCCTCACGGCATCGGCATCTATGTCGGACCCGTACAAACGGCACGTTACATTTCGTTTTACTTTCTGTTCGGCTTCGTTAACCAATTTCTGCCACAAGGCCCTGTCAAAGCTCCGCCAGCGGTGAAAACCGAATTCCCTGCGCAAAAGCCCCGGTGCGACATTTGCCGCCTTTAAAACTGCTTCTATCAAAATCGTGCCCGAACCACACATCGGGTCGTACAAAGGCACGTTGCAATCCCATCCCGAATAGTCAATGATCCCGGCCGCGAGCGTCTCTTTCATCGGCGCTTCTTTAATCAGTTTCCTGTACCCGCGCAGGTGCAGGCTCTCTCCGGAGGTGTCAAGGCTGAGCGTACAATGATTGTTAAAAATATGCGCGTTTATGCGGACGTCCGGAGATTTGGCATCCACGTCCGGGCGCCGGCCGGTCTTGTCCCTGAACTGGTCAACTATGGCATCTTTCACCTTGCGCGAACCGTATTGCGAATGCGTAAGCGCGGAATTGCGGCAGTTGCAGTCCACCGCAAGCGTATTGCTCAAGCCGAGATATTCCAGCCAATCAATATCCCTGCACCTCGCATAAAGTTCGTCGTAAGACTCGCAAGGAAAATCCTTGATTTTCAATAACACCCTTATAGCCGTGCGCAGGTAAAGGTTGGCGCGGTAATACGTTTCCTGATCGCCTTCAAACTGCACCCCGCCGGAGACGATCTGCGGGTTTTTCACGCCGATGTGTCCGAGTTCCCAAGCAAGAGCCTGTTCAAGCCCCCGGCTGGTGGTGGCGAAGAGATTATACTGTTGCATGAAAAAATCCTTTGAATTAGGACTTGCAAAACCAATTTATCTTATCCTTATGGAATTACGGCTGAGCACTATCAGTTTTCCATGGATATTTTGAGCGTATCCTGACAGAAGAAATTTTGATACAATTTCAACTTCTTCTTCAGCTGTTAAGTTGCCATGTCTTAAATAAACAATTCCTATTTCAGATGTGATCGGGAAACGCACCCAATTTGTAAAATGATAATCTCTTGTAATAATAACCGCTCTTTCCCTACGGGCTAAAAGATAAATATCATTATCCGAAAGATGTTTTGCCTGCTCTGTAACAGCTATTATCTTCCAAGACTGCCTGCGTAATTGTTCAACAACACAGTAACTTACATTTTCGTCAATAATCAATTTCATATCGCAAGCGATTTTTCAGTAGCAAGAAAGGACGCATAATCAAGGCATGCAAGGATGTCTTTTCTGGTCAATTTAGGAAAATTTCTTAGAATTACCGCATAATCTTCACCGGCGGCCAAATGGCTTAAAATAACGTGTACCGGAATACGCGTATTGCGCAAACACGCCTCGCCTCCGCATATATCCGGATCCGTTACAATTCTTGCTGTTTTTTCTTTCATAGTGTTTCATCCTTCCTTTTTTACTGCCGCTAAATATTCGGAAATCGCATTTTTTATATTTTCCGTTGCCTCTTCACGGGTATTGCCCTGCGTTACACAACCAGGCAAAACAGGACATTCAGTATCTCTATTTTTATTATACCATTCAAAAGCATATATTGTCAACATTTTTGAGACTTTTACAGTAAAACCTACGAAATAATTTCAAATAACTAACTCGCATATAAACTTGTTTTTTTCTTCCGGTGTCGAACCTCCTGTAAGTATATCATATAAATTTTGAATAAAATCACTGCTTTTTTTGATTTGAAATTTACAAGGTGGAAATTCATCACAACCGTATGTAAATTCTATAAACAATTCTTTTTCAAATGGCGGCAACAATTTCAAATTCATGGTAAATGGACTAATTATAGTCTCCGGAGCAACACGCACATCCTTTTTGGTAATAGCACTTAATCCATAAGGAAATTCAGCAAAATCCCATGTTTTCATGTCATTTAATGAAAATCCTCTTTGGCAATTAGGTCCGGGGGTAAAAACGTTTTTCTCACTCATATAAACACCAGTCGCAGTAACCGAACCGATGTTCTTAATTAAAAAGTCTATATAAATATAATTTTCAGGCGGTTCAACAATTCTGTGTAGAAACATATGTGTAATATGCGGTTGGGGCCTGCGTACAAACATCCCTGCCAAAACGGCGTGAGGTGCGTGTTCAAAATTAGAGCCTGCACGAATAAAGTAGCGGTCTTTATATGTGCCGTTTAATATTACTTGATGAGGAGCTGAATTGCTTTTCGGAATATACGTTATAACAAACCCTTTACTTCCATCAGATTGTAGGCAAAAAGAAAAATGTTTTACGCCGGCATGCGGAGGTATCGTGCAACCGGAAACAGCGCCTTCAAGCCAGCTCAAAAATCTTTGCGGATTATTTATTGAAACCTTGAAATTTGCAACATCAGCATTATCTTTATTATTGCTTGAACAATCTACCCCCCAAACAATAACACCTCCTTCAGAATTTCCAAAACCCGAAATACATTTTGCCAGGTTTTCTCTGTCTTTACTATGCAATTTAACCCCATCGCCATTATCTGCAGAACGTTTGAAATCAAGAAATAGCGACTCTGATTCTCTATCTGCTATGAAACTATCAATAGCAACTTCTTTTTCTTTATTAATTCTTTCAAATATATCTTCAGCTTTTCCCATAAAACCTTTTCTATTCTTTTTCTTTTACCGCAATCCCGAGTTCATCCAGCTGTTTTTTAGTTACCGGCGACGGGGCGTTTGTCATCAGGCACACGGCCTTGGCGGTCTTCGGGAACGCAATGACGTCTCTTATGGATTCGGCGCCCGTCAGGAGCATGACGAACCTGTCAATGCCCAACGCTATGCCGCCGTGCGGAGGCGCGCCGTATTCAAATGCCTCTAACAGGAACCCGAATTTTTCCTTCGCCTCTTCGTCGGAAATGCCGAGCAGGCTGAAAATCTTCTTCTGCATGTCCTGCCTGTGTATCCTTATACTGCCGCCGCCGAGCTCTACGCCGTTCAGGACAAGGTCATACGCCCGCGCGCGCACCTTAGCCGGCTCAGTATCCAGTAAAGGCATATCTTCAACCTTCGGCGACGTAAACGGATGGTGCGACGAAACCAGCTTCTTTTCCTCTTCGCTGTATTCAAACAACGGAAATTCCACTACCCAGCAGAGCTTGAATTCGCCTTTTTTAATGAGGTTTAGTTTATTCGCGATATGCAGGCGAAGCTGGCCCAGTGCAAGATTGGTGATTTTCAACGGCCCGGCAATGATAAGCACGAGGTCGTCTTTTTTCGCGTTAAACTTCTGCTGAAAACCGGCAATCTCTTCAGGGGTCAAAAACTTCTTCGCCGGCGAGTTGATATCGTTTTCCTCGTACTTTATCCAAAGTACGCCCTTGGCGCCTACGCCCTGCACAAGGACGTTAAGGTCGTCCAGGTTTTTCCTTGAGAATCCGCCCGCGGCAGATTCCACTTTTATCCCCTTAACGGCGCCGCCGTTGGAAAGCGCATCTGAAAACACCTTGAAGGACGATTTTTTTACAATATCGCCGAGGTCAACCAACTGCATCCCGAAACGCAGGTCAGGCTTATCGCTTCCGTATTTAGACATGGCCTCTGAATATTCCATCCTCTGCAGGGGCAGTTCAAGCTTTATGCCAAGTGATTTCCGGAATACTTCCGCCACCGCGCCCTCGGTGGTTTTTATGACGTCATCTATATCCACGAACGACATCTCCACGTCAAGCTGAGTGAATTCCGGCTGTCTATCCGCGCGCAGGTCTTCATCGCGCAGGCATTTAACTATCTGGTAATATTTATCCAGGCCCGCGAGCATAAGCAATTGCTTGTAAATCTGCGGCGATTCCGGAAGCGCGTAAAAAGAGCCGTGATTAAGCCTGCTTGGCACGAGGTAGTTCCGCGCCCCGCCCGGGGTGCTTTTGACCAGGAAAGGCGTTTCCACGTCAACAAAACCGTTCGCGCCGTAGTAATCGCGCAAGGCCTTTATTATTTCACTGCGCTGGATGAGTATTCTCTGCACGGACGGCCGGCGGATGTCAAGGTACCTGTATTTCAAACGCAATTCTGTCGCGGACGTAATGCTATCCGATATCTCAAACGGAGTAGTTTTAGCCTCATTGAGTATTTCAAGCTCTTCGGCATTGATTTCTATTTCACCTGTAGCGAGTTTCGGATTAACGGTGCCTTCGGGCCTGGGCTCAACCTTTCCTTTAACGGCGATAACGTATTCAAGTTTCAACTGGTTGACCTTTTCATGCAGATCTTTATTGCGTTCCGTGGAAAAGACGACCTGTGTTTTGCCGTACCTGTCGCGCAGGTCAACGAATACAAGCCCACCGTGGTCCCTGCGGGTTTCCACCCAGCCGTTAAGGATAACGGAACTGCCGGTGTTTTTTGCGGACAATTCGCCGCAGGTATGAGTTCTTTTCAGTTTCAAGACAAGACTCCTTAAATATTATGCGTCAAAAACGAAACCGCGGAAAAATCGCAAAGATATATATTGTGGACGCGTATCTACTGCCAATCGCTGTGTGCTCTGTGGCAACGTGTTCGGTTACGATTATAGCAGATTGCGCCAAAGATTCAATAAAATTCATTAGCCGCAACGAAACAGGAAACTGCTCCGACATTGGCAAGAGCGCGCTATACGTATCTTGACTGAAGTTTTGCGTTTAATTTGTTTTTCTTGACACATGGTGTTGTTTATATTACATTCATAACCAACACATATTTCAATAAGTAACGAACTGTGTTTGTTTGATGTTTTATTCACATTTGCAAAGGAAAAATTTTATGAAATGGGTAACCAGACAAAAAGTTCACGTCGATAGGGTCGCCTGTCCCTGGCTGATCAAAAAGTTTATTGATCCGGAAGCCGAGTTCGTTTTTGTCCCCAGGGATACAGACCCTGCGGCCATAAAGGATGGGATTCCTTTTGACATGAAAGGAGTGGAGCTGGGCCATCACGAAGACAAATGTTCATTTGACGCTTTTATGGAGAAGTATGATATTCAAGACCCGATAGCAAAGAAAATCCAGTTAATTGTTAGAGAAGCCGATACCGGCTCGGAAAATCCTTCACCGCTAGCCATTGCCCTTGACGTATTTGGCCGCGGCTATTCACTGATTTGCCATGATGACCATGAAACGCTGGAAAAAGAATTTTTCCTATATGACGCCTTATACGCTTACTTCAAAAAACAAATAGATAATGAACGATAAAATTGCAAATTTTGTGCAGGCCGCAGCGATCCTGCTCAGACGCGCAACTCCGTAACTCTTCAACAGGGTGAACACATAGGTTCACCCCTACTTCACCCGCCGAAGCCTTTGGCGCAGGCGGGCAACCCTTCACCCGCCGAAGCCTTTGGCGCAGGCGGGCAACCCTTTACCCGCCGAAGCCTTTGGCGCAGGCGGGCAACCTTAACCCCTAATTCTTCAAGCAATAACTATTCCCGCGTACCCGACTACCTGATTATAATCGCCGCTTACCTCGCCGCTGGTCTGGTATTTTATCAACTTGGCCTCTTTCGCGCCCAATGCCTTCACGCAGGCGAGCATCGCTATGGTTGGCGCGAAGCCGCACATCGTAATGCCGTATTTGTGAACGACATCATACAATCCGCCTTCATCAAGCGCGAGTATTTCCGCAATAGCAAGATTATCTTTTTTCCGCGCAGAGGTATCCGTTTCATAATGCGTCATATCGGAACTCGCCACTATAAGCGTTTCTTTGCCGTGTTTCCTGACGGCATCAGCGAGATGAACGCCGAAATCCTTAAGTTCGTCAAAATCCGTTGAACCGATGATTACAGGCGCTATCCGAACGCCGGGATTGAAATACTGCAGAAAAGGCACCTGGACTTCCGCGGAATGTTCGCGTAAGTGCGCGGATGCGTCGGCAACGACGACATCCGACTCTTTTTCTATCAAGAGGCACAATTCCGCGTCAACCTGCACGTCTCCAAGGGGCATCTGCCATTTACCCTGGTCCCAGATGGAAAAAGCATGTCCCTGGCCGGTATGGTTGGGGGCGAGAATGACGACGGTATCCGGAATGTTGATTGCGGAGAAAACCTTGCCTGCAACGGGGCCCGAGTAGATATAACCCGCGTGCGGAGACACCACGCCCAGGCAGGTTGTTTTGTTTTCAACCTGTTCCGTAAGTTTTTTCAAGGTTTTTTCCAGGCCAGCCTTTGTCGCGTCGTAAAACGCTCCAGCAACCGCGGGATGTCTTAACATACGGGTATTATAGATTTTTACCGCTGAAAGTCAAACTATTACATAGATTTGAGATTTCAAATCAGTAAGGGCGTTCAATGGCAAAAAAATTACTGAATTGCCTGGACTTGATAAACTAAATGCATTTCCGTTTTTTGTCGTGCCGATTGGAAAAACGGTTAAATAGAGCAACGTAACAAAAACCACGACGGCGTTTTCAGCCACAGAGAACACAGAGAGCACAGAGTTACACAACTGCGCCGCTCTGTTTTCAGGTTTTTTAGTGGCAAGAGGATATGCGTCCCTTACACTGTTTGCCGCGAACTCATGACATCTTTTTTGTTATAGTCTTCCGCAAAAAAGCCGCACACAGCAGGATTGCTGCTGCCATCCATAACGGGCTGAAATTTCCACGGCGCATTTCCTTTACGAAACACGCCCCGCCGCCGCCTTTCTTGCCGCTGCCGGACACGGTATCTGTGCCTGTTGTATTGCCTGTACCGTCGGGTTTCGCCGGGGCCTCGGCGCCAAACAGGCCGAACAATACCTTCTGCCCTGTTTCAAACAACACGTAATTCTCGTCCGTATTCACTACCGCGCCGAAGGCCTCTTTCCACTTCAATTCCGTTTCATCCCACCAGACGAGTTTCAAAGCGCTTTCCGATACATTATAAACATCCACTACACCGTCATTGTCAGCGTCTTTATAGGGTAATTTTACCTGTATCTCCTTTGCCGGCACTGCGTCCGCGGGATTCGTGCTTATAAACATATCTTCCCCGGCAAACAACAGGCCTTCTGCCGCGCCATTGGCATAGTAACCCGTTACAGGCAAGCCGGTCTGGATTTGAAGCGAATTCCCGGAAGTAATAAATGCCCCGTACGGCACGTAAACTTGAACGCCTTCATACGTGGCCAGAATAGTCTCAGCCGTGGTTGATACCGCAACGGTCTTCACGACTCCAGGGGCATCGCTATACGCGGAATTTTCAATCTCCGACGCGGTTGTAGAACTTACCTGCACCGTGACTTCATTGGAATACGTCGTTCCGTTGAGCAAGACGCTGAATATCAGTTCTTTCCCGTCAAAAGGCATTACGTCAAAAACGGCCGTAAAATCAGTGCCTGTTGAATTAATCACTTCGCCGAGCGGCACCCACGGATCCGCGGAGTACTGCTTATACATGAATCTTGCGCTCTTCTGGAGCCCGTCAGGCCCTGCAACAGCCGAAAGGGTCAAACGATTTCCATACACAATCGCATCCTGCACGGGATTGGTCAAATATATATAGCCGTACGAATCCTGCACGAACACGTTCGCCGTGCCTTCGCCGGCAGAACCCGCCGCACTGTACGCGCGAACCCTGACCGTAAAATTGCCGATTTCATAATAAGTATGCAGTGTCGTGCTGGAACTTGTCAACAGGTCAAATTTATTGTCCCCGTTAAAGTCCCATTCAAAAGGCCCGTCATAACCGCTTTGTTCCGGTGACGCGGCAAAGGAAACTGTCAATGGCACTACTCCTGCCGCAGGGTCAGGCGCGGTATTTACGGACACTGAAGACAGCGTGCCATCCACTGTAATCGGATCAGCCGGAATTTTTACAGCCTGTCCGTTGATATTCTGCACGCGCAAATTGGCGGTATAAGTGCCCGGGATCGCATACGTATGCGCTATATCCGGCGACGTCAGCGAAAAATAATCATAAGTGCCGTCGGATTCAAAATCCCATTCATACGAAAATATCGGCACGGTTGAGGTATTTCCGGTCATTGTAAAATTCACAGTCAACGGCGCCGAGGACTGGGTATAATCGGTCTGGGTATTGCCGCCAGGCGCGTCAACAACCGCAGTTGCCTCCACTGCCGCCGTACTGCTCGCGGAAAGCCCGCCGTCATCGGTCACCGTAACTGACGGATTGAATGTACCGATCTCATAATATACATATAATATCGTATTTGCATTGCTTGACGAATAATCCGTTACTCCGTTCCCGTCAAAATCCCACTGGTACATAGTGATAGTGCCGTCAGTGTCCGCGGCGTTTGCGGTAAGCGTCGTAGTAAAAGGCGCGGGACCCGAGAGCGGCGCGGCGCTGAGCGCCACCTGCGGGGCGGCATTCGGGGTTGCCTGCGATGTTATGGAAACGCTGAGCGTATATGCGCCGTAATACGAAATTGCGTCAGTGCCGTCATAGGCATGCGCTGAAATATAATACGTTTCCGTCGTAGGCGCGGTCCATTCTATCACGGATGAAACGTCGCCCGGCGCGCGGTCGTCATTCAGGGTTATAAGCGTAGTGCCGGAAATGTTATATAATTCCAGGGTAGTGTCAGCGCCATCCTTAAGGCCGGTAGTTTCTATTTCATAAACATTGCCTTTTACCGCGGACAATGCAAACCAATCCTTATCGCCTTTAGGCGTAACTGAACCGTAAAAAGTAAGCTGCGGCGACGTGTACGGAATTTCGCCTATGATTACGGCCGTAAGATACGTATCATTCGTCTCAATCGTATCGGCAAAGTAATTCACGCTTCTGCCGGTTAATATTTCCTGCACCTGCGTTTTATATGCCGGATAATATTCCTGCCATCCATCCCAGAAGGTTTCAAAACTTATCGCTTTCTGTTCCATTATATAATTGTCAATAACGTTCCACACGACTATGTCGCGGCCGTCCAGGCTCAAATCCATGGAATCGTCGTCAACTCCCTGCGAACCGTCAGGGTCTGTTGATGTGTCCGAAATGTCCCATAACATGGATGCTATGGAGAGTTCGTTGTCCGCGCCCGAGGCCTGAACGGAATATGACGGCAGTTCAAGGTCAAAAGAACTGTTCTGTATTCCAAAATTGTCAACCTGCGTATAAAAAAGCGGGTACCTGCCGGCGTAAGCAGTGCCGGTATCCACCCATCTGCGTATGGCGCTTGAAACCCAATGCGCGACGCCTTCAGACCACACAAGGCGCACATCGTAATGCCCCGTCAGGCTGTGCCCGCCCCCGGGTGACTGGTCAAGGGAATAAACGTCTATGATAAAATGCCCGAGTTCGTGCAATATAATGTCGTCATCAAACGAATCCGAATCCGACGATTCGCCGCGCAGGAATATGGCGTGCTTTCCCCGGTCGTAATAAGTGCCGTCGTAAGTGCCGTTTTCCCAGTACATGATGAATTCCGGCAGTGCCGATATCGTAAAATCGCTGTTCACCGCCTGCATCCATTCCTGGGCAAGAAGCGTACAGTCAAAGATATTAAACGCGTCAGCCACTCCGCTCGTTAACGATATGTCCAGGTCTATGGCCAATGCCTGGCCCGCGTAGGCGGTACCGTATGTCTTGGCGGTGTAAATAGCCTTGGAACTGTCGTTATTCCTGACGGACAGATTGAATTGGGAATTGCTTTGAAACGCGTAAACCCTGAGAAAGATATCGGCTGAAACAGCATCAGAAATGTCAATGGAATAAAAGCCGTCCACGTTGACTTCGCCCGAACCAAGCACTTCATTAGTGCCCTTGTTGACGATTTCCGCATCGGCATACCTTACGGGGTAATAAACCGAAGCGCCGGTAAAACCGTCGCTGTTGTAAATCTTATTCTGATAACGGACGGTACCGGATATGGTGCCCGCAAGGCAAGGCAAACCCGTTGCCAGCACAAGCATATATGCAAAAATTGTTTTTTTCATGTAATTCATATTATCAGTAGTCAGTGGCCGAGGAAGCCGGTTTATTTTTTTTGCGGAACCTCAAATTCTATTATCTTCTGGCCTTTATCATTGGTGTTTTCTTCGCCTTTAGGAGCAGAGGTCTTGGCCTTGCCGGTGCCTACGCTAAGTCTTTTCGCATTAGCAGTCTTACCTGATTTCAGGCTTTTTATCCAGGCGCCGGCGTTAATTTCATAACTGACGTCGTCCGGAAGCGTAAAACCGGCTGTAAGGGTCTTGGTTTCGCCGCTGACAAGGTCGCCGGTCCATTCCAATTCGCCTGACGGCGAGAGTTTACCCGGGATTTCAAAGTATATATTCATTCCTGGGGCGTCAATCTGCGGCGTAACGATGAGCAGGATTTCGCCGGTATCGCCGGCTTTTTCAGGTTTTTTCTGAAGTATCATGTTCATCGCAATCTGGTTCTGCGGCTTGTGTATCTTGTCATCTGCCGCCTGTTGGGCATTATCCAACGGCGCCTGCTTTTGAACCGCAGGCTTATTCACGAGCGCCGGCAGGACCACGAATATCAACACCAGCGCGGTCAGCAAAGGCAATACGGCAAGCATGATTATAACGTCGGTTTTACGGACGGTTGTAAAAGGAGTTTTTTCGTTTTGTTCCTTTGGTTCAAGTTCCATTTTAAGACCTCTAATAAGACGAAAAAACCACAGAGCGCCCTGCGGGCAATCCTCTGTGGTCGTAATAATTATACCTGATAAAACCGCAAAAGTCAAATTATTGGCTCAAATCTGTGATTTAGTGTTCGTGATGCTCTTCGGCCTCTGACTCTTTATCATGTTGATGTCCGCCGTCATGGTCTTGCTGAACGTCCCCTGCGGGTTGTTTGACCGCGCTTCCGCCTATCCCGAATTCGTACACCAGCCTGCCGCCCTGATGCGCGCCGTAGAACATAATGCCCGCCGCGGCCGCGCCAATTACAAAATACAACACCATTAACAGAAGTTTCTCCGGCAGGCGCGTCTTGCTGACAGCGCGCCATACGAAAAGCACCGCAAATACGCCCGCGGATATCAGCATAAACATTTCGTGCTGTTCCATTGTCTCATGAGCCAACGCGTTGTGGCCGGAATGTTCAAGCGATTCTTCCGCCATCAGCCCGGTGCCCGCGGCCGCCATAATAGCCAGCATTCCGAACGCCTGGCACCACCAGCCGGCATTGCGGAATGAATCCTTTTTCAATGCCACGCCCAGAAAATCAAAAAGCAGGCCGATAGAAAGAAGCGTTAATGGAAAATGAACGAATAATGGATGGATGTTTTGCATTTGACCTCCTCCTGAAATCTGCAATCTTAAATCTCAAATATTAAATCCGTCTTACCCCCCGAGATACGCGGATGCCACTTTAGGGTCATTTAACAATTCTTTTGCCGAATTTTCAAGTATTATTTTCCCGAGTTCCATAACATATCCGCGATGCGCTGTCTGAAGCGCCATGCGGGCGTTCTGTTCCACAAGCAGTATCGTCGTACCGGCTTTGTTCAACTCTTTGATGACTTCAAAAATCTTTGCCACAAAAAGCGGCGCAAGGCCCAGCGACGGCTCGTCCAGCAGGAGGAGTTTCGGCCTTCCCATCAATGCGCGCGCTATGGCCAGCATCTGCTGTTCACCGCCGGAAAGCGTGCCACCCATCTGATTTTGGCGTTCCCGCAATATGGGAAAAAGAGCGTATGCCTTTTCAAAATCATCGTCAAAATTCTTCGTGTCCCTGCGCATGAACGCGCCCATTTCAAGGTTTTCTTTTACGGTCATGCGGGGGAAAATGCGCCTGCCTTCAGGCACCTGCGAGATGCCGCGGTTGACGATATCATGCGCGGGAACATTAGAGATATCACTGCCAAGAAAATGTATCCCGCCTTTTTTGACCTTGTTGACCCCGCAGATGGACATAAGGGTGGTAGTCTTGCCGGCGCCGTTCGCGCCGATTATGGTGACTATCTCGCCCTCTTTCACCTCAAGTGAAATGCCTTTCAGCACCTCTATGGGGCCGTAACTTGTATGAACATCATTTAGTATAAGCATATCTGTAAATTTAATGATTTAGTGACTGGATGACTTGATGATTTTACGATTTCGCGCTCGTACGTTAATCATCAAATCGCAAATCATCCAGTCATTAAATCCCAACGGTCCTTCCTTCTTCGTTTTTCATCTTTCCTCCTCATAACGAAGGAGGCAGTATGAAGCAGGAAGGGGGCGGACCTGACGTCAACTCCGGACTCCAGACTCTTAGCCTCCAGACTCCGTTCCGTCCTTGCCGAGGTACGCTTCTATCACTTTAGGATTACTCTTGATTTCGTTACAGCATCCTTCGGCGATTTTTACGCCGTGGTCAAGGACGCTTATGCAATCCGAGATTCCCATAACGAATTTCATATCGTGTTCTATCAGCAGTATTGTTATGCCTTTTTCGCGTATTTTCAGAATAAGGTCCATCAAATCCCTGGTTTCGGACGGATTCATGCCTGCGACGGGCTCGTCCAGAAGGAGAAGTTCCGGTTGTGTGGCCAATGCGCGGGCTATTTCCAACCGCCTCTGGGAACCGTACGCAATATTCCGCGCCCAAGCGTCTTTTTTATCCGCGAGCCCTACGAATTCCAGGAGCTGTAGAGCGGTTTTCGCGCTTGCGCGCTCCTCGCTCACCGTGCCGGGCATTCTTATTATGGAACCTATTACGCCGCTGTGAGTCCTTGAAAACATCCCGACCATGACGTTCTCAAGCGCCGTCATCTCGGCGAAAAGCCTGATATTCTGAAAAGTCCTTCCAATGCCCAATCTCGTTATACGGTGCGGTTTCAATCCGGTAATATCGTCGTCCTTAAATTTGATTTTACCGCTTGTTGACGGATAAAGGCCGGTAAAGCAATTAAAGAGCGTAGTCTTACCGGCGCCATTGGGGCCGATGATGCTGTAAATCATCCCGCGCTCAAGGCAGAAAGAAAAATCCTCCACGGCCTTCAGGCCGCCAAAGTGTTTTGACAGGTTTTGCGTTTCAAAAAGAATCATATATTAAGCAGTATAGCCGCAACCAAAGACATCAGCCACAGCTCTTCGGTCCCCTCAGGATAAAAGAACACAGAGCTCACAGAGAGAAACGATAATTTTTCGGGAAAAGCCAAACGTCGCCGAAACCATACTTTGTCGCACTCAGTGTAAAACTTATGCACCTTAATAAACGCGAATATGAAGTATTTTTGCATATACTAATATGAAAGTCAAGAAGAATTGAGCGGATGAAGTAAGGCCTCAGTGAAGGTTGGTTTCAAGTTCCCCCGCGGCAATAACTGCCATAACTGGATAATACAAAGTTACGACAGGGTTGTCAAGGTGTTTTTGATTTGTAATTTTATGCCACAGGCTAAAGCGTGGAGCTGAAATCACTCCACGCCTCTGGACAAAAACACAAATGCGCATTAACTAAATAACTGATTATACTCGCCGTTTTGATTCCATGTTCTATTTCTGTTGCTATTGTAAAATTTACTTTATGGAGACTTCTATTCGATAAAGTTTATTGTCTTCTAAAATGTAATATGAAAAAATGCTATCGGAACTAAAAAAAAACTTTTTTTCAATCAGATATCGCATTCCTGATATATCTGAAATCATAATCCCCTCTTGAATAAATTCTTTGTCATTTATAACCAGTATTTCATTTCCACCAAGTTTTGCCGCATACACAATATGTTTACTGTCAGGACTAAAATATAAACCTGACATTTCATCGTATAATTTATATTCTTTGCCATCCAAAACCAAGAATTGTTTATTTTTTTTAGTAGCTATATATGCAATATGCTGGCCATCTGAACTAAACATAAGAGACCCTATTTTAATATGTTCATATTGCTTATGCTCCTCGCCGTCAACCACAACAAATTCCACATTATTTCTGTTCGCCGCGTAAGCTACATGTTGACCATCTGCGCTAAAAACAAGGCTATAATCCAGTATACCGTTATATGACGCACTTTCGTTCTCATCTATAACAATAAACCACCGATTGTTTAATTCAGCGGCATAAGTTACATGTTGACTATCAGGATAAAATACTAGTCCAGTAGCCATATCATAGCGTTTCATTTCCTTACTATCAACTACGACAAAACTTTTTTTATCTTGCGCCATTGCCACGTATGCAAAATGCTTAGAATCCGAGCTGAAAAGGAGTGAGTATCTGTCAATATCTTTATAAAAAAAACCCTCTTCTCCATCCATAACTACACAATATTTACCACCCAATTCTGCAATATATGCATAATGCTTACTATCCGGACTGAAAATCATACTGCCTGCCCTATCATAAAACGTGCTTTCTTTTCCATCAACAACCATACACCATTTATTATTGCTTAAGGCGTTATAAGCAACATGTTTACTGTCAGGGCTAAAAACGATATCATAAATTTTTTCGTATTTCTTTCCTTCATGCCCATTCATAACAGTTACTTTTTTGCTATTTATTTCTGCAATATAAGCAACCGTTTGGCTGTCCGGGCTAAAAATAGCGTCTGAAATATCAACATTGTCATAAGACTTGCCATATTTGTCATCTACTACAACAAACTGTTTAGTGTCCATAATTACCTGATATGCTATATGTTTGCTATCAGGACTAAAAAAAAGATTATAACCTACCTCGTCAAAAAATTTTCCTTTAGTTGCATTCAGCACCACAAACTGCCTTTGCCCGAATATTCCTATGTACGCTATCTGGCTGCCATCAGGACTAATTCGCATGTTAGGCATAACCGTAATATCGTTTTCTATGTTCAATTCATTTAGGTTTGCGACTAATATTTTTGTTGCCGCTATGCCATTATTTTCGTCAGCACATACAGGTGAAATAGTTACTAAAAAGCAAATAAAAATTAATTTAATTTTAAAATTCATGCAATTGCAATCCTTTCAGATAATTCATTTTCTATTTAGTGCTGTAATTTGCCTTCAGGTGCACCATACGCCTCGCCTGGCCGAGCAGTTTTTGAACCAATTATGCCCGCATTCCAATCAGAGACAGCATACGGCAATGACGCTTCTTGTTTTTTATTATACTTTTCAAATGCATTAGCATTTCCCTCAACAATAGGCTGTATATACCACCCCATGCGTTCTTGATCAAGAGTACTAATTGATTTGCCTTCAATATGTTTATAATACGCATGCCACAATTCATGAACTAATTCTGCAAAATTACCTGGTGGCAACTCATCGATTCTTTTAAGTATTATATTGTCGTATTGTTTTTTAAAAAAATCACCACGTAATCTTAACTGATTTCTATAATCATTCCATTCAGCATTTGTATTAGTCACCGTTAGATTTTTTAAGCGAATATCAATAATCTTACCTTTTAGTCCTAATACCCAAGCACTGGGCAATTCTAATTGAACTAACCTGTTAAATACTTCATCAAGTATATCATCTGAATTAGTCGAAACAGGAATATAAGCATCAGACTCGTCGGCAAAATCTTCAGGCATTAATTCATTTGCTGGTTGTTGTGAGAATGGCGAATTTACAACATTTGAACCAAATTCAACAGGCCCAAAACATTTGGTACCAAGAGTAATCTCAAAGCCTAAAGACGTATGAAGATTCGCTTCTTCATTTGCCGAATTTTCAATTTTCGTATTTTCCGGCAATTCTAATTCCCATCCTTGTTTTATTAAATATCCTGGCAAGTGTTTTGTGTCTCCTGCGATTTCTGGATATTTTGTTTGATTATTAACTATAACTGTTTTTATAAATTCATCTAATCCGAAAGTTTTTTCATCATATTTCAAACTTACGTAGATTTTCTCTAAAGAATCGCCTTCTTTTACAGTGTATTTCAAAAGTCCAAAGGGATCTGTTGAGATATTTGGATTGTTTTCTACATATATATACAAATTGAATCCGCCATCAAATCCGATTCCGTCTTTCTGGTTAAATTTCCCTATTGCCGGACTATAATATCTTGACCTGAAGTAATAATTTGAAGTTTCGTTATCCCATTCTCTCCCTGTATACTTGAACGTATTCGGTACGAGTTCCTGTTCTGATACGCTTTCGCCCCAGGCATTATAATCATACGAGTTTAAGGGTTGTTGAGTTAAGGGGTTCAGGAGTTGACGAACGCTCCCTAAACCGTCTTGCATATAATAATAAGACTGCCCGCCTCTGGACATGGATATATTTTCGTCTAAAAATGGGGTATTATACGTCGCTGTAATCGCCTGCGTTGCCGGATTCACTTCTGCAAGTGTATCATTCCCT